>JANMUO010000281.1:0-6014 GCA_031391655.1 Betaproteobacteria bacterium
TGTTGACGAGCTGCTGGCGCGCCTGCGGCTCGATCGTGTCGGTAAAGACCTTGACCGGGACCAGGCCTTCGCGCAGCTCCTGCTTGACGGGCATGGTGCTTAGAGCCTCAAAAGGCGCTTTGCGTTCTCTTTCAGGATCAACGGCCGCACTTCCGGCTTGATCGGCAGCTTGTCGAACTCTTCCATCCACCGCTCCGGCGCGATCACCGGGTAGTCGGAGCCGAACAGGATCTTGTCCTTCAGGAGCGTGTTGGCGTATTGCACCAGGATCGGCGGGAAGTACTTCGGCGACCAGCCCGACAGGTCGATGTACACCTGCGGCTTGTGCGTGGCCACCGACAGCGCCTCCTCCTGCCAGGGAAACGACGGGTGCGCGAGGATGATCGGCATGTCGGGGAAGTCCGCCGCCACGTCGTCGAGCAGCATCGGGTTGGAGTATTTGAGGCGGATGCCGCCGCCGCCGGGCGTGCCGGCGCCCACGCCTGTCTGCCCGGTGTGGAACAGCGCGGGGAGCTTCGCCTCGGCGATTGCCTCGTACAGCGGATAGGCCATGCGGTCGTTGGGACTGAAGCTCTGCACCGACGGGTGGAACTTGAAGCCCTTGACGCCGAAATCCTTGATCAGCCGCCTCGCCTCGCGCACGCCCGCCTCGCCGCGGTGCGGGTTGATGCTGGCGAACGGAATCGCCACGTCCGCGTTCTTGTGCGCGAGCTCCGCGATCTCCTCGTTGGTGATCTTGCGGCTGGCGCCTTTTTCGCCGTCCACCGTGAACACCACGAAGGCCATCTTGAGCTTGCGGTACATCTCGGCCATCTCGGGCACCGTCTGGTGCTGAGGGGCGTAGCGGAAGTAGTTGCCCATCGCCTGCTGCGACTCGGTGGGGGTGTCGCCCACTGCCAGCGCGGACTTCCAGGCGTGGGTGTGGACGTCGATAGCGACCAGGTCTGCGAGGTTCATGGCTTGGCTTTCAGCACCGGCGGTGCGTAGGGTTCCGTGTACAGCATTTCTACCAGATCGGCGCGCGCCTTGAGCACCGCGCGCTGGTTGATCGAGCCCTTGTCCGTCACTTCCCCCGCGTCGATGGACAGCGGCCCCGCGAGCAGCATGGCGCGCGCGATGCGGTTGGAGCCGCCGGTACTGCGCGCGGCCAAGGTATCGATCAGGCGCTGCAGCGCCTGCCGCAGTTCCGGCGTGGCGGGCGTTCCGGGCCGAGGGATGACGAGCGCGCACACTTCGCGCCGGTCGTGCCCGGTGATCACCGCATCCTGCACCCAGGGATCGCCCGCCGCGATCACCTGCGCGCGCAGGGGGCCCACGCTCACCCAGGTGCCCGAGTCGAGCTTGAAGTCCTCCGCGATGCGCCCGTCGAAGGCGAGGCCTTTCTGCGGATCGGCAGGATCGATGAAACGCGCCGCGTCGCCGCTCCTGAAGTAGCCCTCCTCGTCGAACGAGGCGCGCGTGAGCTCGGGTTGCCGCCAGTAGCCCGGGGTCACGTTCGGCCCCTTGTAGCGCACTTCGAGCTTGTCCCCGACCGGCGCGAGGCGCACTTCGGTGCCCGGCCCCGGGTGGCCGATGCCGCCCGAGCGCCCTGCTTCCCAGTTCGCGCAGATGGCGAAAGGCGCGGTCTCGGTCATGCCCAGGCCCGTGATCATGAGGATGCGCTCGCCGACCGTCTGCTCTGCCAGGCGATGCAGGTCATCCCAGATCGGCTGCGAGAGGCTCGCCGCGGCGTAGAACAGCATCTTCACGCGGCTGAAAAAGTTCTTCGCGAGGTCCTGGTCGGCCTGCAGCGCGCGCACGATCTCCTCGAAGCCGCGCGGCACGTTGAAGTACACCGTGGGGGCAACCTCGCGCAGGTTGCGCAGCGTCTCGCCGATGAACTGCGGCGCCGGCTTGCCTTCGTCGATGTACAGCGTGCCGCCGTTGTACAGCGTGAGGCCGAAATTGTGGCTGCCGCCGAAGGTGTGGTTCCAGGGCAGCCAATCCACCAGCACCGGCGGTTCTTCGGCGAGGAACGGCATGCAATCGACGATCATCTGCAGGTTGCTGGTGAGCATTTCCTGCGTATGGATCACCGCCTTCGGCAAGCCGGTCGAACCCGAGGTGAGGAGGAACTTGCTGATCGAATCGGGCCGGATGGCGGCGTGGGCGGCATCCACCGACGACGTGTTCTCGCTCGAGAGCTGCTGCAGGTCCAACGCGACCTCGGTGCCGGCCGGCACGGCGGCGGCGATCGCCTTGCCGTATTTTCTGTGCGACGCGAACACCAGGCCGGGCGTCATCAATTGCACGGCGTGGCGCAGTTTGCCGTAATCCTGCGACACCAGCGAGTACGCCGGCGACACCGGGACGAAAGGAACGCCCGCGTGCAGCGCCGCCAGCGCGAGCATGGCGTGCTCAAGATCGTTCTCCGAAAGGATCATCAGCGGCCGCTCGGCGGACAGGCCCCGATCGAGCAGCCCCTGGCCGATGCGCCGCGCCGTCGCCAGCGCTTCGCCGTAGGAAATGCGGCGCCACGCGCCGTCCTCACCGCGTTTGGCGACAAATGTTCGCTCAGGACATTCCATCGCCCAGCGCAGCAGTCGCTCGGTGAGCCGCGCCGGATACGGCCCAAGCGGCGCCGGCGAGCGCAGCCGGGTGCCGCGCGCGTCGCACTCCACTATTACCTGCGCCGGGCCGAGCGAGACCTTGCGGAACGCAGCTCCCGTCATCGCGCCAGCTTGTTGAGCAGCCGTAGCAGCTCGTGGCGCTCGCTCGCATCCAGCACGCGGGCGCGCTTGCGGTCCTCAGCGCTCACGCGCCGCTTCATGCGCGCGACCAGCTCCTCGCCACGTGCCGTGAGGTGCACCCCCCAGGAGCGCCCGTCGTTCGGGCGCCGGCGCCGCTCCACCAGCCCGCGATCCTCCATCCAGTCGGTCAGCATCATCGCGCCGGAGCGGGCAATGCCCAGCACCTGCCCCAGCGCCGACTGGCCGATGCCCGGATTGGCGCCAACGATCACCAGCGCGGTGAAGCGCGGCGGCGTGATGTCCAGGCCGCGAGTGGCGACGTGGAAGGCGAGGAACATGCCGACCTGGGCGCGGCGCAGCGCGTAGCCGAGCAATTCGTCGAGCACGTCGTAGTCGAGGCCGCTCACGCGCGAGATCGGCGCGAGGACTCGCGGGCGGTAGGGGGAAGGAAGCTTTGACATCGTTGACCGGCGAATTGTAATGGTCTATAACAGTCCGACCCAAGAGGAGGGGGATTTCATGACGCAGCGCATCAATCGTCGACAGTTCAACAAGGCCCTCGCTGCCGCAGGCGCCGCCACTGCGCTCCACCCGTTCGGCATCGCACGCGCCCAGGCCGCGAAGCTCAAGGTCGGCGTGCTCCTGCCGCGCTCCGGCGTGCAGGCGCTCATCGGCCAGTCCTGCCAGAAGGGCGCCGACGTGGCGCCCGCCGTGTTGAAGCAGGTATTGGGCGTGGACGTCGAGTTGATGAACGCCGACACCGAAAGCAACCCCGACGTCGCGCGCACGCGCGCCGAACGCCTGATCCAGGAAGGCGCCAACGTGCTGGTCGGCGCATTCGATTCCGGCCACACCGCCGCCATCGCGCAGGTCGCCGAGCAGCGCGGCGTGCCCTTCATCATCAACATCGCCGCCGCGCCGCAGATCACCGAGCAGGGCTACAAGTTCGTGTTCCGCAATTTCCCGACGGCGCCCGACCTGGTGCGCAACGGCCTCGGGCTGATGGGCGAGATCTTCCGCAGCACCAATACCGTGCCGCGCAGCGCCGTGTTCATGCACGTGAACGACACCTTCGGCCAGGCGATGGCCAAGGGCATCGGCTTCACGCTGCCGCGGCTGGACTTCCTGCCCTTCAAGGTGGTGGACACCATCCCCTACGACCCGGCCGCCAAGGACCTGACTGTCGAGATCTCCAAGGCGAAGGCCGCGAAGGCCGACTTCCTCATGCTGGTGTGCCGCCTGAACGACGCTATCGTCCTGCGGCGCGAGATGGTCAAGCAGCGCTGGGAGCCGATGGGCATCATCAGTCCGGGCTCGCCGGGACTCTACGAAGAGCAGTACACCAAGGCGCTGGGCAAGTACTCCGACTACGCGATCTGCAACACGGTCTGGTACAACCCGAAATCGAACATGACCAAAACCGTGGAACGCGAATTCAAGAAGTTGTTCCCCAAGGACCAGCTGTACTTCCACGGCACCAACGCCGGCTACACCTACGACGCCATCATGATCGCGGCGGACGCCTACCGGCGCGCGAAGACCACCGACGCGAAGACGCTCGCCGACGCCATCCGCCAGACCGACATCCCGGTGGCCAACCGCATGTCGCTCGGCGGCCCCATCAAGTTCAATGCCAAGGGCCAGGTGGAAGGCAACCTTTCCGCGGCGATCCAGAACCAGAAGGGCCGGCCGCTGGTGACCCTGCCCACAGAGTTCCAGGAGGCGAAGGTGATCTTCCCCTCCCCCGACTTCAAGCGCGGCTAGGCGCCGGCAGGGAGAATCCAGGGGCCGGAACCACCGGCCCCTTTTTCTTATGTCCGCCGACCTCGTCGCGAACGTCGTCATCTCTGGGGTGCTCACTGGCCTGATCTACGGCCTGATGGCGCTCGGCCTGTCGGTGATCTTTGGCGTGGTGCGCGTGGTCAACTTCGCCCACGGCGAGATGATGACCATCGCCATGTACGCGGCGGTGCTGCTGTTCGCCTCGCTCCGCCTCGACCCTTTCCTCGCCATCCTGCCGGTGGCGGCGGCGTTCTTCGCTTTCGGCTACGCGATGCAGGCCGCGCTCATCAACCCGTTCATCACGCGCCCCGAGCACTCGCAGTTCATGCTGCTGGTGGCGGTGGCGATCATCATGGTGAACGGGCTGCTCCTTGCCTTCGGCCCGGACGCGAGGAACGTGCAGGCCGCCTACCAGCTCGAATCCTTCGCGCTGGGGCCACTCCTGTTCGACAAGGCGCGCGTCTTTGCCGCCGGTGCGGCGCTAGCGGCGACCGCCGCCTTGTTCGCCTTCTTCCGCTTCACCCTGACCGGCAAGGCGATCCGCGCCTGTGCCGACAACTATCTGGGCGCCAAGGTGGTCGGCCTGGACGTGAAGCACCTGTACGCACTCACCTTCGGCCTGGGCTCGGCCTGCGTGGCGGTGGCCGGCTGCGCGATGAGCGTTCTGCTGGAAGTGACGCCGCAACTCGGACCCGCCTATACGCTGCTCGCCTTCGTCATTGTCATCGTCGGCGGCCTCGGCTCGATGGGCGGCGCGCTGCTCGGCGGCGTGCTGATCGGCGTGTCGGAAGCCATGGCGGGGCTGTTCATCACGCCCTCGGCCAAGAGCATGTTCAGCTTCGGCCTGCTGATCCTGGTGCTGCTGTTCCGGCCGCAGGGGCTGCTGGGGAGGAAATCCTGAACCGGCGCGCCGCCGCGATGCTGGCAGTGCTCGGCCTCCTGCTCGCGGCGCTGCCCGCGATCGCCAACAATTACCTGCTCTCGGTGGCAACGCTGATCCTGTACCTCGCCTTCGCCGGCCAGGCCTGGAACGTGATGATGGGGTTCGCCGGGCAGTTGTCGCTCGGCCATTCGCTCTACGTGGGCGTCGCCGGCTACGTCGCCGGGGGATTGTTCTTTCACTACGGGCTGGGACCCTGGGCCGGCCTGTGGCTGGCGATCCTGGTCTGCGTGCTGCTGGGCGCCGCCATCGGCTTCCTGGCCTTTCGCTTCGGCATCTCGGGGGTCTATTTCGCGCTGCTCACCATTGCGTTTGCCGAGTTCACGCGCATCGGCTTCGATCACCTGGGCTGGACCGGCGGCCCCGGCGGCATGTTCCTCAAGGTGGCGCAGCGCGACCAGATCGACCTGCTCAACTTCCGCGGACCCCCGGCGATGTACTACTACGCCATGCTGGCGCTGGCCGCAGGCGCCTTTGCGCTGTGCGCCTGGCTGCTGCGCTCGCGCGCCGGCTACTACTGGCAGGCGATCCGCGAGAACGAAGAGGCGGCGCAGGCGCTGGGC
>JANMUO010000038.1:0-7735 GCA_031391655.1 Betaproteobacteria bacterium
AATAGAACATGTAGGGCGAGGGGTTGAGCGAGCGCAGCGCGCGGTACAGCGTGACCGGCGGCGCGCGGAATTCGCGCGTGATGCGGCGCGATACCTGCACCTGCATGCAGTCGCCGGCGAATACGTACTCCTTGCACCGGCGCACGGCGGCGAGGAAATCGGCTTCGGCGATGGACGAGGCGAGCGGCGCCGGCGCCGCCTCTTCGCGCGGCTGCGACAGCACCAGGCCCTCGGGCAGCGGCACCGCGAGGCGCAGGCGCAGGCGCTCCAGGCGCTCGCGCGCCACGCGCCAGGCGTCGGGCTGGCGCGGATCGGCATACACCACGAGGTGCAGCTTGCCGAGCACGTTGTCCACCACCGCCAGCTCGTCCGACACCAGCAGCAGCATGTCCGGTGTGCCGAGCGCATCGGGCTTGGCGCCGGCGAGCGCGCGCGGCTCCACGTGCCTCACGGTTTCGTAGCCGAAGTAGCCCGCCAGGCCGCCGGGAAACTTCAGCGCGCCGGGGGCGGGCGCCACGCGGTGGCGCTTGAGGTAGGCGCGCACGTATTCGAACGGGTCGCCCTGCACTTCCTCCAGGCACACATCGGCGCCGCGCGCATCGCGCAGCAGGCGGCGCACCGTGGCACCGCGCGCTTCGATGCGCTCGGCGCACGGCAGGCCGATGAAGGAGTAGCGCCCGAAACGCTCGCCGCCGACCACCGATTCGAGCAGGTAGGTGAAGGGACCGCCGGCCAGCTTCAGGTACACCGCCAGGGGCGTGTAGAGGTCTGCGCGCGCCTCCGCCAGTACGGGAATGCGCGTATAGCCTTGCTGCGCGAGTTGCTTAAACTCGAGCTCGTCCATGAAACGGTCTCCGTTGCTACTGCTTGAGGGAACTGCGTTGCGGCCTGAAAGAAACGCGCCGCCGAGCCGCCCGGGGCGCGCGTTTGATTAGCGGCGCCAGCGGCGCCAGCTCTGCCAGCGGAGGTTCTCGGTGCGGAGGGAAACGTGGTTCACGGCGGCGGAAACTATACCATCAGCCGCGCGCGCATGCCGCGCGCATGTCACGAATGGCGGCCGCATAGTCGCGGTCCTTCGCCCCGAAATTCGCCGAGCCGGCGACGAAGGTGTCGGCTCCCGCCCTGGCGATCTCGGCGATGTTGTCGGCCTTCACGCCGCCGTCCACTTCCAGCCAGACGTCGCGCCCCAGTTTTTCGATGCGCCGGCGCACCTCGGCGATCTTGGGCAGCACCGCGCGGATGAACTGCTGCCCGCCAAAACCCGGGTTGACCGACATCAGCAGCACCAGGTCGAGCTTGTCCAGCGTGTGGTCCAGGCAGGAAAGCGGCGTGGCCGGGTTGAGCACCAGGCCCGCCTTGCAGCCCTGTTCCTTGATCAGCCCGATGGTGCGGTCCACGTGCTCGGAAGCTTCCGGGTGGAAGCTGATGATGCTGGCGCCCGCCTTGGCGAACTCCGGGATGATGCGGTCCACGGGCTTCACCATCAGGTGCACGTCGATCGGCATCTTCGTGTGGGGCTTGAGCGCCGCGCACACCAGCGGCCCGACGGTGAGGTTGGGCACGTAGTGGTTGTCCATGACGTCGAAATGCAGCAGGTCCGCGCCGGCAGCCTCGACGGCGCGCACTTCCTCGCCCAGGCGCGCGAAATCCGCGGACAGGATGCTTGGTGCGATGCGGATTGCCATGGCAGCGAGTTTACAATGCTCACATGGCCCAGGAGAAACACTACGACATCGCGGTGAGCGCCGTCACCCAATACCTCGCCGACCAGTCCGACGAGAATGCCGGCCGCTTCGTCTTCGCCTACACCATCACCATCCGCAATCCGGGCAACGTCACCGCGCAGCTCATCAGCCGGCACTGGGTCATCACCGATGCGCAGGGCCTGGTGCAGGAGGTGCGCGGGCTGGGCGTGGTCGGGGCCCAGCCTGTGCTGCGGCCGGGCGAGAGCTACGAGTACACCAGCGGCACCTCGATCTCCACGTCGGTGGGCACCATGCGCGGCACCTACCAGATGGTGGCGGAGGACGGCACGCGCTTCGAGGCGCCGATCGCGGAGTTCACGCTCTCGGTGCCGCGCGTCCTGCATTGAAACTCAATCGTCCTTGGGCTTCTTCGGCCAGGTCCACCAGACAATGAGCACCAGCAGTCCGAGCGCCACCAGCATTTCGAGGATTACGACCCACATGGTGGCGGTGATTCTACTGGGGGCCGGCTGCTCGCAGCTGCCGCCCGCGGCGACCTGTCCCTGCCCGCCGCCCAAGCCGCCCGCCGAAGCCCGCTATGAACCAACGCCGTTTGCCGGTTTGCCCGGCTGGGCGCAAGCGCCACACGCCGCCAGCGCTCGTGCATTCGCTGCCGGCTGCCATCGCCTTGCGCATGCGCGCGCGCTCCAGACAGTGTGCGACGAAGCAAAGGCGCTTCCCGCGGGCGACGACGCGGCGGCGCGTGCCTTATTCGAGCGCGCGTTCAGCGCCTACGCCATCGTGGCCCCCGACGGCCTCGCCGAAGGACAGGTCACCGGCTACTACGAGCCGGTGCTCGAGGGCAGCCGCGCGCGCAGCACGCGCTATGCGCGCCCGGTGTTCGGGCTGCCGCAGGACCTGGTGGTGGTGGACCTTGCCGGGCAGTACCCGGAGCTGCGCGGCATGCGCCTGCGCGGCCGGCTCAACGGGCGGCGCCTGGAGCCTTACTACACGCGAGGCGAGATAGACGACCGCACGCGCGCTGCTCTCGATGCGCAAGGGGCCTTGCCCGCACCCGTGATCGCCTGGATCGCCGACCCGGTGGAGCTGTTCTTCCTGCAGGTCCAGGGATCGGGCCAGATCCAGCTCGACACGGGCGAGCGCCTGCGCGTGGGCTTCGCCGAGCAGAACGGGCATCCCTACCGCTCGCTCGGCCGATATCTGGTGGAGCGCGGCGAGATGACGCTCGACCAGGCATCGATGCAAAGCATCAAGGCCTGGGCGGCGGCGAACCCGGGGCGCTACCAGGAAGCGCTCAACCAGAATCCGAGCTACGTGTTCTTTCGCGAGCTGCCCTCGGCGGGCGGACCGATCGGCGCGCTGGGCGTGCCTTTAGAGGCGGGCTACAGCATTGCAGTGGATCCGCGCTACGTGCCGCTCGGTGCGCCGGTGTTCCTCGCCACCACCTACCCCCTGTCGACGCAGCCGCTCGAGCGCCTGGTGGCGGCGCAGGACACAGGGGGCGCGATCCGCGGTGCGGTGCGCGCGGACTTTTTCTGGGGCACCGGGACTGAAGCCGGGGCACTCGCCGGGCGCATGCGCCAGGCGGGCCGCCTGTGGCTGCTATGGCCGCGCGGCGAGCCGCTGCCGAAGCTCTAGCGCTCTACTACTTCGTCGCCGCGCGCGCCGGGCGCGCGGATTCATCCAGCATGGTGCGCAGCTGCGCCACGGGCAGGCCGCCGCGCAGTCGCTCGCCGTTGGCGAAGAACAGCGTCGGCGTGGAGGTCACGCGCAAGGACTTGCCCAGCTCCACCACGCGCTCGACCGGCGTAGCGCAGCTTGCGTCGGCGGCAGCGGCGGGGCGCGGTTTGGCGCGCGCGGCGAGGTCCAGCCAGGCCTTGGCGCGGTCAGGGGAGCACCACACCGCCTTGGAGTGGTCCGCGAGTTCTGGCCGGATCACCGGGTACATGAAGTAATAGATCGTGATGTCGTCCACTTGCGCGAGCGTTTGCTCGAACTGGCGGCAGGCCGGGCAGTAGGGGTCCGAGAACATGGCCAACACGCGCTTGCCGTTGCCGCGCTGCACCTTCACCGCCAGCTCGAGCGGCAACGCGTCGAAGCTGATCGCCGAGAGCTTGCGCAGGCGTTCCTCGGTCAGGTTGCGCTGCTTGCGCGTGTCGTAGAGGCTGCCCTCGAGGATGTAGTTCGCCTCGTCGTCGGTATAGACGATCTGCGGCCCTTCGCGCGTGGTGAAGCGCACTTCGAAGAATCCCGGCAGCGGCGAGGGCTGCACCGCTTCCACGCGCACCCCGCCGAGCGCCGCTTCCACCACCCGGCGGATCTTGGCCTCGTCGGCCAGCGCACCCGCCGCGGCGAGCAGGAAAGCAAGGAACACGGACACTTTTTTCATCAGAGCATCGCCTGGCGGATGAGAAGGTTCTTTAGGACCGGCAAACGGTCGGTCAAGTTCAATCCGAAATTGCGCAGGCGCGCCGCCGGGTGCGCGCTCGAGGCGAACAGCCGGAAAAGGCCGTGCACGGTGGCGTCCATGGCGCGCACGTCGGCCGCGCGGGCGCGCTCGTAGCGGCGCAGCAGGCGCAGCTCGCCTGGGTCGCGCTGCGGCTCGCGCGCCGCGAGCACGGCGGCCAGTTCGCGCGCGTCCTGCAAGCCGAGGTTGGCGCCCTGCCCCGCCAGGGGATGCACCACGTGGGCCGAGTCGCCCACCAGCGCGGCGCGCGGCGCCACCAGGCGCTTGGCCGCCATGCGCTGCAGCGGGAACGCGCAGGGCGCGCCCAGCAGGCGCAGCTCGCCCAGCGCATTGGCGCTCGCGCGCTCCACTTCGCGGCACAGCGACTGCGCATCCAGCGCGAGCAGGCGCGCGGCGTCCCCGGTAGCCCAGACCATCGAGACGCGCTCGCCGGGCAGCGGCAGGAGCGCCAGCACCGGGCCGCCCTGGAACCACTGCAGCGCGATGCCGCCATGCGCTCGCTCGCAAGCGAAATTCGCCACCACGGCACTCTGCGCGTAAGCCCCGCCCACCGAGGCGATGCCGCAGTGTTCGCGTACGAACGAGTGCGCGCCGTCGGCGCCGACCACGAGTTTCGCGGCGAGGGTGCGCCCGTCGCGCAGCTTCAGCAGCGCCTCGCGCGGCCCGATGTCGAGCGCCTCGCACTGCGCCGGCGCGAAGACCTCCACGTCGCCCCCCAGCGTGCGCCAAAGCGCGGCCTGCAGCGCGCGGTCTTCCACGATCCAGGCCAGCTCGCCGCAGCCCGCGCGATAGGCGTCGAACTCGATCGCGGCCGCCGGGCCGTCGCCGCACACGCGCATCGCGCGCACCGGCGCGATGCGCGTCGCCTCCAGCTCCCGCCAGGCGCCCAGGCCGGCGAGGAACGCGGCATTGCCCGGGGTGATGGCGTAGACGCGCGCGTCAATGTCCTCGCCCGGCAGCGGCGCGGCCGGGGCGGGCTGCTGCGCCACGAGCGCAACGCGCAGGCCGCGCGCCGCGCGCGCCAGCGCGAGCCCGGCGAGGCCCGCGCCAACGATCGCGAGATCGAATGGCGCTAAGCCTCCGGCTGGATTAAAATTTGACATGCTTGGCGAATTAGCTCAGCTGGTTAGAGCAGCGGAATCATAATCCGTTTGTCCGGGGTTCGAGTCCCTGATTCGCCACCACTTCTTCCTCCGATGACGCGCCTGCTCGCTGCCGCCATCCTCCTGTGCGCATCGGCCCTGGTGCTGGCGCAGTTGCGCACGGTGCCGGCCAACGCCAAGCGCGGCGAAATGCGCCACCTGCAGGAAATGTACGTCCAGGTGGACGGCAAGCAGGCGCGCCTCTCCCCCGGCGCGCAGGTGCGCGACATCCACAACCGCCTCGTGCTGCCGGCGGCGATTCCCGCGCGCAGCATCGTCAAGTACCAGGTCGACGCGCAGGGACTGATTTCCCGCGTCTGGATCCTGACGCCGCAGGAAGCCGCGCAGGCCAAGAAGTAGCGCCGCGCACGCCATGGCCGGCAAGCTTTTCCTTCGCTCCTTCGGCTGCCAGATGAACGAATACGATTCGGCGAAGATCGCCGACGTGCTCGCGCGCGCCGAAGGCCTCGCGCCCTCCGCGCGGGCGGCCGATGCCGACGTGATCGTGTTCAACACCTGCTCGGTGCGCGAGAAGGCGCAGGAAAAGGTGTTCGCCGACCTCGGCCGCGTGAAGCACCTGAAGGCCGCCAACCCGCACCTCTTGATCGCGGTGGGCGGCTGCGTGGCGAGCCAGGAAGGCGCCGGCATCGTCGCGCGCGCGCCGTACGTCGACGTGGTGTTCGGCCCGCAGACGCTGCATCGCCTGCCCGAGCTGCTGGCGCGCCGCCGCGCCTCCGGCAAGCCCCAGGTGGATGTGAGCTTTCCGTCCATCGAGAAATTCGACCACCTGCCCGCGGCACGAGTCGATGGCGCAACGGCGTTCGTGTCCATCATGGAGGGCTGCAGCAAGTACTGCAGCTTCTGCGTGGTGCCCTACACGCGCGGCGAAGAGGTGTCGCGGCCCTTCGAGGACGTACTCGCCGAGATCGCGGGCCTTGCCGCGCAGGGCGTGAAGGAAGTAACGCTGCTCGGGCAGAACGTCAACGCCTGGCGCGGCGAGATTGAAGGCGCGCCGGGCGATTTTGCCGAACTGCTGCGCTACGTCGCCGAGATCGACGGCATCGGCCGCATCCGCTACACCACTTCGCACCCGCGCGAGTTCACGCCGCGCCTGGTCGAGGCGCACGCCGAGCTCGCCCAGCTCGCACCGCACGTGCACCTGCCGGTGCAATCGGGCGCCGATCGCATCCTCGCGGCGATGAAGCGCGGCTACACTTCGCTCGAATACCGCTCGATCGCGCGGCGCCTGGGCAAGGCCCGCCCGGGCCTGAGCCTGTCGTCGGACTTCATCGTCGGCTTTCCCGGGGAGACCGAAGCCGATTTCGCCGCGACGCTGCAACTGGCGCGCGAGCTCGCCTTCGACGGCGCCTTTTCCTTCCTCTACAGCCCGCGGCCGGGAACGCCCGCCGCGGCGCTCCCCGACCCCGTGCCGCTGGCCGAGAAGGAGGAACGCCTGCAGCGCCTGCAGGCGCTGCTCGAGGCGCAAGCCAACGCCGCCAGCGCCGCGATGGTCGGCGGCACCGAGCGCGTGCTGGTCGAGGGCGCGTCGAAGAAGAGCGCAGCGGAACTGGCGGGCCGCACGGCGAACAATCGCGTGGTGAACTTCGCCGGCGATGCTTCGCTGCGCGGGCGGTTCGTGGACGTCAGCATCACCGCCGCGCTCGCGCACACTCTGCGCGGCGAGCTTGTGGATGCCCGCTAAGCCCCTCGAAATTAGCCTCGACCCGCTGGACAACCAGCGCCTGGCGCGCCTGTGCGGGGCGCTCGATGCCAACCTGCGGCAGATCGAATCCGCGCTCGACGTCTCGATCGCGCGCCGCGGGGCCCGCTTCACCGTGAAAGGCGAGCCGCAGCAGGCGGCGCGCGCGGCGCGGGCGCTCGAGCATTTCTACGGCAAGGCCGTTGACGACCTGAGCGTCGATGACCTGCAGCTCGGCCTGGCAGAGCTCAAGCAGAACGACGCTCCGGTGGACGCCACGGAAGGTCCGCAGCTCCTGACCCGGCGCGCCGACCTGCACGGCCGCACGCCGCGCCAGGTGCAGTACCTCGAGAACATCCTCGCGCACGACATCGCCTTCGGCGTCGGGCCGGCCGGCACCGGCAAGACCTACCTTGCCGTGGCCTGCGCGGTGGACGCGCTCGAGCGCGACAAGGTCAAGCGCATCGTGCTGGTGCGCCCGGCGGTGGAGGCCGGCGAGCGCCTGGGGTTCCTGCCCGGGGACCTCGCGCAGAAGGTGGACCCCTACCTGCGGCCGCTGTACGACGCGCTCTACGACCTGATGGGCTTCGAGAAAACCGGCAAGCTGCTCGAGCGCGGCACCATCGAGCTGGCGCCGCTTGCCTACATGCGCGGGCGCACGCTCAACCACTCGTTCGTGATCCTCGACGAGGCGCAGAACACCACCCCCGAGCAGATGAAG
>JANMUO010000064.1:0-14762 GCA_031391655.1 Betaproteobacteria bacterium
TCCCGGGCTTTCCCTTCAAGCCCGGTGTGCATGTGCATTATCAGGAGACGGTGTTACGCATCAAGGATGGATTGCCGAAGTTGAAAGATGTGCCGAAGGAAATGGGTGGCTCGGGCGACGCGATGCCCGAATGACTTGGAACGCGCTCGCGCACCAGGGTACGTTGGCGTGACTCCTAACTTCAGGTGGAACGGACGGGCCGCGAACGCAGCGCTACCGCAACGCACGGTGCCGGCCCGCCGTTCACCACGACGTTGGGCATCCGCAGATCATCCGGGGTCGATACATGATCAAGGACGTTGAGTTTCCGTCCGAAGGGGCGACGCTTCGAGGACTGCTGTTCTTGCCGGAGTCGCAGACCAGGCGGCCACCGGTCGTCATCATGGCTCACGGAACGTCGGCCACGGTGACCATGGTGGCGGACAAATATGCGGAGGCGTTTTCCCGTGCCGGCCTGGCGGTCCTGCTCTACGACCACCGGAACTTCGGAAGGAGCGACGGCGAGCCACGGCAGGAGATCAATCCCTGGATTCAGTGCCGAGGCTACCGTGACGCGCTGAACTTCGCCGAAAGACTGGACGGGGTCGATCCCGAGCGAATCGCACTGTGGGGGGACAGCTATACCGGTGGCCAGGTTATCGTCGTCGGCGCAATCGAGCAGCGGGTCAAAGCCATCGTCGCCCAGTGTCCGGTATTCGGCGCGGAGCCGCCGGCAGTCGAGCCGAGCCGGGCCAACTTCGATCTCATCAAGGAGATACTTTCGCGGGGTGATATCCGTGGATCGCCCGAGACGACAATGGGTCCCATGCCAGTTGTCTCCTTCGACCAGGCCGGCTCGCCGTCTCTACTCAAGCCCATCCAGGCGTTCCGCTGGTTCATCGACTACGGAGGCCGCGCCGGCACCCGGTGGATCAATAGTGCCACGCGGGTGCTGCCGGCAACGCCGGTGCCTTACCACCCGACGCTATGCGCGCCCTTCGTCAAGGCGCACACGCTGCTGATAGTCGCGCCGGAGGACGAGATGGTGCACGCCAATTACTCGGTCGCCAGGCAGGCCTACGAACTCATTCCCGGGCCCAAGCAGTGGGTCGACATTCCCGGGGGGCATTTCGGGCTGCTCTATTGCCCAAGTGAGCTGTTCGATGAGGCAAGTCGGGTGCAAACCGAATTTCTGAAGAAATGGCTCTGAGCGATGCCCACAAAGGAAACAGCGATGTCCACTGCAAAGATTCGCGAAGCGATCGCCAAAGTCACGGAAGTCCTTGCGGCGCATCCGGAGAAAGCACGGGTCAGGAATGCCCCGGCATGGGCGGGGCTGCCTCGGCGCCGAATCCGGCCTGGTACATGAGAGCTGCGCTGGCGTCCTGCAACGCAACCGGCATTGCGACGCGAGCTGCAAAGCTCGGCATCAACCTGACGAAGCTCGAAGTTTCAGTATCCAGCGAAACCGACAGTCGAGGAGTACTCGGGCTGGATGAAAACGTATCCGCAGCAATGAGGCCGTTACAGGTACAAGTAAGGATAAGTGCTCCGCAAGCTTCTGCGGAAGACTTGAAGAAACTGGTTCACTGGGTCTGCTCTCATTCCCCTGTTGGATGTACCGATCCCAATACAGCAACGGTGGATGTTCAGATCGAATAGGCTGAGCGATCCACTGCGAACGTCCCGACGATCGTGCCGTTCACCCCCTTCCACATGGGCCCAGCACTGGCACTCAAAGCCGTGTCGGGCCGGTATTTCAGCGTCCTGGTGTTCGGCATCGCCCAAGTGGCCATGGATATCGAGCCGCTGATCGGCATGATCCGCGATGCTGACGTCCTCCATGGTTGGAGCCACAGCTATGTCGGTGCGACCGTCATCGGCATCCTGGTCGCGATCATCGCGCCCCCGCTGTGTCGTCTCATCCTGGCTCGTTGGAACAGCGAGCTCGAGCATCACGGTGTCGGGTGGCTCGGTTCCCCCTCCACCATCGGCTGGGTACCAGCGGTGACGGGAGCGTTTTTCGGGACATATAGCCATGTGGCACTCGATAGCATCATGCACCTCGACATTACCCCGTTGTCGCCCTGGTCAAAGTCCAACGAGCTTTGGGGAGTCCTGTCCATCAGCGAATTGCATGCTGTCTGTGTCGCTGCCGGAGTTTTCGGGGTGGCTGCCTGGTTTACCCTTGGGCTTTGGGCGAGGAGACGGCGGCGTGCAGGCTAACCAATGACCGACACATCCAACGACCTGAAGACCCTGCGCGCTCTCAACAGGCGATTCACCTGAGCGAAGGATGGCCGCGCGCCGCGACGGCTTCACCCTGATCGAGATGATGGTGGTGGTCGGGGTCATCGCCATCCTCGCGCTGATGACGATTCCCTCCTTCCTCGACCAGTTCATCCGCAACCAGATCGCCGAAGCCCTGCCCCTCGCCGACATCGCCAAGGCGCCGATCGCCGCCTCCTGGGCGATCGCGCGCACCCTCCCGCCCGACAATGCCAGCATCGGCCTGCCGATCCCCGAGAAAGTAGTCAACAACCACATCAGCGCGCTGGTGGTGGACGGTGGCACCATCCACATCACCTTCGGCAACCGGGCCAACGGTTCCATCCGGGGCAAGATCCTCACCCTGCGGCCGGCCGTCGTGCCGGACGCGCCCATCGTTCCGGTGGCGTGGGTCTGCGGTTATGCCCTGGTGCCGGGTAATATGTCGGCCAGGGGCGAGAACAAGACCAACATCCGCGCGAACCAGCTGCCGTTGAACTGCCGAGGAAATTGACGCACTGACATGGCCGCCTGGTTCCTTCCCGCACTCAAGGCCATCCTGCCCCACGTCGGCAACATCATTTCCGTGGCAGTCCCGGTCTTTACGCGCAAAAGCGCCGGCGCCACCGACCAGGCGCAGGTCGTGCAACAGCAGATCGTTGAATTGCAGGCGGCCGCCGCCCAGAATGCGGGCAACATCAAGGCCCTGGCGGAGCAGCTGCAGGTCACCGTGGGCGTCCTCGAACAGGCCGTCGCCGGCGCGGAAACCAGGCTGCGCCACGCGTTCCTGCTCTGCGTCATCGCTACGGCCGTGTCGGCCGGCACGCTGACCATCGCCCTGCATCTGGTGTTCACACGCTAGGACATGAGCGACGATCTGCAACGCGAGCAAGTGGAGATCCTGCGCGAGATCCGCGACCGCCAGCGCGAGGCGGTCGAACTCCTGAAGGCGCAGCGCGCGCTGGTCGAAGAGCAGCTCGCGCGCTCCCGCGCCGCGGTGGAGGAATCCATCGGCCTGCAGAAGACCGCGCTGCAGCGCCAGCGGCACATCTCGATGATCGCGATCCCGGGCATCCTCGCCTGCATCGCCGCCATCGCCTACCTGGTCGTCCGCTACTTCTAGAAAGGTCTCCATGGAAACGTATTTCAACAGCCAGCACCTCGCCGATTTCGGCAAAATCTCCGATGCCAGCCCGGAACTGGGCAAGAAGTTCTTCGACTACTACGGTGCGGTGTTCGCCGACGGCGCCCTCACCGCGCGCGAGAAGAGCCTCATCGCGCTTGCCGTCGCCCACGCTGTGCAATGTCCCTACTGCATCGACTCCTACACCCAGGATTGCCAGTCCAGGGGCGTCGACCTGGAGCAGATGACCGAAGCCGTGCACGTGGCAGTGGCCATCCGCGGCGGTTCGTCGCTCGTGCACGGCATGCAGATGCGCGAGCGGGCGCAGAAACTGGGCATGTAGGTGCGCACGACCGCCATCCGGCTGGAGGAAGTTGCCGCGGATCTCGCGCAGGACCGCGCTACTCCGCGCGCCGCGCAGAGCCTGCGGCGCCGCTCGGCCCCGCTCGCCGCGCCTGCCGAACAGCTGAAGCTCCTCGCGAGCTTGCCGGTGTGCGCCGAGTTCGACGCATTTGCGCCGGGGCTCGCGCCCGCGCCGCTGGAAATTTTCCAGGTGAACCTCGGCAAGCTGTGCAACATGACCTGCAAGCACTGTCACGTGGATGCCGGCCCGGATCGCACCGACGCGATGATGGATGACGCGACGGTAGACCTCGTGATTTCAAGTATCAGGAGGAGCACTGCGCATACGGCAGACCTCACCGGCGGCGCGCCCGAGCTGCATCCGCGCTTCCGCGACCTGGTGCAGGCCGCTTTCGACGCCGGCAAGCACGTGATGGACCGCTGCAACCTGACCGTGCTGCTCCTGCCTCGCAACGCGGGCCTGGTGGACTGGCTTGCCGAACGCAAGGTGGAGATCGTCGCCTCGCTCCCCCACTACCGCCGCCCGAACACCGACGCGCAGCGCGGCGACGGCGTGTTCGAGCGCTCGGTCCGGGCCCTGCGCATCCTCAACGCGGCGGGCTACGGCAAGGGCGACCCGCATCGGCGCCTGACGCTCGTGTCCAACCCGGCCGGCGCCTTCCTCGGCGCGTCGCAAGCTGCGGTGGAGCGCGAGTGGCGCGAAGGCCTGCAGAAGAACTTCGACATCCGCTTCGACCGGTTGCTTGTGCTGAACAACATGCCGATCTCGCGCTTCCTCGAGTGGTTGCAGGACTCGGGCAACCTCGAGGGCTACCTGGAACGGCTGGTGAACGCCTTCAATCCTGCGGCCGTGTCGGGACTGATGTGCCGCAATACGTTGTCGGTGGGATGGGACGGGCGTCTTTACGACTGCGACTTCAACCAGATGCTGGAACTGCCTCTTGCCTCAGCAGCGCACATCCGCGACTTCGACGAAACCGCTTGGCAGCGCCGCAAAATCGTCACCGCCAGGCACTGCTTCGGCTGCACCGCGGGCGCCGGCAGTTCCTGCGGCGGCCAGACGGCCTAGGCTTTGCGCCAGAGGACCTTGCCGCCGGCCTCTTTCGCAAGGCCGTCGAGGTACTTCTCGTGCACCGCCAGCTCCCCGGGCGTGGCGCGCAGCACCACCAGCTTCGAGGCGTCGATGCTTGCCGCCACCGCCGCCTGCTCGGCCGGCGTCTCTTCGTCCATCACCAGGCTCTCCTGGCCGCGCGTCATCGCGAGGTAGACCTCCCCCAGCAGCCGCGCATCGAGCAGCGCGCCGTGCAGCGTGCGGTGCGAATTGTTCACCGCATAGCGCTCGCACAGCGCGTCCAGCGAATTGCGCTTGCCCGGATGCAGCTCGCGCGCCATCGCCAGGCTGTCCACCACGCCGGCGACGTGGTCCGCGAGCTTGCCCAGGCCGGCGCGCGCCAGTTCCTGGTCGAGGAATTCCACGTCAAAGCCCGCGTTGTGGATGATCAGCTCCGCGCCGCGGATGTAGTCCACGAACTCCTTCGCGATCTCGGCGAACCTGGGCTTGTCGAGCAGGAAGTCGTCCGAGATGCCGTGCACCCGCGCCGCGCCCTCGTCGCTCTTCCTCTCCGGATTGAGGTAGCGGTGGAAATGGTTGTCGGAGATGCGCCGGCTGCGCATCTCGATGCAGCCGACCTCGATCACGCGGTCGCCCAGCTTCGCGTTGAGGCCGGTGGTCTCGGTATCGAGGAGGATCTGCCTAGGTGACGACATTCGCCTCTTTCCTAAACGACGCCATCGACGCCCTTGTTGGCGAGCGCATCCGCGCGCTCGTTGCCCGGGTGGCCCGCGTGGCCCTTCACCCAGTGCCACTCCACCTTGTGCCGGCGCGCCGACTCATCCAGCTGCTTCCACAGGTCCTCGTTTTTCACCGGCTTCTTGTCTGCCGTCTTCCACCCGCGCCGCTTCCAGCTCGAGATCCACTCGGTCATGCCCTTTTGCACGTACTGCGAGTCGGTGTACAGGCGCACGTGCCTGCTCGCAGGCAGCGCATCCAGCGCGCGGATCACGGCCATGAGCTCCATGCGGTTGTTGGTGGTGGCGGGCTCGCCGCCGTGCAGTTCGGTCTCCTTGCCGCCGGCCACCAGCAGCGCGCCCCACCCGCCCGGGCCGGGATTGCCCTTGCAGGCGCCGTCGGCGTAGACATCCACGACAGCGTCAGTCATGCAGGTGGTGGGTGGCGTGACCGTTCTTCTGCGGCATGGCGGCCAGCGCGCGGCGCCGCGCGCGTTCCTTGCGCCAGGCGGGGGTGATGACCCGCATGCCGTGCACGCGCTTGACCGCGCGCACCACATACACGCCGCCCAGGATCGGCCACCAGCGCGCGCCGGCCTTCTCCATGAAGGCGAAGCGCTCGCGCCAGCGCGACTGGGAGAGGGGCGGGGCGTAGCAACCGAAGCGCCCGCCGTTCAGCTCGAACCCGAGCAGCTGCAGCCATTCCTTCAGGCGCAGCATCCCGATGTAGCGCGCGTCCCAGGGCGAGCCCGCCCGGCGCCGCGCGAACTTGCGGCGCAGGCCCCACAGCGAGAGTGAGTTGAAGCCCGAGATCACCACCTGGCCTTCCGGGCGCAGCACGCGCTCGGCTTCGCGCAGCACGTGGTGCGCGTCGAGGTGCGATTCCAGCGCGTGCGGCAGCACGATCAGGTCCAGGCTCTGCGAGGCGAGCGGCAGCTGCAGGGGGTCGGCGGCGAGCGCCGCGCCGCCTTCCAGCGCGAGGGAGAAGCGGAACGAGATCCGGTTGGCGCGCAGGAAATCGTGCTCGGGCAGCCCGACCTGCGCGGCGCGGAAGCCGAACACATCCTCCACCGCGTTGTCGAACTGCTGCAGTTCCCAGTCGAGCACGTGGCGCCCGAGCGGCGTGGCGCACCACTGCGAAAAGGATTCGCGCTCGCCGTTATACTTTGCCGCGGCACTGCCCACGAAGGACTGGCGATCCATGACCGACATCGTTCCGCTACAGGCGCTGAAGGACAACTACGTCTGGACGCTGCGCAACGCCACGCACGCCGCGGTGGTGGATCCGGGGGAGGCGCGCCCCGTGCTGGAGTACCTCGCGCGCGAGAAGCTGCAGCTGTGCGCCATCCTCGCCACGCACCACCATCCCGACCACGTCGGGGGCATCCCGCAGCTGCTGGAGAAATTCCGCGCCGTGCCGGTGTACGGCCCGAAGGGCGAGCCCATCGCCACCCTCACCCGCCCCGTCGCCGAAGGCGACAGCGTGGAGATCCCGCAGCTGGGCGTGACGCTCTCGGTGCTCGATATTCCTGGGCATACGCGAGCGCATATTGCCTATTATGGCGTGGAATCACTTTTCTGCGGCGACACGCTCTTTGCCTGCGGCTGCGGGCGACTGTTCGAGGGAACACCCGAGCAGATGATGCGCTCGCTGGAGAAACTCGCCGCGCTGCCCGATGCGACCAAGGTCTACTGCGGGCATGAATACACGCTCGCCAACATCGAGTTTGCGCAAGCCGTGGAGCCGGCCAACGCCGCGCTCGCCGCGCGCCTCGCGCGCGACCGCAAGTTGCGCGATGCCGGCAAGCCCACGCTGCCCTCTACGCTCGGCGAGGAGCGCGCCACCAATCCTTTCCTGCGCTGCCGGGAGCCGGCGGTGATCGAGTCGGCCAACAAGTACCTCGGATCGCGCATTTCGGACCCGGTGCGGGTGTTTGCGGCGATACGCGAATGGAAGAACGCGTTTTGAGCTAATATCCTTAGCTGTGCAAGGACTTAGGGCAATTTCTGGAAGTATTTTCGCGGTTTCCGCGCTGGCGCTGCTGTGCGCCTGCTCCACTCTGCCCGAGTCACCCGCAGATGCCCCGGTGGCGCAGGAGGCTGCGCCCGCAGCTGCGCCTGAGACCACGCCGGCGCCAGTTGCAGTGCCGCCAGCACCCGCTGCGGAACCACCGGTCGCGCGCCTGCTCGACGCAACGCGCCTGCCGCCGTTCGAAGGCGAGAAGCACGAGCTGGGCGCGCCGCCACCTGTTGGCAAGCTCGACCGCACGCAACCGCCCGCCGACCTGTGGGCGCGCCTGCGCAGCGGATTCGCCATGTCCGACCTCCAGTCGCGCCAGGTCACCGAGCGCACCGAGTGGTACGTCGCCAACCAGGATTACCTCAAGCGCGTGTTCGACCGCAGCCGGCTGTACCTCTTCTACATCGTCGAGCAACTGGAAGAACGCGGCATGCCGACGGAGATCGCGCTGCTGCCGATCGTGGAGAGCGCCTTCAACCCGATGGCCTACTCGCGCGCCCACGCCGCGGGCCTGTGGCAGTTCATCCCCGGCACCGGCAAGCGCTACGAGTTGAAGCAGAACATGTGGTACGACGGCCGGCGCGATATCGTCGCCTCGACCAACGCCGCCCTCGATTACCTCAAGTTCACCTACGACATGCACGGCGACTGGCACCTCGCACTCGCCTCCTACAACTGGGGCGAGAACGCGGTGGCGCGCGCCGTGGAAAAGAACCGGCGCGAAGGTCTGCCCACCGACTACCTGAGCCTGCCGATGCCCGCCGAGACGCGCGGCTACGTGCCCAAGCTCCAGGCGCTGAAGAACCTGCTCCTCAACCCGCAGGCCTACGGCGTGACGCTGGAGCCGATTCCCAACGAGCCCTACTTTGCCACGGTCACCAGCACGGAGGACATGGACGTGCTGCTGGCGGCCAAGCTGGCGGAGATGCCGGTGGACGAATTCATCGCGCTCAACCCGGGGTTCAGCCGGCCGCTGATCCGTAGCTCGGTGGCGCCGCGCATCGTGCTGCCGGCCGACAAGGTGGACGTGTTCCACGAGAACCTGGAGAAATACGAGGACCGCTCTCTCGTCTCGTGGAAGACCTACGTGCCGCAGCGCGGGGAGAACCTTGAAGCCATCGCCAAGAAGCACGGGCTCTCGATGGGCCAGTTGAAGGAAGTCAACGGCATCGGGCCGCGCACGCGCACCGTGCCGAACCTGCTGGTGGTGCCGATGAAGGGGGGCGCGGAAAAATTCAGCCGCCTGCCGCTCATGTACGCGCCGCCGATCGTCAAGGCGATGCCCAGGAAGCGCGGCGGGTCGCAGGTGCACATCGTGAAGGCTGGCGAGACCGAATACGGCATCGCCAAGCGCTATCGCGTGGGGGTGGACGACCTCAAGCGCTGGAACCGCATCACCACCCTGCAGACCGGGCAGCGCCTCGTGATCCAGACCTCTGCGCCCGCCCCGGGCAAGAGGAAATCCAAGAAACAGGTTGACAACAAAGTAAATAAAACCTCATCTTAGAGAATATTCCTAAGATTGTTTCTAGTCCAGTTTCGGCACCGCCGCCAGCAAGGCCTGCGTGTAGGGGTGACGGGGCTGCCGCAACACCTGCCGTGCCTCCCCGAACTCCACGATGCGCCCGTCCTGCATCACCGCAACCTCGTGCGCGATGTGCTCCACCACCGCCAGGTTGTGAGTGATGAACAGGTAGGCGAGGCCCAGCCGGTCCTGCAGCGACTTCAACAGGTTCAGGATCTGCGCCTGCACCGAGACGTCCAGCGCACTGGTAGGTTCGTCGCACACGATCAGCTTCGGCTCCACCGCCAGCGCGCGCGCAATGGCGATCCTCTGGCGCTGCCCGCCCGAGAACTCGTGCGGGTAGCGGCCTTTCGCCTGCGCCGGCAGCCCGACCTGCTCGAGCAGCGCGTCGATGCGGCCCGTGCGGTCCGCCTCATCCTTGCCCACGCCCAGGCTGCGCATGCCCTCGGCAAGGATGTCGGCGACGCGCATGCGCGGGTTGAGCGAGGCATACGGGTCCTGGAAGATGATCTGCATGCTCGCGCGGTGGCGCTTGAGCGCGCCGCGCGACAGGCGCGTCAACTCCGCACCCTGGTGGCGCACGCTGCCGCCCGTAGGCTGCACGAGCTGCAGGATCGCCTTGCCGAAGGTGGTCTTGCCCGAGCCCGATTCGCCCACCAGCGCGAGCGTGCGCCCTTCCCGGACCGAGAGCGATACCCCGTCCACAGCCTTGACGTGACCGACGGTGCGCCGGAACACGCCGCGCCGGATGGGGAAGTGCACCTTGAGGTCGTTCGCCTCGAGCAGCACGGGGGCCTCGGCGGCTTGTAGGCCGGGCCCCGGCCCGGCGATCACCGCGCGCGGACCCGCGCGCTCCGTCTCGCGCAGGTGGCAGCGCACGCCGCCCAGCAACCGGGGCGCTTCGACGCGGCAGCGGTCGAAGGCGAAATCGCAGCGCTCGACGAAGCGGCAGCCGGAAAACTGCGTCGTGAGCGCGGGCACCTGGCCGCGGATCACGGCGAGCTCCCCGCCCCTGCCCGGCAGGGCCTCGAACAGCTTCTGCGAATAGGGATGCTGCGGGGCGCGCAGGAACGCGTCGCGATCGGCGAGCTCGACGATCTCGCCCGCGTACATCACCGCCACGCGCGTGGCCATTTGCGCGACGATGCCCAGGTCATGGGAGATCAGCAGCAGCGCCATGCCGCGCTCGGCCTGAAGCTTTTTCAGCAGCTCGAGGATCTGCGCCTGGATGGTGACGTCGAGCGCGGTGGTCGGTTCGTCCGCCACCAGCACTTCCGGGTCCACCGCGAGCGCCCCCGCGATCATGACGCGCTGGCGCAGGCCGCCGGAGAGCTGGAAGGGATACTCGTCGTAGCGGCGCTCTACGTCGGGAATGCCGACGGCCTCGAGCAGCTCTAGCGCCCGCGCCCTCGCGCCCGCGCCGCGCAGGTCGCTGTGGCGCTCGATCACCTCTAGCACCTGCCTGCCGACGGTGAGCACCGGATTGAGGGCGGTCGAGGGCTCCTGAAAGATCATCGCCACGCGCTTGCCGCGCACGGCGCGCATGGCGGCCTCGGGCAAGGCGAGCAGGTCCAGGCCATCGAGGCGCACCTCGCCCGCGGTGATGGTCGCCACCTCGGGCAGCAGCCGCAGGATGGAAAGTGCAGTCATTGACTTGCCGCAGCCGGACTCGCCCACGAGGGCAAAGCACTCGCCCGGGCGGATCTCGAAGTCCACGCCGTCCACCGCGCGCAGCGCCCCTTCGGGGGTGTGCAATTCCGTCTTCAGGTCGACGACGCCGAGCGTGCTCATACGCGCACCCGCGGGTCGAAGCCGTCGCGCACCGCGTCGGCGAAAAGATTTGCCGCCAGCACCAGCGCAAACATGAACACGAACGCCGCGGCGAGCGACCACCACACCATCGGCTCGCGCGCCATCTCCAGGCGCGCGGAATTGATCATGGTGCCGAAACTGGTGGTGGACGGATCGACGCCCACCCCGACGTAGGAGAGCACCGCCTCGGCCAGCACCAGGCCGGAGAAATCCATCACCAGCGCGATGACGATGATGTGCGAGACGTTGGGCAGGATGTGCCTGCCGAGGATGCGCGCGTGCGACACGCCGAAGGCGTGCGCCGCCTGGATGTATTCGAGCTCCGAGAGCTTGAGCGCCTCGCCGCGCAGCAGGCGCGCGAGGCCGGTCCAGCTCGTCAGGCCGAGGATCGCGCACAGCGCGAGCAGGCGCACGTCGGCGCGCTCGGCCGAGGTCGCGAACCAGCCGGCGTGGTTGTCGAGGAACACCTGCAGCATGAGCACGAACGCGGCGATGAGCAGCACCCCGGGGATGGAATTGAGCGTCGTGTAGAGGTACTGGATGACGTCGTCCACCCAGCCCTTGAAGTAGCCCGCAGCGACGCCGGCGGCGATGCCCAGGGGCAGCAGCACCAGCGTGGTGAGCGTGCCGATGACGAGACTGGTACGGATGCTCTTGAGCGCCTGGTAGAGCACGTCCGAGCCGACGCGGTCGGTGCCGAACACGTGGTAGCCGGTGGCGAGCAGCGCCGCCGGCCCCGCGATGAGCAGCAGCGCACCTAGTGCCGCGGCGGCGGCGCCCCAGGGCACATCGGGCCAGCGCCGCGCAAGCGTCCTGCGTCCGACGAACACGGCGAGCGCCCAGAGAGCGATTGCCGCGGCCAACCCGCCGATGATGCGCCAGGCGATGTCCTCGCCCCAGCCTGCCTCGTCCTTCAGGTGCGCGCCGCCGTGGCGCAGGCGCGGGAACTCGCGCACCGAGCGCCCGTCGGTCTGCTCCACCTGTTCCTTCTGGAACAGGCGCGTGGCGAGCGGCGCGGAATAGGTTTTCTCCAGTCGCGTGCGCAGGGGCGTAAGGACCAGGTCGAGCAGCGAGCGCGCTTCGACGGAGTACACCGCTGGCTCGCCGGGCGCCTTGGCGGGCAGTTGCGGCCGGTAGTGCAACGAATCGAGCAATCCCACGAGCACAAAGGCGGCCAGGACGACCAGCGAGGCGACCGCCACGCGGCTGCGGAACACGCGCGCCCAGGGCGCCGCGAGGTGCGGCCGGCGGCTGCAAACCCAGGCGAAGCCCGCCACCGCCGCCACCAGCAGCCACACCAGCCCGTCCGTCGGCAGGAAGACCGGCACGCTAGTTGAGCCTCACGCGCGGGTCCACCAGCGTGTAGGAAATGTCGGTGAGCAACAGACCGACGATGTAGAGCACCGAGCCGATGAACACCATCGCGCGCACCACGGCGAAATCCTGCGCCTGGATGGCGTCGATGGTGTAGCTGCCCAGGCCCGGGATGCCGAAGAACGATTCGGCGATCAGGCTCCCCATGAAGAGCAGCGGGATCACCACCACCACCCCGGTGAGGATCGGGATCAGGGCGTTCTTGAGCACGTGGCGGAACATGACCACCGGCTCGGAGAGGCCCTTGGCGCGCGCCGTGCGCACGTAGTCCTTGCCCATCTCCTCGAGGAACAGCGTGCGGTACCAGCGGCTGCCAGAGCCGATGCCGCCGATCACCCCGATGATCACCGGCAGGACGACGAACTTGAGCGCGTCCAGGCCCCCCGCGTAGCCCGAAATCGGCACCAGGTGCCAGAGCTTGGACAGGAGGTACTGCCCGCCAATGATGTAGAAGAGCGTGCTGACCGACATCATCGCCACGCACAGCACCACGCCGACCAGGTCGAGCGTGGTGGCGCGGAAGAACGCCATGCCGAGCGCGAAGGTGATGTTGACCGCGATGCCGATGAGGAACACGGGTATCGCCAGCGCGAGGCTCGGCCACATGCGCGTGCGGATCTCGTTGGCGATGTCGCGGTTGTCCTCGGCGCGGCCCAGCTCGAAGACGAAGAGCTTCACCGACTTCTCGAAGAAGATCGTGTTGGTGAACTGGCGCGCGCCCGCCTCCGCGCCGTTGAACACCAGTGACTTGTCGTAGCCCCGCTCCGCCTTCCATTTCTGGATCGCCTCCGGCGTCACGCGCTTCTGTCCCAGCTGCATGCGCGCCATGTCGTCGGGCGTGTTGACCATGAAGAACAGCAGGAAGGTAAAGAGGTTCACCCCGACCAGGATCGGGATGGCGTACAGCACGCGCCGGAGGATGTAGGCGATCATGGGGTCAGACCCCCGCTTTGGCTTGCATTCGGGGGTCTGACCCCGGCTTTGCCGCTTTGCGTTCGCGCTTGCGATACGCCATGAAGGCCGGAACCGTGATCGCCGCGACGAACAGCAGGATCAGCACGATCGGCCACAGCACGGGCTGGTTCCACTCGCGCCGCAACGCCGCGCGCTTGTCCAGGTCCACGCGCAGGTACTTGATGTTGTTGCGCGCCATGTTGTTGGGCTTGCCGTTGCCCATCCAGGCATGCGCCAGGCCGTAGGACACCGGGTGGAAGCCGCCGATCCAGGGGGCGTCGCGGCGGTAGAGCTCGATCATGCGGTCGATGATCTTCTGGCGCACCGCGGAATTGGGCATGTTCTTCATGCGCTCGAACAAGGCGTCGAACTCCACGTTGGCGTAGTTGCTGGTGTTCTCGCCCTGGTTCTTCATGCGCGACTGCGCCCCGTGCAGGAGGAAGAGGAAGTTCTCCGGATCGGGGTAGTCGGCGTTCCAGCCCAGGATGTAGAGCTGCTGGCTGCCCTTCCTGACCTTCTCCTGGAAGCGGTTCCAGTCCGTGTCGCGGATCTCGAGCTGGATGGAGAGCTTGGCGAACTGGCGCCGCCACCAGTCAAAGCGGGGCTTGTCCCCGGGGCCGCGCCCCACCGTGTCCAGGTAGAGCACCAGCGGCTGGCCGCTCTTCGCGTCGCGGCCGTCGGGGTAGCCCGCTTCGGCGAGGAGTTTCTTCGCCTCCTCCAGCGGGCGGCGCCGCGCCGCGCCGTCCTTCCATTCGTGCGTCACCGGGTTAAGGCCTTCCCGGCCCACGCGCTGCCCGAAGATGCCGGGGGCGAGCGGATCCTGGGATACGAGGCCCCGGCCGTTGAGGAAGATGGAGATGAACTCCTCCCAGTCCACGGCGATGGCGAGCGCCTGGCGCAGCTTGCGGGTCTTCTCCGAGGGCCCGCCCACGGTGGCATCCAGCCAGTTCACGCCGAGGTACAGGATCGTGGTGTCCACCGAGGTGCGCAGGCGGATGCCCTTGCCTTGCATCTCCTCGGTCAGCCCGACTTCGCCCTCCACCGACACGCGCACCGCCTGGTCGAAGGTGTCGCTCGGGATCGCCGAGGAATCGAAATAGCCTTGCAGGAACTTGTTCCAGTAGGGGATGCTCTCCTTCTCGCGCGTGAACACCACCCGATCCACGAAGGGCATCGCCTTGCCCGCATCGGCCAGCAGGCCGTCCTTTGCGTCGCCCGCCTCGCCTTCCGCCGGGTAGGCTTCGCCGCGGAAGTTCGGATTCCTCACCAGCTGCATGCGCGAGTTCGGGTCGTTCTCGGTCAGCATGTAGGCGCCGGTGCCCACCGGCCACCAGTCCAGCGTGTAGTTGCGCTCCGCCATGCCCGGCTGGTGGAAGAACTTCTCCGCCTCCCAGGGCACGGGCGCGAAGAACGGCATCGCCAGCCAGTAGGCGAACTGCGGGTAGCGCCCCTTGATCCGGATGCGGTAGGTGTGCTCGTCCACCTTCTCTACGCCTTCCAGGCGGTGCTTGCGCAGGTCGAGCCACTCGCCCTTCTTCGTGTCGAACTTCTTCACG
>JANMUO010000067.1:0-7483 GCA_031391655.1 Betaproteobacteria bacterium
TCGCGCTCCTGTTGCCCGGCGTAGGGCTGATTCTGCGCAAATGCCGGAAGCGCTGCCAGGAGCAACGCCAGAATCGTCGGCTTTTTCATTTCACAGTCACCTTTCCAATCATGCCGGCCTCGAAATGCCCGGGGATGAGGCAGGCAAAATAGTACGTCCCGGCCCGCGTGAATTTCCAGCCGATCTCGCCGGTCTTGCCGGGCGCGACGTGGGCCATGTGCGGCTCGTCGTGCTCCATGCCGGGATGCTTCTTCATCAGCTCGGCGTGTTCTTTCAGCTCGTCCATCGTACCCAGCACCATTTCGTGCAGCACCTGCCCCTTGTTCACGGGCACGAAGCGCACGACCTCCCCGGCTTTCACCTCCACTTGCGCAGGCGCAAAGCGCATGGTGTCCGACATCTGGACGCGGATCGTGCGCTTCGCCTTGTGCGGATCGGCGGCAATGCCGAACGACTTCGGTTCAGCCTTTGAGTAGTCGACGGCCTTTGGGGCGTGCGCCTTGCTTCCGTTGGCCAGCACTGTCGGCGCGATTCCCAGCAGCAGGATCAATAGCATCTGTTTCATACATACTCCTTAATGTTTGGAATGGTCGGTGGGTTTACGTACCTTCAATACCTGATTGTTCGCCGGCGCAGGCGCCTTGCGCTCGGCGAGCGGCGCCTTCCCGTCAATCGCATAGGCAACGGTTCCGGGCGGATGCTTGTACCAGCCCGGATCCCTGTACTCGTTGCGCGCCAGGCCTTCCCTGACCTTCACGACGCTGAACATGCCGCCCATCTCGATTGGGCCGAAAGGGCCCGTGCCGGTCATCATCGGCAGCGTGTTGTCGGGGATCTGCATCTCCATCTCACCCATGTCCGCCATGCCGCGTTCGCCCATCACCATGTAGTCGGGCACCAGCTTGATGATCTTCTGCGCCACCTCGCGGTGGTCCACGCCGATCATGGTGGGCACGTTGTGTCCCATCGCGTTCATGGTGTGGTGCGACTTGTGGCAGTGGAACGCCCAATCGCCCGGTTCGTTCGCGGTGAACTCGATGGCGCGCATCTGGCCCACCGCCACGTCGGTGGTCACCTCCGGCCAGCGCGCCGACTTCGGCACCCAGCCGCCGTCGGTGCCGGTCACCTCGAAATCGTAGCCGTGCAAGTGGATCGGGTGGTTGGTCATCGTCAGGTTTCCGATGCGGATGCGCACGCGGTCGCCGCGGCGCACCGCCAGGTGATCGATGCCCGGAAACACGCGGCTGTTCCAGGACCAGAGGTTGAATTCGCTCATGGTGGCGACCTTTGGCGTGCGGCTTCCCGGGTCGATGTCGTAGGCATTGATGAGGAACACGAAGTCCCGGTCCACGCGCATGAAGGCGGGGTCCTTCGGGTGCACGACGAGGGACCCCATCATGCCCATCGCCATCTGCACCATCTCGTCGGCATGGGGGTGGTACATGAAGGTGCCCGACTTCTTCATCTGGAACTCGTAGACGAAGGTCTTGCCCACGGGGATCTGCGGCTGCGTCAGCCCGCCCACGCCGTCCATCCCCGAGGGCAGGAGGATTCCATGCCAGTGGATAGTCGTGTGCTCCGGGAGCTTGTTGGTGACGAAGACCCGCACCTTGTCGCCCTCGACACATTCGATGGTCGGTCCAGGCGACTGGCCGTTGTATCCCCACAGTTGCGCCGTCATGCCGGGGGCCATCTGGCGCCGCACCGGTTCTGCCACGAGGTGGAACTCCTTCCAGCCGTCCTTCATGCGCCAGGGCAGCGTCCAGCCGTTGAGCGTCACCACGGGGTTGTAGGGCCGCCCGGTCGGGGGAAAGAGCGGCGGCGCCATGTCGGGCTTTTCCATCAGGGGCGCCTCGGGCAGCGACGCAGCCTGCGCCTTGGACACCAGCGCGGCGCCGAACAGGCCTGCAGCGGAGTTGCGCATGAAATCTCTACGTGTCGTCATGATGGTCCTCGATCAGTGGGCGGCAGGGGCTGCGCCGCTTGCCGCCGCGGGAGCACTCTTCTCGTTGCCCATCGCACCAGGGGAGCCTGTGGTCAGTGCCATCTGCAGATCGGCCTCCGCCACCCAGTAGTCGCGCTGCGCACCCAGGTAGGCATTGACGCTCGCCACCGCATCGCGGGAATCCGCCAACAGCTCGAACACCGAGGACAGCATGCCGTTGTAGCGCAACAGAACCTCTTCGGAGATGCGCTTCCTCAGCGGCACGATCTCGTCGCGGTAATGACGTGCCAGGTCAAACGCCGTGCGGTAGGCGCCATAGGCCTCCCGCACTTCGGAACGCGCACGCACCGCGGTGTCCGCCGCGCGGTCCACCGCCTGCATGTAGAGGTACTCGGCCCGCGCCGCGCGCGCGCCGCCGAAGTCGAAGATCGGAATGCGCAGCTCCACCTCCCAGCCGCGCTGCACCGGCTGCCCGGTCTCTGTGTTGCGCAGCGCGCCGACTTCGAACAGATCGACGTAGCGAGTCACCTTGGTCAATTCGAGGCTCTTCGCGAGTCCTTCGGCATCCCGTCGCGCGGCCTGCACGTCAAGCCGCTTTCGCAGCGCCTCGACCTCGAGATCGCGGCCTTCACGCACGGCGCCCGGAAGATCGGGGAGTCGGTCGGGCAGACCATAGCCAATGTCGTCGCCCCAGAGCCCCAGCAGGCGATTGAGCCTCTCGCGCGCCGCAACCTGCGCCTGGCGGGTGCGCGCGAGCTGCGCGGTAGCATCGGCATAGAACGCCTGTTCCCGGTCGCGCGTGAGGCGCGGCCAGTTTCCCACCTCGGCCATGCGCCGCGCGAGGTCCGCGCCCGCCTCCGCGGCGAGCTGTACGTCCTCCATGTATTTCGTGGCCTGCTGCGCGGCCACCGCTTGCAGCCAGGCCTTGCGCGTATCCAGCGCCAGTCGCAGCGTCTCCTCCGCCGCGCGGTGCCGCGCCGCCGCGAAGCGCTGCTCCTGCGCCTTGGTCGAGAGCGGAATGGAGATCAAGCCGAGCACGTCAAAGAACAGGCTTGCCTCGCGTTCGATCTCGTCGCCGCGCTTGAGTCGTGCAAACGAGAGCGTCGGACCGCTCCAACGGCCCGCCTGCACCAGATCTGCTTCGGCGATGCCCAAGGCGGCATAACGCGACTGCATCCCGCGATTGTTGAGCAGCGCGATCTGCACGGCCGCCTGGGCGGACAGGGGCTGCGCGAGCAGTTCCTTCACTCGCACCGCTGCCGAGTCTGCCTCGTCAGCGGAGCGTATCCACTTTGCTTCGCCGCCGCCGCGCTCCGATACCGCGCTACCGACCTCGCCGAACCTGCCGTCCGGGCTGAACGAGGTGCAGCCGGAGAGCAGGACCAGGCCTGTCAGGGCGAGTGCCTTCATCTGCGCTCTCCCTGCTTTGCGCGCTCCCGAGCCGCCTGCTCGCGCAGGACGCCGACATGGCCGCCGACACGCGCGGCCGCGTCGTTGGCATCGCGCCAGACAGTCGGCTTGGCCTCTTCGTGGTTGCGGTAACCCTCGAAGGCCGATCGGTAGGCCTGCGCCGGCGCCTTGGCATTCGGATCGGCGGGATCCGGGCGCTTGCCGGCTTGTGCAACTGCATTGCCTGCGGCAAACGCCGCAAGCAGCAACCAGAGTGTGTGCTTCATGCTCGCTTCCTTCGCAATGAGTGACTCGCGCGCGGCTTGCGCCGCGACGGCTCAGACTTCAGCGAAGCGAGGCGAGAGGAGGTCGGTCGAGCTGGTCTGGAACGAATGCCGGCGCGACGCGCTCGGCAAGGGGGAGGCTGGATTCCGTGACGGCGTTTCCGGTCGCGGATTGCGGCGCGCACAACGCGAAAACCGCGCTGGAGCAGTGCTCGACGCAGAGGTTGCAGGTGCTCGGGGCGGACTTGGCCGGCTGCTCGTCGCAGCCTTGATGCGCTGCGGGAGCCTCCTGCTGGCCCATCGCGCAAAGGCCCATCGTCACCGCTGCTACGGCCCGCAAGGGCAGCAGGAGCGCGAGGAGCAGAACGACCAGCGTCCTAAGCGTGGGCAGCATTGGTCAATTGTGACACGCGCCCCGGGCTTGGGTTCCCGAAGTATCAGCGCAAGGTGCTACAAGCTATTGCAGGTCCCTCAGGACCTCCCGCGCGCAGTTGTGCCCCGGCGCGCCGGTGACCCCGCCGCCGGGGTGGGCACCGGACCCGCACAGGTACAGGCCCTTCACGGGGGTGCGATAGTCCGCATGGCCCAGCACCGGCCGCGCCGACCAGAGCTGGTCGAGAGAAAGCTGGCCGTGGAAGATGTCGCCGCCGGTGAGGCCGAACTCCTGCTCCAGGTCGGCGGGGGATAGTGCCGTGTGTGCCACCACGCTTTGCCGGAATCCGGGGGCATGCGACTCGACGACGTCGAGAATTCGCTCGATTGCCTCCTGCTTGCGCGCCGCCCAGTCGGCCTCGGGAGCGAAGTGCTGGCAGAACAGGCTCGCCACGTGCGCCCCGTTGGGCGCGAGCGTGTCGTCCAGCGTGCTCGGGATGACCATCTCCACGATTGGCGCCTTCGCGATGCCACTGGAGCGCGCATCCAGGTACGCCCGATCCATGTAGCCGAGCGAAGGCGCCATGATGATGCCCGACCCATGATGGGCACCCGGCTGCGGCAGGCAGGAAAAGCGCGGCAACGAGGAAAGCGCCACGTTCATGCGGAACGTGGCAGAGGCGCACTTGTAGCGCTGCATGCGCTCGCGGAAGTCCCGCTCCAGCAGCGAAGCATCCACCAGCTTCAGGAACAGGAGCTTCGGGTTGACGTTGGCGACGACTGCGCGAGCGGCAAACTCACGTCCGTCTTCCAGCGTCACCGCATCGCCGGACACCTTCGCCACCGAGGCATTGCACTCGATCTCCACGCCCAGCCGCCGCGCCTCGGCGGCAAGCGCCTCGCTGATCGCGCCCATGCCCCCGATGGCATGGCCCCACAGCCCGCGCTTGCCATTCACTTCGCCAAAGCAGTGGTGCAGCAGCACGTAAGCCGTGCCCGGGTGGAAGGGACTGGCGTAGTTGCCCACCACGGCGTCAAAGCCGAACGCCGCCTTCACGGCGTCGGATTCGAACCAGTCCTCCAGCCAATCGGCGGCGCTGCGCGTGAAAAGGCCGAGCAGGTCGCGCCGCGCCTCCATGTCGAGACCTTTCAGGCGGCGCCCGGTCTGGAACGCGGCCAGCGCATCGCGCACCCCACCGCCGACGTTGGGTGGCGTCTCGAGCACCGTCGCGCGCAACACGTCCGCGACGCGTTCGAGCTTGGCCCAGTAGTCAGGCAGCCGCTTTGCGTCGCGCGCGGAGAATCTCGCGAATTCGCGCTGCGTGGCCTCGAGCCCGCCGCCGACCTTGAGATAACCGTTCTCGAGCGGCAGGAAATTCGACAGCGGCCGCTCGACGATGCGCAGGCCGTGCCCGGCGAGGCCAAGGTCGCGGATTACTTTCGCCTGCAGCAGGCTCACCGTATAGGCGGCGACCGAATTGCGGAATCCCGGGTGGAACTCCTCGGTAACCGCAGCGCCGCCGACGCGCGCCCGGCGCTCCAGCACTTTCACCTTCATTCCGCCGCGCGCGAGGTAGCAGGCGCAGGTGAGGCCGTTGTGGCCGGCACCGACGACGACCGCGTCGTAGCGGGTCACTCGACCGTGACGGACTTCGCCAGGTTGCGCGGCTTGTCCACGTCGCTGCCGCGGGCGAGCGCGGTGTGGTAGGCGAGCAGCTGCAGTGGCACCACGTGCAGGATCGGCGACAGGAGCCCGTAGTGCTCGGGCAGCCGGATGACGTGCATGCCTTCCTGCGCGGAGATGCGCGTGTCGGCGTCCGCGAGAACGTAGAGCTCGCCGCCGCGGGCGCGCACTTCCTGCATGTTGGATTTCACTTTCTCGAGGAGCGCGTCGTTCGGCGCCACGGTCACCACTGGCATCTCTTGCGTCACCAGAGCAAGCGGCCCGTGCTTCAGCTCACCGGCCGGATAGGCTTCGGCGTGGATGTAGGAAATCTCCTTGAGCTTGAGCGCCCCCTCCAGCGCGATCGGGTAGTGCAGGCCGCGGCCGAGGAACAGCGCGTGCTCCTTCTTGGCGAAGCGCTCCGACCAGGCAATGAGCTGCGGCTCCAGGGCCAGCGCGGCGCTAAGCGCCTGGGGCAGGTGTCGCAGCTGCAGGAGGTACTTCTGCTCCTGCTTCTTCGGCAACCTCTTGCGCAGCTTTGCCAGCGTGAGGGCGAGGAGGAAATGCGCCACCAGCTGAGTGGTGAACGCCTTGGTCGAGGCAACGCCGATCTCGACGCCGGCATGGGTCAGGAACTTCAGCCGCGTCTCGCGCACCATGGCGCTGGTCGCCACGTTGCAGATCGCGAGCGTGCGCTTCTGGCCAAGCGACTTCGCATGACGCAGCGCGGCCAGCGTATCGGCGGTTTCGCCCGACTGCGACACCACCACCACCAATGTTGCCGGGTCAGGCACGCTGTCGCGGTAGCGATACTCGCTTGCGATCTCGACCTGCGTCGGCAGGCCGGCGATGCCCTCCAGCCAGTTCTTCGCCACCAGGCCCGAGTAGTAGCTGGTGCCGCACGCCAGCACCAGCACCTTCTTCGCGCCGCGCAGCACGCTCTCGGCGCCGGCGCCGAACAGCGCCGGCGTGATCGATTCGATTCCCTCGAGCGTGTCAGCCACCGCGCTGGGCTGCTCGAAGATCTCCTTCTGCATGTAGTGGCGGTAGGGGCCCAGCTCGACGGTGGTGTGGGTCGCCTTGACCGTGCGCAGCTCGCGCCGCGCCTGGCGGTCGGCGGCGTCGAACACGCGGTAGCCGTCGAGCCCGATCTCGGCGACGTCGCCCTCTTCGAGGTAAGCGATGCGCTCGGTGGTGCCGGCTAGCGCCATGGCGTCGGAGGCGAGGAAGGTCTCGCCCGAGCCCGCGCCGACGACCAGCGGGCTGCCGGCGCGCGCGCCGACCACGCAGTCGGGCTGGCTCTTCGCCACCACCGCGATGGCGTACGCGCCCGTCAGCTGCTTCACGGCGCGACGCACGGCTTTGAACAGATCACCTTCGTAGTAGCTGTGGATGAGGTGCGCGATCACCTCGGTGTCGGTCTGGCTGTCGAAGGCGTAACCCTTCGTTTTCAGGTCAGAGCGCAGCGCCTCGTAGTTCTCGATGATGCCGTTGTGCACCACCGCGATCTCGCCGCGCGACAGCATCGGGTGCGCGTTCTTGGTCACCGGGGCGCCGTGCGTCGCCCAGCGCGTATGCGCTATGCCGGTGCTGCCGTGCACCTTTCCCTTCCGGATCTGCGCGGCGAGGTCGGCGACGCGCTCTACGCTGCGCAGGCGCCCGACCCCGTCGCCGTTGAGCACGGCCACGCCGCAGGAGTCGTAGCCGCGGTACTCGAGACGCTTCAGGCCCTCGATCAGGACCGGAACGATGTCGCGCCGCGCGGCGGCGCCGACGATGCCACACATGGTCTAGTCCTTCTTCGCCTTCTTCTTCGGCGGCTTCCACGAC
>JANMUO010000110.1:0-8723 GCA_031391655.1 Betaproteobacteria bacterium
ACTCGCGCTGCGGGAAGCCGTAGTCGATGACCAGCAGCGCGCCGCGCTCCAGGCGCGCGGCGAGCAGTTTCATCCACGCGCGCGCCACCAGGCCGATCTCGCTTTCGTAGGGCACCGGCACTTCGAGGCGGCGCGCAGCCGCCAGCAGCTCGCCCTTGGCGGGCCGCTCGGCCCAGGCGAGGCTGCTGTCCACGCCGCGCTCCACGATCATGTTGTCGCGCCAGGCGAGGGCGTGCACCGGCATCGCATCGGCAACTTCGTTTGCCAGCATCACGCCGCGAAAGCGCGCCGGCAGCCGGTCGATCCACTTGGCGCGCCCGCCCAGCCGTGCCTCCTGCCGCGCGCGCAACTCGGCGCTTGTCTCCAGGATGAGGTAGTTCTGCGGGGCGAGTTCCCCGATCAGCGCCTCGGCCAGCGCGCCGCTGCCGGCGCCGAACTCGAGGATGGCTTCGCCGGGCTGGAGAATTTCGGCCACCTGTCGCGCCAGCGTGCGCGCGAAGAGCGTGCCCAGTTCCGGTGCGGTGGCGAAGTCCCCCGGCGCGCCGAGCTTGGCAGAGCCTCCAGCGTAGTAGCCCAGCCCCGGCTCGTAGAGCGCCAACTCCATGTAGCGCGAGAATCCGATCCAGTCGGCGTTGGCCTTTGCCTCGGCGCGGATGCGCTCGATGAGTGCGCGGCTCGCGGCCAGTGCCCCGGCCTCCGGTTCGGGCAGCATGCGGCAAATTTAACCTAGAATCCCCCGATGGCGGACGCAACGCTGGAGAGCAAGGTGGCGCTGGTGACTGGTGCGGCCAGGCGCGTGGGCGCCGCGATCGCGCGCCGCCTGCACGCCGCCGGCGCGAGCGTGGTGCTGCATTACCGCGGCGCCGATGCCGAAGCAGCGGCGCTTGAAAAGGAACTCAACGCCGCGCGCGCCGGCAGTGCCGTGAAAGTCAAAGGCGACCTGCTCGCCCCGATCGCGCCCAAGGCGCTGGTGGACGCGGCCTTGCAGCGCTTCGCGCGCCTGGACATCCTGGTGAACAACGCTTCGGCGTTCTATCCCACTGCCGTGGGCCAGATCGAGCTGGGCCACTGGGAAGAGCTCATGGGTTCCAACCTGCGCGCGCCCTTGTTCCTTGCCCAGGCGGCGGCACCGCAGCTTGCGCTCGCCGGCGGCGCCATCGTCAACATTGCCGACATCCATGCCGAGCGCCCGCTCAAGGGTTATGTCGTCTACAGCCTCGCCAAGGCCGGGCTGGTCGCCCTTACGCGATCGCTCGCGATCGAGCTGGCGCCCGGCGTGCGGGTGAACGCGGTGGCGCCGGGGGCGATCGCGTGGCCCGAGGACGGGCAGTTCGAGCACGGCGAGCGCGAGCGCATCGTCGCCTCCACGCCGCTGCGGCGAACCGGCAATCCCGAGGAGATCGCGCAGGCGGTACACTTCCTGTGTACCGCACCCTTCGTCACCGGGCAGGTCCTGGCGGTGGACGGCGGGCGCTCCATCACCCTGTGAATCCGCAATGAACGTCGTCAAGCTGCACCGCGATCCGCGCAAGGAAAACTACGAAGCCAACAAGCTCGCCAAGCGCCTGCGCCGCCAGGTCGGCGAGGCGATCGCCGATTTCGGCATGATCGAGGAGGGCGACAAGGTGAGGTGTGCCTCTCGGGCGGCAAGGACAGCTACGCCCTGCTCGATGTCCTACTCTTGCTGCGCGACAAGGCGCCGGTGTCCTTCGACCTCGTCGCCGTCAACCTCGACCAGAAGCAGCCCGGATTCCCGGAGCACGTGCTGCCCGAGTACCTGGAAAAGCTGGGCGTGCCGTTCCAGATCGTCGAGCAGGACACCTACGCGGTGGTCAAGCGCGTGCTTCCCGAGGGCAAGACGATGTGTTCGCTGTGCTCGCGCCTGCGGCGCGGCGTGCTGTATCGCGTGGCGGGCGAGCTTGGCGCCACCAAGATCGCGCTGGGCCACCACCGCGACGACATCCTGGCGACGTTCTTCCTGAACCTGTTCTTCGGGGGCAAGCTGAAGGCCATGCCGCCCAAGCTCAAGTCCGATGACGGCAAGCACATCGTCATCCGCCCGCTGGCGTACGTGAAGGAGGACGACCTCTCGGCCTACGCGGAGGAAATGGGCTTTCCCATCATCCCGTGCAACCTGTGCGGCTCGCAGGAGCACCTGCAGCGCCGCCAGGTGAGGGATCTCCTGCGCCAGTGGGAAAAGCAGTTCCCCGGGCGCGTAGAATCCATCCTGAGCGCGCTTGGCGACGTGCGCGCCTCGCACCTGCTGGACCGCAAACTGTTCGATTTCCCGGGACTCAAGACATGAGATGGTTCGCCGCACTCCTGCTCGTCGCGATGGCAGGGCAGGCTGCCGCCCAGGACTGGCCGCAGCGCCCGATACGCCTGCTGGTCGGATTCGGCGCCGGCGGCGGCACGGACATCCTCGCGCGCATCGTCGCGCCGGCGCTGGGGACGGCGCTCGGCCAGCCGGTGGTGATCGAGAACCGGCCCGGGGCCGGCGGTTCCATTGCTGCCAATGTGGTGGCCAAGTCCACCCCCGACGGCTACACGGCCTTCCTGCTGAACAACGGCCACGCAGTGTCCGCAGTGATGATCCGCTCGCTGCCGTTCCACCCGGTGGACGATTTCCAGCCGGTATCGATGGTGGCGACCATGCCGCTGGTCATTCTCGCCGGGCCGCGCGCCGGCTTCGGCAGCCTGCAGGGCCTGATCGACGTCGCGCGGCTCAATCCGGACAAGCTGAACCTCGCCTCCGTCGGCATCGGCAGCACGCAGCATTTTGCTGCCGAACTGTTCTTCCACTCCGCAGGAATCAAACTCGTGCATGTCCCTTACAAGGGGACACCCAACGCGGTGGCTGCCACGATTTCGAATGAGACACAGCTGCTGGTGGAAACCATCGGGCCGGTCATCGGTCAGATCAAGGGACAGGCGCTCCAGGCCCTGGCCGTAACGTCGGTGACGCGCTTCCCCGGGTTGCCCGACGTACCCACGGCGGCGGAAGCCGGGCTGCCGGGCTACGACGTCACCACCTGGTACGCACTGGTGTTCCCGGCAAAGACGCCGGCGGCCATCGTGGAGAAGACGCGCGCCGCGCTGAGCGCCGCCCTGGCGCGCGCGGACGTGCAGAAACTGATGCTCAATGCCGCGTTCCTGCCGAGCGAGAGCACGCCGGCGGACCTCGCGGCGCACCTGCGGGCCGAGATCGCGCGCTGGAGCGGCGTGCGCGACAAGGCCGGCATCAAGCCGGAGTGACGACATGAAACCAGTCGAAAGTGCAGCGCGGCAGGCGCAGGAGCTCGAGGGCATCGTGCCCACCGTGAACCTGGCGGCAGAAGAGGGGCGCAAGGATTTCTACGAGCGGGCAAAGAAACAGAACCTCGCGCCCTTGTGGCGCGTGCTGCACGGGCTGGTGACCGACAAGCCCGCCACGCGCTGCCTGCCGGCGCTGTGGCGCTACGCGGACGTGCGCCCGCACCTCATGGAGGCCTGCAAGCTGATCGGCGCGGCGGAAGCCGAGCGGCGCGTGATGGTGCTGGAGAATCCCGGCCTGCCGGGGCAGTCGCGCATCACGCAGAGCCTGTTCGGCGGCCTGCAGATCATCCTGCCGGGCGAGATTGCGCCCGCGCATCGCCATGTCGCCTCGGCGCTGCGCTTCATCCTCGAGGGCAAGGACGCGTTCACCGCGGTGGCGGGCGAGCGCACGATGATGGAGCCGGGCGATTTCGTCATCACGCCGTCCTGGACCTGGCACGACCACGGCAACGAAGGCAGCGGCCCCATGGTGTGGCTGGACGGCCTGGACATGCACGTGGTGAACATGTTCGCGGCGAGTTTCCGCGAGGACTTGGGCGGCAAGGCGCACAAACTCGAGCGCCCCGAGGGCGCGGCGCCGGCGGAATTCGGCAACAACCTGCTGCCGGTGGACTCGCAGCACCGCTCGCAGACCTCGCCGATCTTCAACTATCCCTACCGCAAGTCGCGCGAGTCGCTCGATACTCTGGCGCGCATGCGCGACCCGGACCCCTGGCACGCGCATAAGATGAAATTCATCAACCCCGTGAACGGCGGCTGGGCGATGCCCACCATCTCCACCTGGATGCAGTTGCTGCCCAAGGGCTTCAAATCTGCGCCCTACCGCTCGACCGACAGCGCGGTGTTCACGGTGGTGGAGGGTCGCGGCACCAGCACCGTCGGCAGCGAGACCTTCGACTGGGGCAAGCACGACATCTTTGTCGCGCCGAGCTGGATGGCGCACACGCACGAGGCTTCCGAGGACGCGGTGCTGTTCATCTATTCGGACCGCGTGGTGCAGGAGAAACTCGACATCTGGCGCGAGGCGAAGGACAAGACCTGAAGCGCGGGCGCGCCCTGAGCCTGGTCTTCCTCGCCTGCCTTGTCGGCATCGCCGCGGCGGTGGTCTCGCGCGCGAACGCGGACTGGCGTACCGCCAGCCACGCTCCCGTGGGCCTCGCGCCCGATCCGGCGCTCCATCCCGACGCCGTAGTGCAGGTCTATGCGGCGCGCACGGTCGGTTGGCGCGGCGTGTTCGGGGTGCATTCCTGGGTGGCGGTAAAGCCCGTGCGCGCCACGGGGTACACCGTGTACGAAGTGATCGGCTGGAAGCTGCGTTGGGACGACACCGCGGTGTCGATCCGCGAGCGCGATGCGGATGGCCGCTGGTTCGGCAGCGCGCCGGAGTTGCTGGCGGAAAAGCGCGGCGCCGATGCCGAGGCGCTCATCCCGCGCATCGAAAAGGCGGTCAAGTCCTACCCCTACCCGAACGAGTACCGCGCGTGGCCGGGACCGAACTCCAATACCTTCACGGCCTGGATCACGCGCGAAGTGCCCGAGCTGCGCGCAGACCTGCCGCCCACCGCGATCGGCAAGGACTACCTGGGCAGCAGCGTTTTCGCGGCTGCCCCCAGCGGCAGCGGCGGGCAGTTCTCGGTCGCCGGCATCCTCGGCCTGACGGTCAGCACCGTGGAGGGCCTGGAATTGAACCTCCTCGGGCTGACCTTCGGCATCGACCTCTGGCCGCCGGCGATCAAGCTGCCGCTGCTGGGCAGGCTCGGCGCTACTTGATGGCGATCGGGTTGATGATCGCCTGCACGGCACCGGTCACGCGCGTGGGCCCGAGCGTGAACAGGAACTCCCAGGCCTGGTCCTTCACCATCTCCGCGGTTTCCATGTTCTCCAGGATGTAGATACCGTTCATCGGCAGCAGGATCTGGTGCACTTCGAACACGCCCTGGTTCGGCTCGAAGGGAATGACCTCGAGTCCCCAGGTGTCTGCGCCGACCGCAGCGACGCCCTTTTCGGCAAGGTACTTCGCGCCGCCCACGCCAAGGCCCGGCTCCACCGAGCCGTAGCGCTTGTTGTCCTTGCCGATGAGCTTGGTCCAGCCGGTATGGAACAGCACGACGTCCCCCTTATCGATGCTTTTCACGCCCTGCTTCTTCATCGCGCCTTCGATCTCCGCGCGGTTGAAGGCCGTGCCTTCCTTGACGATGTCGGTGTTGAGGTAGCCCGCCATGTCGAGCAGGATGCCGCGCGTGGCGAAGGCCGGGAATTTCTCGATGCCAAGCTTGGTGAGGCCGCCGGCCTGTGCGAATTCGCTCGCCTTGTTGCAGTTGTAGTAGACGTTGTCGATGCCGATGTGGCCCAGGCCGTCCAACTGCGAGCCGATGCCCACCCAACCCATGATGATGTCGTCGTTGTAGGTGGTCTTCGTCGGCCCGAGCGTGCCGCCGGCCTGCTGCCCGGGCTGCACGATGCTGAGCGAGAAGCTGCGCGGCGGGAACGCCGGCGTGTCCTTGTTGGTCTCGATGCCCAGGCGGTAAGTCTTGCCGCGCGTGATGGTCTTGACCGCCTGCAGCGTCTTCTCCGGAGTAATGTAGTTGGCGTTGCCGATCTGGTCATTGGGACCGAACTTCGAGGGGAAGCAGTTCTGTTGCGCCTGCGCGGCACCGCAGGCCATTGCGGCGCCGATTGCAACGGCAGCCAGCCCAGTCTTGTGCATGATCGTCTCCCGTGGATTCGAGCCGGGATCCGGCTCGCGACCATCCTAGCTCAGGCGGGCGCCGGGGAAGGTGACGGAATGGCCTCTCGGATCGGCAGGTGCACTGCAGCAGCCATCAGGCAAAGCGCGACGTCCGCCCACCACATCCAGTCGTAATTGCCTGTCGCCTCGAAGGCTTTTCCGCCCAGGTAGGCACCAAAGAACGCGCCCATCTGGTGCGACAGCATCACGATGCCGAACAGCGTGGCGACGTAGCGCGGGCCGTAGAACTTGATCACCAGCCCCACGGTGGGCGGCACCGTGGACAGGTAGGAAAAGCCGATTCCCGCTGCGAACAGGAAGAACGTGAGCGTGGTCTTCGGCGCGAAGAAGAACGCGATGATGAGCCCCGCGCGCGCGAGGTAGATCCAGGCGAGTGCCACCTTCATGCGATTGCGCGAGATCACCCGGCTGATCCAGAGACTGCCGAAGATGTTGAACAGCCCGATGATCGCGAGCGACCAGGCGCTCACCGTGGGGGGCAGTTCGCAGCTCGCCACCACGCCGGGCAGGTGCGTGGCAATGAAGGCGACGTGGAAGCCGCAGGTGAAGAATCCCAGGTTGAGCAGCAGGTAGCTCGGATCGCGCGCGGCTTGCCTCACCTGCTTCTTGAGGGTGCTCGGATTGGCGGTTGCTGCGCCGGCGGCGGCGTGCGCCGCGTGTCCCTTGGTGAGCCACAGGAGCAGCGGAATGGTGGCAAGGCCCATCGCACCCAGGATCACCATCGCAGGCTGCCAGCCCGCGAGCCCGATGAACAACTGCGCGAGCGGGATCACGGTGAACTGGCCGAATGAGCCGCCCGCGTTGACGATGCCATTGACAAAGTTGCGCTTGGCTTCCGGGATCCAGCGCGCGGCCGCGGAGATGAGCATTGCCGGCCCGATCGCCCCCGCACCGATGGCGCTCAGTACGCCGATCAGGAGGATCAGCATGGCGGAGGACTGCGCGAGTGGAACCGCCGCGGTCGCCGCCGTCACGAGCAGCGCGCCCGCCAGCATCACCGGCCGCGGGCCCCAGCGGTCCGAGGCCGCCCCTGCCACGGGCTGCGCGAAGCCCCACATGAGCTGGCCGACGGCGAAGGCGAGGCTGATTGCCGCGTAGCCGATGCCCGTGGAGGAATTGATCGGGCCGATGAACAGTGGCTGCGCCTGGCGCACGCCGAGGCCCAGGGCGAACACGGCGCCGGCGGCGAGGGCGACGGCGAGGTAGCTGCGGGTCTGCGCGGTCATTGGCGCCTTGGTCACTTGCAAAATGCAAGTATAAACGTAAGATGGCCGGCATGACCAGACGCTCGGCCTGCCCGGTGGCCTGCGCCCTCGACCTCGCGGGCGACAAGTGGACGCTGCTCGTGGTGCGCGACCTGTTGCGCGGCAGGCGGACCTACGGCGAACTGGCCGGCTCGCCGGAGGGGATCCCGACCAACATCCTCGCGGACCGTCTGCGGCGCATGGAGGCGGCGGGGCTCCTCGAAGCGAAGCCCTACCAGAGGCGGCCGGTGCGCTATGCCTACACGCTGACGCAGAAGGGGCTCGGCCTGGAAGAGGTCATGCGGGCGTTCGGCCGCTGGGGCACGCGCCACCTGCCGCGGACGAAAGTGATGCCCGAGTTCCTTGTTTCGAAGCCCACCTTGTCAAAGTAGGCTTGACAGCCTAGACTTCGCACGACCATGAATTGTGCGGAGCGACTCGTCGACATGTTCGGCAGCCAGGCGGATGTCGCCCGCGCCTTCCAGCTCGACCGCGCGGTGGTGCACCACTGGGTGAAGACCGGCTATGTGCCGGCGCGCTGGGCCGGCGAGGTCGAGCGCGTCACCGAGGGCCGCATCAACGCCTCCGACATCGTCAACGAAGCGAGCGCCAAGAACCCGGTGCGCGTCAAGTCCCGTCCCGACGACGCGCCTTTCGGCATTCCCCAGGAGAACCCCGTCATGACCCAGTTCGCCCCCGCGAAGCGCATCACGTCCTTCCACCCGCCGCAGCGCACGCTGATGGGCCCGGGGCCGACGGAAATCCATCCGCGCGTGCTCACGACCATGAGCCAGCCGGCCATCGGCTACCTCGATCCCGTCTTCGTCGAGATGATGGAAGAGTTGAAATCCCTCCTGCGCTACGTCTACCAGACGAAGAACCCGCTCACCTTCCCGCTCTCCGGGCCGGGGTCGGTGGGCATGGAGTTCTGCTTCGTCAACATGGTGGCGCCGGGCGACAAGGTGCTGGTGTGCCAGAACGGCGTGTTCGGCGGTCGCATGCTGGAGAACGTGATCCGCATGGGTGGAACGCCGGTGGTGGTCGAGGACAACTGGGGCGACCCGGTCGACCCGCAGAAGGTCGAGGACGCGCTGAAGAAGAACAAGGGCGTGAGCGTGGTGGCTTTCGTGCACGCGGAAACCTCCACCGGCGCGCAGTCCGATGCGAAGGAACTGACGCGCATCGCGCACAAGCACGGCGCACTGGTGATCGTAGACGCCGTGACTTCGCTGGCCGGCACGCCGGTCAAGGTCGACGAGTGGGAGATCGACGCCATCTACTCGGCGAGCCAGAAATGCCTCTCGTGCACGCCGGGCCTGTCGCCCGTGTCGTTCTCCGAGCGCGTCGTCGAACGCGTGAAAAAGAGGAAGGACAAGATCCACAGCTGGTTCATGGACATGAACCTGCTGCTGGGC
>JANMUO010000260.1:0-6352 GCA_031391655.1 Betaproteobacteria bacterium
TCCGGGCGCAAGCTCCTTCAAGGTCTCCGGGTCCACCACCAGCGCCTCGGTGTCGAAGGTCGGGATGCCCAGGCACTGCTGCTTCGGGTTCTGCGGCGGGTTGATGTGCGTCTGCGAAATGGTCTCGGTCATGCCGTAGCCTTCGATGTAGCGCACGCCGCAGACCTCGTAGAGCTTCTGCGCGATGGCCTCGGGCATCGCCGCACCGCCGCCGAAGATCCATTTCAGCGAACTGACATCGTGCTCGAGCGCCTTCGGGTGCGACAGCAGGTCCACCACCATGGTGGGCACGTTGTCCCAGTGGGTGCAGCGGTGCCGCTCGACGAGTTCGGCGGCGGCCTGCGGGTCCCAGCGGCGTTGGATCACCATGGTGCCGGCCGCGTAGACGGTGGCGAGGAAACTGTGGACCAGGCCGGTGACGTGGAAAAAGGGCGCGGTGGCGAGCGCCACTGTGTCCTCGTTGATGTGCTTCCACAGCGCTGCGCCGGCGATGTTGTGCAGGCAGGTGGCGTGCGTGTGCATGCAGCCCTTCGGCTGCCCGGTGCTGCCGGAGGTGTAGGGCATCAGGCAGAGTTCGTCCGGCCTGGAAACCGAGGCCGCAGGAACCTGCCCCGACCCGCGGAAGTCGTCCATCACGATAAGGTGCTCGAGCGGCAGGCCGGCGAAACGCGGAGCGACGTCTTTCTCCACCACAGCCACCTTCGCGCCGCTGTCCGCAAGGTAGTGCTTCAATTCGCCGGCGACGTTCGCCGGGCTGACGGGTACCGCCACCGCGTCCGCGCGCAGGATGCCGAACAGCGCAATGACGAAATCCGAGCCGTTCTGCAGGTTGAGCAGCACGCGGTCGCCCTTGCGCACGCCGCAGGCCTGCTGCAGGTGGCCGGCGAGGTCTTCACTGCGCTGCAATATCTCCCGGTATTTGAGCGCCTTGCCCTCGAATATCGTCGCGGGCTTGTCAGGAAAGCGCTTTGCCGCCCGCGACAAGAGGTCGTGCAGCCGCAGCGGCGGCAGCGCCAGGCGGCGCGGCATGTCCGCCGGCCAGTGCCGGAAGTAGCGGGGTTCCACGGGCGGGAAGTATAGTTGGCGCGTGGCCGGCCATAGTTTCCTCTTCCGCGAAGGCACCTGGCGTGCCGCAGGCGAGTATCGCGACGGCGGGGGCAACACGACCGCGGTGGATGGCGAGACGCGCGTGCGGCACGAGCCGGGAAAATGGATCACCGAAGGCGTGCTGCGCGTGAAGTCGAACCCGCCCAAAGAACAGAGGAACCGCACCGAGGTGATCCCGTTCTCGCCGGGCTCGAACGCAACGCACTGGTCTTCCGATAGCGCAACGCTCGGCAGCCTGAACGGGCGCTTCGTGATCGCGGGCGATGCGATCCTTTCCTTCTACGCCAGCGGCACCGGGCGCTACCGCGGCTTCGAGTGCATGCAGCAGAAGGACGCCAAGCACTACATGGTGCGCGGCGCGATGCTCGAGCAGGACAAGGTGGTGTCGACCTGGGTGCTCGAGCTGAAGCTCACTTCTTCCTGAGTTTCGCGAGGTCCGGCAGCGGAATAGGCTGTACGCGTTCGAAGGCCCGCGCGGCACGCAGCACCAGCGCATCGCCGTACTTCGGCCCGACGATGTGCAGCCCCGCCGGCAGCCCGGCCTTGGTCAATCCGCAGGGAACGGACGCCGCGGGCTGCTGCGTGAGGTTGAACGGATAGGAAAACGGCGTCCAGTCGGTCCAGCGCCGCTCCTTCACCACGTCGGCGACTTCCTTGCCTGCGTCGAAGGCGGGCAGGGGCAGCGACGGCGTGAGCAGCAGGTCGTACTCCTCGTGGAAGCGGTTCATCAGCACGCCGAGCGCGCCGCGCCGGGTCACGCCGTCCTGATATTGCTTCATGGTGATCTTCTCGCCCGCGCGCGCCACTTCCAGCAGGCCCTTGTCCATGAGCTTCCTCTTCGCCGCCGGGATCCCGCGCACCACGTAGGCCGCGCCCGGGAACCAGTGCAGGGTGAACACCTCCTGCTGGTCTTCGAATCCGGGGTCGACTTCGTCGACCTCGGCGCCGAGGTCCTCGAATACCTGCACGGCCTTTTTCACCAGCGCGGCAACCTCCTTGTCCACCCTGGCGTAGCCGAGGTCGGGCGAGTAGGCGATGCGCAGGCCCTTGACACCGTCTTCGAGCCCCTGCAGATAGTCGCGCCTGTCGTAGGGCAGCGCATGCCAGTCGCGCCCGTCGGGCAGCGCCAGCACGTTCATCATCAGCGCGGCGTCGGTGACGGTGCGCGTGATCGGCCCCAGGTGCGCTACGGTGCCGAACGGCGACAACGGCCAGGCCGGCACGCGGCCGAACGAAGGCTTGATGCCAAAGAGCCCGGTGAAGGCGCAGGGAATGCGGATCGAGCCGCCGCCGTCGGTGCCCACGGTGAGCGGGCCCATGCCCGAGGCGACTGCCGCGGCGCTCCCGCCCGAAGAGCCGCCGGGCGTCTTCTTCGGGTTCCAGGGATTGCGCGTGATGCCGGTGAGCGGGCTGTCGGTCACGCCTTTCCAGCCGAACTCGGGCGTGGTCGTCTTGCCGACGAGCACGGCGCCCGCCTCGCGCAGCCTCGCCACCGCAGGGGCGTCGTCGTTCCACGGTCCCGTGGGGTCCGTGGTCTTCGAGCCGCGCCGCGTCGGCCAGCCTTTGGTGAGGATGATGTCCTTGATCGAGGTCGGCACGCCGTCGAGCGCGCCGAGGGGCGCGCCCTTCGCCCAGCGCGCTTCGCTGGCGCGCGCCGAGTCGAGCGCCGATTTGGCATCGATGAGGTTGAAGCAATTGAGTACCGGGTTCAACTCGGCGATGCGCGCCAGCACCGCGCGCGTGGCTTCGACGGGCGAGAGAGTCTTCGCGCGGTAGGCGGCAAGCAGCTCGACGGCGGAAAGCGCGCAGGGATCCTGTTTCATCTTTTCTCCTTGGGGACGAGGCGCCACGCGCCGCCGAGCGCCGGCGGAAGGATGACGGCGAGATGGCGATTGACCTTCAGCCCGTCCTCGCTGCAGCGGCGCGCGAAGGCCTTCGGGTCCTTGCAGGCGAGGGCGTAGCCGGCGATGCCGGGAGTGCGCGGCGCGGCGCCGAGCAGGGCTTTCACCTGCGCGCGCGTGCCGATCAGCACCTTGCCGCGGTCGGTTTCGAGCGAAATGAACTTCCCGTCGCGGCGCGCCAGGCCGCCCATGAAGCGCGCCCAGCGTGCGGCGGCGCGAACCGGATCGGCGGCGACGACATAGGCCGCGGCCAGGCCGAGCACGCCGTTGCGATGCTTGAGGTGCGCCGGACGCCAGATCGCCTCCGGCACGAGGTGCTGCACGTATTGCACGCGGCCTTCAGGCATTTTGCCGGCGGCGGCGCGCACCACGGAGAATCGCACCGTCATGTTGTCTTCCACCTTGCGCTCGAGGCGCACCAGCGGCTGCGGCGCGAAGCCGTGCTCCAGCAGGCGCGCGTGCTCTTCCTCGGCCGCGGGCGTGCCGAAGCACACGAGGTGCACGCCGCGGTAGCGGCGCATGGATTTCCTCATGCGCTGCGCGTTTGGCGTGTCGGCCGTGGGAGTGAGGATCTCGAGGTAGCCGTCCTTCAACATGACGCAGCGGTTGGAGGTGCCAGCGGGGCCGTCCTGCGTCACCTGGGCGGACAAGGGCGTCACCGCAAACCCCAGCGACTGGAGCAGCGCGCCCGCCGCGCCGAGGTCCGGAACGAAATGCGAAACATGATCGAGATAGAGCTGGCCTGGCGGCGGGCGCTGGCGGTCGGCTGCATTCATGTCGCGCTAATATAACTGCATGATCAAGCCGGTAGAGACTCCCTCAGCGACCCTGACGGGCGCCGAAGCGGTGGTCGAGATGCTCAAAGCGCACGGCGTCGAGGTGATTTTCGGGCTGTGCGGCGATACGAGCCTGCCCCTGTACGACGCACTCGCCCGCTTGCCGCATGGCATGCGGCACATCCTCACCCGCGACGAACGCCACGCCGCCTACATGGCGGACGGCTACGCGCGGGTCTCGGGCAGGGTCGGCGTCTGCGAAGGCCCTTCGGGCGGCGGCGCCACCTACCTCCTGCCGGGCCTGGTGGAGGCGAACGAATCCTCCGTGCCGGTGCTCGGCATCAATACCGATATCTCGGTGTCCTCGCGCGGGCGCTTCACGCTCACCGAACTCGACCAGGGCGCGCTGATGAAGCCGCTCACCAAGTGGAACGCGGTACTGGACCGCTCCGCGGACATCCCGCGCGTGTTCCGCGCCGCGTTCAACGCCACGTCCACCGGCAGGCCGGGCGCGGCGCACATCGCGCTGCCCTTCGACGTGCAGAACGGGCCGGTGGAGCGCAGCGACGTGTGGGGCGATCCGTCGCTCGGATTGTGTCCGTCCCGGCGCGTGGCGCCGGATCCTCAGTGCGTCGAAATTGCGGCGAAGCTGCTGCGCAATGCCAGGCGTCCCGTGTTCATCTGCGGCGGCGGGCTGGTGATCGCCCGGGCGCAGGACGAGCTCATCGAACTCGCGGAGCGCCTGTCTGCCCCTGTGGCCACCACCATCAGCGGCCAGGGCTCCATCTCCGAGGAGCACCCGCTCGCGGTGGGCGTGGTGGGTTCCAACGGCGGCACGCCGGAGACGCGCTCGATCGTGGACCAGGCCGACCTGGTGGTATTCGTGGGCTGCCGCGCGGGTTCCGTCACCACCGAGCGCTGGCGGCATCCGGCGCCCGGCGCGGCGAAGGTGGTCCACATTGACGTGGATGCTGAAACAGTGGGAGTGAACTACAAGGTGGATATGCCGCTGATCGCGGATGCGAGGCTGGCGCTCGCGGCTTTGAACGAGGCGCTTGCCGACTTGAGGCGTCCGCGCGAAGCGACGGCGGTGGTGAAAGCCAAGACGGAGAAGTTCGCGAAGTTCAACGTGCTCGCTGCCTCGAATGACAGGCCGATCAAGCCGGAGCGCCTGGTGGCGGAGTTGTCGAAGGCCTTGAGTCCCGATGACATCGTCGTCGCCGATCCGGGAACGCCCTGCCCGTATTTGTCTGCCTACTACCCGGTACGGCGCACCGGCCGGACGTTGTTCTCGAACCGCGCGCATGGCGCGCTGGGCTATGCGATGGCCGCGTCGGTGGGCGCGCATTTCGGCCGGCCCGAAGTGAAAACCGTCGCGGTGATGGGCGATGGTTCCTTCGGCATGTGTGCTGGGGAGCTGGAGACGCTGGTGCGCTACAAGCTGCCGATCACCTTGATCGTGGTTCGCAACGCGGTCTACGGCTGGATCAAGGCGGGGCAGAAGACGGGCTACGGCGGGCGCTACTTCTCGGTGGATTTCGGCGTCACCGACCACGCGAAGGTGGCGGAGGCCTACGGCGTGAAGAGCTGGAAGGTGGAGGATCCCGCGCAGCTGGGTGCCGTGCTCAAGCAGGCGATCGCCTTCGGCGGGCCGACCTTATTGGACGTCGTGTGCCAGCCGCTGCAAGACGCGCAGGCGCCGGTATCGGAGTGGATTGCCTAGGCTTTTTTCCTGGGCGCGGGCGCGGACGCCGGGCCGGGCGAGTGAATCTCGGGCAGGAACCGGTCGGGAAGCGTCCGCAGTTCTTCCAGGGTATGGGCGAGCAGCGCGCCGGTCGCTCCGGTCAATCCCACGCTGCCGGTCTTGATCGCGGAAAAGGCGTGGACGGCGATATCGACCAGGCGCCTGTGTTCGCCGGCAAGTGCAGCCATGCGCTCGGACAGCGTCGCCGCTTGCGCGACGAACGAAACTTCGCCGGCGCTCCCGTAAGCGGTGACGGCGTCCGCGATGGCGTTGTCCAGGCAACGGTTGAGGGTGCGAAACTCGTCCGTGGAAATGGGTGTCGTTTGTTCGACGGCCAAGCTGGTAATGGCCTGGCACACATCCCCGTAACCATGCACTACCTGGTCGAGGGTGTAGCCGAGACGCAGCAATTCGGTGCCTTGCAAGGCCGCTGAGCGGCCGATTTCGGTGGGCTCGTCGGGTTCTTTCAATTCTGTTTCGTTGACCGCCGGCCGCTTGTCCGTCAGTTGCTCTTCGCGAAGGATGCCCGAAAGCTGCTGCAGGAACAGCGGCACCCCGTGATCGATGGTCGCGGGGGTGAGGGAGGGCGCGAACCTTGCCCCTGCCTTTGCCTTGCAGCGTTCGATCAACTCTTGGCGATTCGACGTCAGGAACTCATGGAGCATGGCGCCACCATACTCGCCCCCCGCCCCGGCGTTCGTTCGCTACCAAACGCAAGGGCACCCCGGCAAGGGGATTACTTCGCAAAAGCAACGCCGGACTTGGCCTGCTTGGCCCGGTACATGGCCTCGTCCGCGCTGTCGATCAATGCCTGCGCGGTGGCG
>JANMUO010000279.1:0-14184 GCA_031391655.1 Betaproteobacteria bacterium
GCGCGCGTGGATGAAACTGCTCGCCGCGCGCCTGGAGCGCGGCGCGCTGCTGGTCATCGACTACGGCTTCCCGCAGCGCGAGTACTACCACCCGCAGCGCACGATGGGCACGCTGATGTGCCATTACCGGCATCGCGCGCACGGCGACGTGTTCTTCCATCCGGGGTTGCAGGACATCACCGCGCACGTGGACTTCAGCGCGCTGGCCCAGGCGGCGCGCGAGGGCGGGCTCGAGGTGCTGGGCTATGCCAACCAGGCGCAGTTCCTGGTCAATTGCGGCATCACGGAATTGCTGGAGCGTGAGGACGCATCGGATGTGGCGCGCTACGCGCCGCGCGCCGCCGAGGCGCAAAAGCTCCTGTCCCCCGCGGAGATGGGCGAACTGTTCAAGGTGCTCGCCGTGGGGCGCGGGGTATCGCGACCGCTACTGGGCTTTGCGAGCGGCGATCGTTCGCATACGCTCTAGCCCGATGCGCCTGCTGCTGCTATTTCTGGTCCCCGCCTTCGCGCTGGCCGATGACATCGCCGATGCAAAAAAGCGCTGGTCGGAAAGCCCGCACGGCCCAATGCTGGAGCGCATCCTGCCCCCGAGTTTCGAGTCACGGCAGCTGCCGGAGCCGAAGTCTGGCGGAGCGCGCCTCACCCTCCAGTACTGCGTGCAGTGCCACAACCTGCCCAACCCGGCGATGCACCACGCCGCCAAGTGGCGCGGCATCGTGGAGCGCATGGTGCCGCGGATGGAAGGCAAGGGAAACATGGGCCAGCTCATGGCCGACATGATGGTGGGCGTGAAATCGCCGGCGCCCGACGAGGTGAAGTCGATCGTCGCCTACCTGCGCAAGCATGCGCAGAAACCTCTCGACCCGAAGAAATACCCGGAGGCCTTTACGCCGGCGGGGGACTCGTTCCGCCTTGCCTGCAACCAGTGCCACGTGCTGCCCGACCCCCAACGCTACACGGCGAAGCAGTGGCCCGCGGTGGTGGCGCGCATGCAAGAGAACATGGAATGGATGAACCGGGTCGTCGGCACCCAGCCGATCCCCGGCGAGCCGCAACTGAGAATAGAGGACATCAACGCCTTCCTCGCGAAATACGCGAAAAAATAGGGACAGACCCTATTTGTTACGGCGGCGTTGGGACTGCCATTCCCTTGGCCACCGCCGGCCGCGCGGCGATCTTGTCGTACCAGCGCTTCACGGCGGGAAAATCGTTGAGGTCCACCTTGTGCCACTCGTGCCGCGCCACCCAGGGAAAGGTGGCGATGTCGGCGATCGAATACTCGTCCGCCAGAAACGCCGCTTCCTTCAGCCGCGTTTCCAGCACGCCATACAGCCGCCGCGTCTCCGCGGTGTAGCGCTCGATGCCGTAGGGCACAGGCTCCTTGGTCGCCCGCAGGAAATGGTGCGCCTGCCCGAACATCGGCCCCACGCCGCCCATCTGGAACATCAGCCACTGCAGCGCGATGTACTTGCCACGCACGCTCTGCGGCAGGAACTTCCCGGTCTTGCCCGACAAGTAGACGAGGATCGCGCCTGACTCGAAGAGCTTGAGCGCTTTTCCGTCCGGCCCCTGCGGATCGACGATCGCCGGGATGCGGTTGTTCGGATTGATGGCGAGGAACTCGGGCTTGAACTGGTCCCCCTTGCCGATGTTCACCGGGAACACGCGGTACGGCAGCCCGCATTCCTCCAGCATGATGGAAACCTTGCGGCCGTTGGGCGTGCTCCAGGTGTGCAGGTCGATCAAGTGCGTCTCCTTGGGGGAACTAGAGGATCTTGCCGATTGCCTGGCGGCGCGCCTCGTCCAGGCGCGCCGGGATGTTCGTGGGTTCGGCGCGCGCAATCGCACCCGCATCCACGCCGGCAGAGGCTTCCAGCGCCTTCTCCACGAGCTGCAGGTCCAGGCCCGGCTGCGCCAGTTTCGCCGCCTGCAGCAACTGCCCGAAGCGCTCGCGCCGCCTGAACGCATCGCCGCGCTTGAACAGCGCCAGCAGCTCCTCGGGCGTCTTCGCCGTGAGCAAAGGCCGGCAGCGGCAGGCCGCCAGCGCCAGCTCGCGCTCCTCGTTCGGCACCTTCAGGCGCTCGCACAGCGCTTCGATCGCGCCCTCTTCGAGCGGCCAGCACAGCAGCGCGAAGCGCACCGGCAGCGGTCCGGAAAAGTTCCGCGGAACCTTCTCCAGTTCCGGCAGCAGCCTGGCGCGCAGCCCGCTGCGCTCCAGCGCCTCGAACATGAGCTTCGGCTGCGGCTCGGCGAGCCCGCGCGCGAATTCCTGCCAGACGCGCTCCGGCACGAGGTGGTCCGCTTCGCCCGAGGCGACCATCGACTGCATCAATGCCATGGTCTCGTCCGCGATGCGGAAGCCGAAGCGCGCGGCGAAGCGCGCCACGCGCAGGATCCTGACCGGATCCTCCTCGAAAGACTCACTGACATGCCGCAGCACGCCGGCCTTGAGGTCCTTCTCTCCACCGAAGGGGTCAACCAGGACTCCCGATTCGTCGCGCGCCATCGCGTTGATGGTGAGGTCGCGGCGCTTGAGGTCGTCCTCCAGCGTCACATCCGGGGCGGCGTAGACGGTGAAGCCCTTGTAGCCGCGCCCGCTCTTTCGCTCGGTGCGCGCCAGCGCGTACTCCTCGTGGGTCTCGGGGTGCAGGAACACCGGGAAGTCCTTGCCCACCGGCCGGAAACCGAGCCTGGCCATCTCCTCCGGCGTGCTGCCCACCGCCACCCAATCGCGATCGGCCACCGGCAGCCCGAGCAACTCGTCGCGCACGGCGCCGCCGACAACAAAAGCTTTCACGCGTACGGTTCGAACTGCGGCAGCGACTCCGTCTCGCGCTCGGCGTCGCGCATCCATTCCTGCAGCGCGGGCAGCGCGAGCACCGCGTCGGCGTAGGCGCGGCACACGGGAGGCAGGTCCACCTCGTAGGTGCGAAAGCGCAGCACCACGGGTGCGTACATCGCGTCGGCCGCGCAGAAGGCGCCGAAGAGAAACGGCCCGCGGCACTCGCTCCAGACCTCCACGATGCGCTTGATTTCCGCCAGCACCTCCGGCGTGCGCCCCTTGCCCGGGAAGCGCCGGCGGACGTTCATGCTCATGTGGTTGCGCAGGTTGGCGAAGCCCGAGTGCATTTCAGCGCTGATCGAGCGCGCCCGCGCACGCTGCGCAGCGTCGGCGGGCCAGAGGCCGGGGTTGCGTTCGGCGAGGGTCTCCAGGATGGCGAGCGAATCCCACACTTGCAGGTCGCCGTCGACCAGCACCGGCACCTTGCCGGCCGGCGAATGCCTGAGGATCTCCGCCTTGCTGCCCGCGCTGTAGAGCGGCACGCGCTGCTCGCGAAAGGGGATGCCCAGCACCTTCATCGCCAGCCAGGGCCGCAGCGACCAGGACGAATAATTCTTGTTGCCGACGACGAGGAGCGGCGCGGCCATCACCGCCGGGCGTGGGTGCGCAGCGCCGGGTAGCGCTCGCGGGGGCTGAGGGGGGCGAGCCAGGACGGGGCCAGCGCTTCCAGCGCGGCCGGCACGATGCCGAAGGGAAACGGCGTGCTGCACACGCTGGGCACCTGCATCGAGCGGATGTTGTCGCGCGTCATCAGCTTGACGGGCAGGAGCTCCAGCATGCGCGCCTGCGCCATGGAGAGCCGCTCGCCCAGCCCGACGATGAGGCGCCGGCGGCCGGTGATCGCGCACACGGCTTGCACCAGTTCGCGCAGCGTGTACTGCGTCGGGCCGCCAAGGTCATAGCACCTGCCGCGCGAGCCGTGGTCGTCGAGCGCGGCGAGGAACGCGCTCACCACGTCGCCGACATACACCGGCTGGAACCGCGCCTCGGGGCTGGCAAGCACGATCACCGGGAGAAACTTCGTCAGCGTCGCGAACAGGTTGAGGAAGGAATCCTCAGGCCCGAAAATCACCGACGGCCGGAACACGGTCACCGCCAGGTCCTCGGCGGCGAGCGCCGCGCGCTCGCCGATGCCCTTGGAGCGCAGGTACTCGGATGGCGCATTCGCATCGGCGCCGAGCGCGCTCATGTGCAGCAGCCGCTTCACGCCCGCGCCGCGGCAGGCCGCAACCACCGCCTGCGCCAGCTCCACGTGCACCCGCGCGAAATCCGGGCCGTAGTCGTTGGGGCCGCGCTCGTCGGGGCGCCCGCGCCGGCTGTGCAGCACGCCCGCCAGGTTGATCACCGCATCGTGCCCCGTGGCCAGCCGCGGCAGCACCTCCGGCTGGGTGACATCGGCCTCGACCACGTCGACCGTGGGCAGGAGGAAAAGGTGCTTGGCGCCCTCGCGCCGCCGCGCGGGAACCGTAACGCGGCAGCCGCGCGTGGCGAGCGCCGAGACGAGGTGCCGGCCGACGAAGCCGGCCCCGCCGACCACCAGGATATTCTCCGCGCGGGTCACGGGATCTCGTCCACCTGCGGCATCAGGGCACCGCTGCGGCCCGGGACCAAGCCCATGCGTTGCTTGAGCGGCGTGCTGCGGCCTTCCAGCAGCAGCGCGTAGTGCATGGTGTTGGCCATCACGCGCTTCACGTACTCCCGCGTTTCGCCGAAGGGAATGGACTCGACGAAGATCGCCCCTTCCATCGGGCGCTCGGGCGTCCAGCGCCGCGCGCGGGTCGGGCCCGCGTTGTAGGCCGCCGAGGCAAGCAAGGGGTGTCCGGTGCCGTCGAGCACGAACTTGAGGTACCTCGTGCCGAGCGTGATGTTGGTGTCGATGTCGGTAACGCGCTTGGCGGTGTAGCCGCGGTAGCCGATCTTCTGCGCCACCCAGCGCGCCGTTTCCGGCAGGAGCTGCATCAGCCCGCTGGCCCCGGCGCCCGAGCGGGCATCGACGATGAAGCGACTTTCCTGGCGCACCACGCCCAGCACCCAGGCCTCTTCGAGGTCATAGGCACCGGCAACCACCGTGAACACCTCGCGAAACGGCGCGAGGTACCGCATGCGGTAGTCGTGCAGCTGCTCGGTGCGGCCCGCGGTACCGATGGCGCGGTCGTAAATACCTGCGCGCCGCGCGAGTTCCGCCGCCGCCAGGAGCTGGCGGTCCTCCATGCTGCGCACGGCAAACATCCACTCCTTGGTGGCCTCCTGGCGCAGGCCGAGGCGAAAGAGCTCCAGCGCCCGCGCGAGCTCCGCGTGGCGGCGCGCTGCGTCGACTTCTTCCTCGGCCGGTACATGGAAGGGCAGCGGGATGGTCGCTTCCTGCCCAAGTTCCTCGGTCGCCAGGACGCTGTAATAGTAGGGTTGCCCGGCAATGCGCGAGTAGTAGGCGCGCGCGCCCTCTGCGTCACCCTGCGCCATGAGCGCGCGCCCGTACCAGTAGGTCCAGGCGGGATCCTGCCGCGCGAGGATCGACATCGGGTCGATCGCGTCGCGCACCTTCTGCCACTGCCCGGCGCGCAGCGCCGCGCGGGCCTTCCAGGCCAGCTGCTCGTCGCCGAGCGGCGCGTCGCCGGCGAGCGCATACCAGTCCAGTGCCTCCGGCAGGTGGTCCATGGCGCCATGCGTGGCAATCCGCACCCACAGGTAACCGCGCTCGTCCGCGGGGAACTGCTGGCCGAGCGCGCCTTCCAGCACTGCGGCCGCTGCGCGCGCATCGCTGCGCGCAAGCCGCGTCAGGGCGAACAGCAGCATCTCGCGCGTGGCGCGTCTGTCCAGGTTCTTCGGCGGCTGGGCAAGGAGTTTCTTCGGTGCGACTGCCGCCTGCGTGAGCAGCCGCTCGTCGGGCTGCTCGCGCGTCGGCAGGTAGCCGATCGCGCGGCGCGCGGCGCTGACCTGGCCGTGGTACAGCAGCAGCCGCACGCGCTGCCAGGTGCGCGCGATGTCGAGCGTTCCCGCCTTGAGAAGCCGGTCTGCGAGCTGCGTGCAGGCGTCGGGCAGTTCGCGCGGCTCGCGCCAGGCGGCGCGCGCTTCCATCGCCGCATCGCCGTCACCGCGCGAGAGGCGCGCCGACCAGGCGTAGCAGCGCACTTCAAGGTCGTCCTGTGCCAGCGCCCCGAGCTCGCGCTCGAAGCCCAGCCAGTCGCCGCGGCGGCCGAGTTCCTTCAGCCAGTCGCCGCGCAGGAGGTCCACAAGGTAAGTGCCGTGGTTGCGCGAAAGGAACCTCTGCACGTCGGCGCTTTTCGCGTCATCGATGCGCAGTCGCAGCTTCCAGTAGTCGGCCCAGGGTTCCAGCACCTGGCCTTGCAAAGCCGCAGCGTGGCGCGAGAGTTTGTCCGGGTCTCCTGCACGGAATGCGGCGTGGGCGCCGAGTACCGCCTCATCGCCGGCCAGCGCCGTGCCTGCGGCGAGCAGCGCGCACACGGGTGCTATAGTCGGCAAACGCGTCAGGAAACGCCTAAAAATCATGTACTAAGCATAGCACGCGAAATGAATCCCGAAGAGCTGAAAGCCTGGCGCAAGACCGAGCGCACGCGCTTGCTGGCGGCGCGCGAAGCGCTCGCCGCGTCTGTCGTTGACGCCTTTCGGCGCAGGATCGACGCACATCTGGAGCGCGCCTTCCCGGGACTCAGGGGAATCGCGCTTGCGTTCTGCTGGCCGATCCGCAACGAGTATGACGCGCGCCACCTGGCGAAAACGCTTCGTGAGGCCGGCGCGTTGACCGCACTACCCGTCGTCGTGGCGCCGAAGACACCGCTGGTCTTCCGTGAATGGCATCCCGGCGTGGAGCTCGCGGAGGGTCCGCTCAAGATCCCTTACCCGGTCAACTCGAGGGAACTCGAGCCCAAGGCGGTGCTGCTGCCGATGAATGGCTGGGATGCGCAGGGCTACCGGCTGGGCTACGGCGCGGGATTCTTCGACCGCACGCTGGCGAGCCTCAAGGAAAAACCGTTGGTGATCGGGGTCAGCTACGAGATGGCGCGCATCCCGACTATCCACCCGCAGCCCTGGGACATCCCGATGGACTACGTCGTGACCGAGCGTGCGGTCTATCCGTTCAGCGCTTGGCGGCCAGGCTGAGGCCGTCGCCGACCGGCACAAGCACCATCTCCACGCGGCGGTCGCGGACCAGCTGGCGGTTGAATGCGCGAATGGCGAGCGTGTCGACCGACTGTTTGCGCGGATTGGCCACGCTGCCCCCCCAGAGGGTGTTGTCCACCGCGATCAGCCCGCCGCGGCGCACGAGCTTGAGGCAGCGCTCGTAGTAATTGGCGTAGTTCGCCTTGTCCGCGTCGATGAAAGCGAAGTCGAACTTGCCGGACCGGTCTTCCTCGAGCAGCGCATCGAGCGTCTGCAGCGCCGGCGCGAGTCGCAGTTCGATCTTCCCGGCCACGCCGGCCCGCTTCCAGTAGCGCTGCGCGATGGCAGTCCACTCCTCGCTCACGTCGCAACACAGGATGCGGCCGGACGGCGGCAACGCGAGCGCCACCGCCAATGCCGAGTAGCCGGTGAAGGTGCCGATCTCGAGGCAGCGCCGAGCTCCCATGACGCGCACCAGCATCTGCATGAGCGCGCCCTGCTCGGCGCCGATCTGCATGCCCGCCTGCGGCAGGCGCTGCGTGACTCGCCTCAACTCGCTCTGCACAGCGGTCTCTCTCGCGCCGTGCGCCACGATGTAGCGCTGCAGGCGTTCGTCCAGCGGCAGCGTGCGCGCGGTCACTTGAGGAACAGCCGGTAGGCCGGGTTGCGCGTCTCGTTGCTCGCCGGGTAGCCCAGGCGCGCGAGGAAGCGGCGGAAGTCGCCCATCTCGCGCGGCGGCACCTGCATGCCCACGAGGATCGAACCGTAGTCGGCGCCGTGGTTGCGGTAGTGAAACAGGCTGATGTTCCAGCCCGGGTTCATCGCCGTGAGGAACTTCATCAGCGCGCCCGGCCGCTCGGGGAACTCGAATCGGTACAGCAGCTCGTGGCGCGCCAGCGGCGAGTGCCCGCCCACCATGTGGCGCACGTGCGCCTTGGCCACTTCGTTGTTGGACAGGTCGGAGGTCTGGAAGCCGGCGCGGCGCAGGCTGCCGACGATGCGCGCGGCCGCCTTGCGCCCGCGCGCCTCCACGCCCACGAAGATGTGCGCCTGCTCGGCGCCGGCCATGCGGTAATTGAACTCGGTGATGCTGCGCGCGCCGATCACGCCGCAGAAACGCCGGAAGCTGCCGCGGCGCTCGGGAATGGTCACCGCCAGCACCGCTTCGCGGTGCTCGCCGACCTCGGCGCGCTCGGCGACGAAACGCAGGCGGTCGAAATTCGTGTTGGCGCCGCTCGCCACCGCCACCAGGTTCTTGCCGCGCACACCGTGGCGCTCGACCCAGGCCTTGGCGCCGGCGATGGCCAGCGCCCCTGCGGGCTCGAGGACCACGCGCGTGTCCTCGAACACGTCCTTGATCGCGGCGCAGATCGCGTCGGTGTCCACCGCCACCATCTCGTCGACCAGCCTCCGGCAGAGCCGGAACGTCTCCTTGCCGACTTCCTTCACCGCCACGCCGTCGGCGAACTGGCCCACGTGCTCCAGCTTCACGCGCCGGCCCGCCTTGAGCGACCTCGTCATGGCGTCGGCGTCCTCCGGCTCCACGCCGATCACCTTGATGCCCGGGCGCAGGTGCTTGAGGTAGGAGGCGATGCCGGAGATGAGGCCGCCGCCGCCCACCGCGACGAACACCGCGTCGATCGGCCGCTCGCTCTGGCGCAGGATCTCCATGCCGACGGTGCCCTGGCCGGCGATGACGTCGGGGTCGTCGTAGGGATGCACGAAGACCAAGCCGAGCCTGCGCTTGAGCTTCATCGCGTGCGCGTAGGCCTCGGCGTACCCATCCCCATGCAGCACGACGCGCGCGCCGCGCGCCGCGACCGCGTCCACCTTGATCTTTGGCGCGGTCACCGGCATGACGATGGTGGCGCGGCAGCCGAGCTTCTGCGCGGCAAGGGCCACGCCCTGCGCGTGGTTGCCCGCGCTGGCGGCGACCACGCCGCGCGCGCGCTGCCTGGGCGAGAGGTTGACCATCTTGTTGTAGGCGCCGCGCAGCTTGAAGGAAAACACCGGCTGCAGGTCCTCGCGCTTGAGCAGCAGCCGGTTGCCCAGCCGCCGGGACAGCGCGGGGGCGAGTTCGAGCGGCGATTCGATCGCCACGTCGTAAACCCGCGCGCGCAGGATGCGGCCGAGATAATCTTCGCGTTTCATCGCGAAAAGCCTAGCACAGGCACCTTGTGGAGACCTTGCTCTCGCCCGAAGGCGGACTCGTGGGCGTGTTCGTCGCGAGCTTTCTCGCCGCCACGGTGGTGCCGTTTGCTTCCGAAGCCGTGCTGTTCGGCTACCTGCGCCTCCATCCGGAGCAGGCGGCGCTGGCAGTCACGCTCGCCACGGTCGGCAACACCGCGGGCGGGATGACCACCTACCTCCTGGGTCGCCTCGCGCCCTGCAAGGAGCTGCCGCATCTTGAACTCGTCAGGAGATACGGCACGCCTGCTTTGCTCTTCGCCTGGTTACCACTCATCGGCGACGCACTCTGTGCCGCGGCGGGCTGGCTGCGCGTTCATTGGTTTCCTGCGCTCTGTTTCATGGCTGTTGGTAGGCTTGGACGCTACTTACTAGTCGCGCAGTTGTAGGTCTACGTCAAAGCCCCAATTCCAGTTGACCTGGGCCGACTTCTCCTTCGGTCGTCGGTGCGCGTGCCGCTCGTGGATCGAGGGAATGCGGCAAGAATGCAAGCATTTTCTCCGTCTTTGCTCTATGGCCCTCGGGGCTCGCTTCGATAAGACCCATGCGCTTGAGCCTATTGAGGTCACGCGTGACGGTCTTCGTCGTCTTCTTCGCGAGCTCAGCTGCAATCTGTGGATCGAGCAGTCGTATCTCGGTCGCTTTCACAAAGCCGCCTCGTCTTGACATCGCTAGCACGATCGCCAACTGCCGCCTGTGAGCCGCAGATTTTTGTGGCCCGAACGCCTCATGTACGAAGTTGATCCACGATACCTGTAGTTGTTGTTCTTGGATCATGCGAATCTGCTCGCGCAGCTGGTCGACAAATCCGGAAGCCGCGTACTGGATGAACGGAATCAAATCCCCATTGGACTTGCTGGTTAGGTCCAACTGTCTGTAGTACTCAGTTCTGGTCAGGTTGTAGTGATTGCTAAGCAAGTGAGCGGCCGCTGAGGGCACTCCAGCTTCCAGAAGAAACTTCACCTCCAAGAGCCGTGCCGTTCGACCATTGCCATCCCCAAAGGGGTGAATCCAAGCTAGGTACACATGCGCAACGATCGACTTGATGAGTCCGTAAATGACGGCGTCTTCCGCAGGGCCAGCAAAATCGTCGCTATTCAGCCAATCGCAAAGCTTTTGCAGGAGATACTCGCAGTCTTCCGCGGGTGCACCGAGATAGGGACCAACACCCACCGAGTGCTTCCGGAGATGTCCTGGAACCACCTGTACATCGAGCTTCAGATCTCGAAGTACCCTTGCGTTAAGGGTCTTCAGGAGATCCACTGAGAGCGGAACGAGTTGGCGTGCCTTAATGTTCTCGAGCATTGCATTGCATGCCACGAGAATATTGTCGATCTCCTTTCCCAGGTACTCCCTCGAAGGCGGCAGTACACCCTTCTTCTCAATGCGATCTCGGACTTCTTGCTCGGTAAGTGTGTTGCCTTCGATGGCTGTCGTTGCCAACAGTCCACGCGCCAGAAAGATCCGATGCATTTCGTCAGCGAATTTCGGCTGCAGGGGGACACCTGCAATATGCCGGCACTTCGATTGCGCTTCTCCCAACGCAATCCAAAGCCGAGGCAATGCCCGGCGCAGGTCGAGCTTGTAGCTCAGCCAAGGGTGTGAGTCTTCGTACTTCCTAAGTGCGGGCATTGGAGTCGAAAATGTCCGAAAATTTGTCCTTCAAGAAAATATAGCAACTGTTTGTTTAATAATGAGTAATTGTATTTCATGCAATATTTTGTCCAATAGAATGTCCTGGACGTTACCCCTACTTCCGTTTCTAGACAAGCGCTTCGTTGAGCCACGCATACGCCGTCCGGCTGGCCTGGGACACGGGCTTGAGATGGGCGTCACCCACCCTTCTGTTGGCTGCGTTGCCGCCTAGAATCGTTCATGGTCAAGCGGCCCGAGTTCCACGAGTGGCGCCCGCACCCCTGGCACGGTCTCGCCACCGGGCGCGAGCTGCCGCTGCACGTCAACGCCTACGTCGAGATCACGCCCTTCGACCTCATCAAGTACGAAGTGGACAAGGCCTCGGGCTACCTGCGCGTCGACCGGCCGCAGCGCACCTCTTCCCAGCCGCCCGCGCTCTACGGCTTCGTGCCGCGCACTTACTGCGGCGACAAGGTGGCCGCGCTGTGCCCCGGCGCGCAGCGCGGCGACGGCGACCCGCTGGACATCTGCGTGCTGAGCGAGCGGCCGATCGCGCGCTCCGAGATCATCGTGCCCGCGCGCATCGTCGGCGGCCTGCAGCTGCTGGACCGCGGCGAAGCCGACGACAAGCTCATCGCGGTGCTGGAAGGCGACCTGATCTGGGGGCAGGTGACGGAGATCGCCAGCCTGCCGCCGATCCTCATCGAGCGATTGCAGCACTACTTCACAACCTACAAGCTGGTGCCGGGGGAGAAGCCACAGATCCTGGTGCAGCAGGCCTATGGCGCGCAGCACGCCGCGCGCGTGGTCGAAGCCTCGATCCTCGACTACCAGGCGCTGCTCGCCGAGCCGGCGAACTAGCCCTTCAGGCGGCCTGCAGCTTCGCCACCGCCACCGCCAGCCACTTCACGCCCTGGCGGCCGAAGTTGACCTGCACGCGCGCGTCGTTGCCCTGGCCTTCGGCGTCCACGATCACGCCCGGCCCGAACTTGGCGTGCATCACGTTCTGGCCGATGCGAAACCCGTTCGCCGCGCCGCCGGTGCCGGCGGGGGCGCCGCCGAACCGCGGGTCACGCTTGGGCGCGCGCGTGAACGACCCCGCGGTGAAGTGCGAGACCACGGGCTTTTTCTTCTCGGCGAAGCGCGGCGTGAGCCACTTGAGCAGGCCCTGCGGAATTTCGTCGATGAACCGGGAAGGCAGGCTGTAGCGCGTCTGCCCGTGCAGCAGGCGCGTCTGCGCGAACGACAGGTAGAGGCGCTTGCGCGCGCGCGTGAGGGCGACATACATCAGGCGGCGCTCCTCTTCCGGGCCATCCTTCTCCAGCAGGCTGTTCTCGTGCGGGAAGAGGCCCTCTTCCAGTCCGCTGACAAAGACCGCATTGAACTCCAGACCCTTGGCCGAATGCATGGTCATGAGTTGCAGCGCGTCCTGGCCCTCGCCCGCCTGGTGCTCCCCGGCCTCCAGCGCGGCGTGGGTGAGGAAGGCCGTGAGCGGATCGGGATCCTCGCCCGATTCGACTTCGACGTCCTCGAGGTTGAAGGCGGCGGCGGCATTGACCAACTCGCCCAGGTTCTCGATGCGCTCGGCGCCTTCGCGCTCCGCCTTGTAGTGCTCGAGCAGGCCGCTCTTGGCCACCACATGCTCCACCCGCTCGGCGAGCGTGAGCCCCACGGTCTCTTCTCGCAGGGACTCGATCAACGCGACGAAGGGCGCGACCTTGCCCGGCGCCGCCAATGCCGTTTCGTACAGGTTGCGGCCGGCCGCCTTGGCGGCGTCCTGCAGGCCCTCGACGGTGCGCGCGCCGATGCCCCGCGATGGGAAATTGACCACCCGCAGGAAGGCGTTGTCGTCGGCGGGCGCGGCGATGAGCCGCAGGTAGGCGAGCGCGTGCTTCACCTCGGCGCGCTCGAAAAAGCGCAGGCCGCCATAAACGCGGTAGGGCAAGGCTGCGGAGAACAGGGCGTGTTCAAGCACCCGCGACTGGGCGTTCGACCGGTACAGCACCGCGATCTGGTCCAGCCGCGAGCCGTCGCGCTGCAGCGCCTTGATCTCCTCGACCATCCAGCGCGCCTCGTCTGTGTCCGACTGGCCTTCGAATACGCGCAGCAGCTCGCCCGCGCCGATCGCGGTCCACAGGTTCTTGCCCAGGCGGTTCTTGTTGTGCGCGATGAGCGCGTTGGCCGCGTCGAGGATATTGCCCTGCGAGCGGTAGTTCTGCTCCAGCCGCACGACCTTGGCGACCTTGAACTCGCGCTCGTAGTCGGCCATGTTGCCGACGTTGGCGCCGCGGAAGGCATAGATCGACTGGTCGTCGTCGCCCACCGCAAAGAAGCTCGTGCCCGGCCCGGCCAGCAGCTTCAGCCAGCGGTACTGCAGCTTGTTGGTGTCCTGGAACTCGTCCACCAGGATGTGGCGGAAGCGCGCGCGGTAGTGCTCGCGCAGCGGCTCGTTCCTGGACAGCAGCTCGAAGCTGCGCAGCAGCAGCTCGGCGAAGTCCGCCACGCCGTCGCGCTGGCATTGCTCGTCGTAGGCGGCGTAGATTTCCACGAAGCGGCGCGAGGTGTCGTCGGTGAGCGGCACGTCGCGCGCGCGCAAGCCCTCTTCCTTCCTGCCCATGATGAAGTACTGCACGTCGCGCGGCGGGAAGCGGTCCTCGTCCGCGTTCATCGAGCGCAGCAGGCGCTTCACCGCGGCGAGCTGGTCCTGCGAGTCGAGGATCTGGAACTCGCGCGGTAGCCCGGCGTCCTGGTGGTGCGCGCGCAACATGCGGTTGCACAGGCCATGGAAGGTGCCGATCCACATGCCGCGCGGATTCACGGTCAGCATTGCCGCGAGCCGCGCCACCATCTCGCGCGCCGCCTTGTTGGTGAAGGTCACCGCCAGGATGCCGGCGGGGGAAACCTCGCCCGCCTTGAGCAGCCAGGCAATGCGCGTGGTGAGCACGCGCGTCTTGCCGCTGCCCGCGCCGGCGAGGATCAGCGCGTGCCCTTCGGGCAGCGTTACGGCGGCGAGTTGTTCGGGATTGAGGTGTTCGAGGTGGAGCGACAAAGCGCGCCCATTATACGGGCTATCCGCTATGGCCTCCGTGCGGGTCCGCTCGTACCGGGCGTGCGGATTGTGCGCATCAGGTTGTCGATCGTGCGCAATTGCATCCGCTTCACCGGCGAGGGCGGGCTTTTCTCGTCGGGGATCTCGGTGCCGTAGCCGGGCGTGTCGATGAGCACGCTGCCGAACTTGTTCTCCACGACGATGGCGCCGCCGGTGTCCGAGCCATCCGGCTCGAGCAGCACAACCTTGGCGGAGGCGTCCACCGCCTGCCCGCCCTTTTCCTGCCGCTCGGTCACTTCCCCTTCGACATGCGTGCCGCGAATGCCGATCGTGGCGACGCTGACGCTGACCG
>JANMUO010000326.1:0-1901 GCA_031391655.1 Betaproteobacteria bacterium
AGTTTTGCTTTATACTCATGGGCATACTGCGGTGCCTTAACATTGCACCGCGCTTTCCGAGTATGCCCCATGGCCCCTCCAGCCTCCAAGCGGCAGAAACGCGCTAGCCGCGAAGGGCCTCGCACGACCTGGTCGGAGCGCTTCACTGAGCCCGTCAGCGAGCTGGTCAAGCGCTTTACCGCGTCGGTGGCCTTCGACCAGCGCCTCGCGCCGCACGACATCGCCGCCTCGCTCGCGCACGCGCGCATGCTCGCCGCTTGCGGCGTCATTTCCAGGGCCAACTGCGCCGAGATCGAGCGCGGCCTCGCGCTGGTGCGAAAGGAAATCGACGCCGGCACTTTCGCGTGGTCCGAAGAGGCCGAGGACGTGCACCTGAACATCGAACGGCGCCTGATCGAGCTGGTGGGCGAGGCCGGCAAGCGCCTGCACACCGCGCGCTCGAGGAACGACCAGGTGGCGACCGACGTGCGGCTGTGGCTGCGCGACGAGATCGACGCGGTCGACGAGCTGGCCGCGAAGCTGCAGGAGGCGCTGCTCGCGCAGGCCGAGCGCCACGCGGCGCTGGTGATGCCGGGCTTTACCCACCTGCAGGTGGCGCAGCCGGTGACTTTCGGCCACCACCTGATGGCCTACTTCGAGATGCTGGAGCGCGACCGCGCGCGCTTCGCCGGCTGCCGCCGGCGCGTGAACCAGCTCCCGCTGGGCGCCGCGGCGCTGGCCGGCACGACGTTCCCGATCGACCGCGAACGCGTGGCGCACGAGCTGGGGTTCGACGGCGTGTGCGCCAACTCGCTGGACGCGGTCTCCGACCGGGACTTCGCGGTGGAGTTCTGCGCGCACGCGGCCCTGTGCATGGTGCACCTGTCGCGCTTCGCCGAGGAACTGGTGCTGTGGATGAGCCCGCGCTTCGGCTTCGTGAAGATGCCCGACCGCTTCACCACCGGCAGCTCGATCATGCCGCAGAAGAAGAACCCGGACGTGCCCGAACTCGTGCGCGGCAAGAGCGCGCGCGTCATAGGCTCGCTGATGGCGCTGCTCGTGCTGATGAAGGCGCAGCCGCTCGCCTACAACAAGGACAACCAGGAGGACAAGGAGCCCTTGTTCGACGCGGTGGACACGCTGAAGGACTCCCTCGCGGTGTTCGCCGAGCTGGCGGCGGGCATCCAGCCGGTGCCCGAGGCGATGCGCGCCGCCGCCCTCGAGGGCTTCGCCACCGCCACCGACCTTGCGGACTACCTGGTGCGCAAGGGCGTGGCGTTCAAGGATGCGCACGGCATCGTGGCGCGCGCGGTGCGCGAGGCGGAAAACATGGGCTGCGACCTCTCCGGCCTGCCGCTCGCGGTGCTCAAGCGCTTCTCCCCGGCGATCGGCGACGACGTGTACGACAGCCTCACGCTGGAGGGTTCGGTGGCGGCGCGCGACCATGCCGGGGGCACGGCCCCCAAGCGCGTGAAGGCGGCGGTGGCGCGCGCGCGCGCGAAGCGCAAGGCGCAGTGAACCCGAACGACGTCATCCCGCTGCCCGGGCGCATCGGGAAGTACCCGGTGCTGAAAGAACTCGGGCGCGGCGCCACCAGCGTCGTCTACCTGTGCAACGACCCATTCGCCAGCCGCAACGTCGCCGTCAAGGTGGTGATGCCCGAAGCCTTTGCGGATGCCGACCGCGGCAGGCTGTTCAAGAAGCTCTTCGTCACCGAGGCCTCCCTCGCGGGCAAGCTCCAGCACCCGCACATCTGCCAGATCTACGACGCGGTGGCCGACGAGAAGCTGCACTACATCGTGATGGAGTACGTCGATGGCGGCACGCTGGAAAAGCACGGCGACGCGCAGGATCTCCTGCCCATCGACCGCGTGGTGGAGATCATCTTCAAGTGCACGCGGGCGCTGGAATTCGCGCACAAG
>JANMUO010000385.1:0-7838 GCA_031391655.1 Betaproteobacteria bacterium
CGATGTCGAGGATGTCGTTGATCAGGTCGAGCAGGCGCTGGCTGTTGCGCTCGGCGACCCCGGTCAGTTCGGCCACCTCCTTGTCCACGTCCCCCAGCACGCCCGAATTGATGAGCTGCAGCGAACCGATGATCGAGGTGAGCGGAGTGCGCAGCTCGTGGCTCAGGGTGGAGGTGAACTCCTTCTTCAGCTGCTCGGCTTCCATCTGGCGCGTGATGTCCTGGCCCTGGGCGATCACGCCCACCACGCTGCCCTCGGAGTTGACCAGAGGGGTCACGTTCCATTCGCACACCACTTCCAGCCCGTCGCGCCGCGGGTTGCGGATCTTCAGGTGCGCGAGCGGGGTGCGGGAAGTGATGAGCTCCTGCCACTGGGTGTCAAAATCCGCGTGGAATTCGGGACGGATGAGGATCTTCACCGAGGCGTTCTTCTCGACCAGCTCGTTCGAGGTCCAGCCGAAGAGGTTCTCCGCGGCATGGTTGATCTGCTGGATGCGGCCGTCGCCGTCCAGCTCGAGCACCGCGATCGGCGCGCGCTCCGCGAACAGGGCCAGCTTGCGTCCCGAGGCGTCCACCTGGCGCTGCGCTTCGTCCAGCTCCACCAGCTGCTGCTCGAGCCGCTTGTTGAGCGCGGTGTAGTCCTCGGTCAGCCGGCCATAGGCATGGCGCAGGCGGTAGCCGGAATAGAACACCTGGTTCAGGCGGTAGGCAATGCCGACGTTCACCAGCCAGAACAGCGGCACCAGCAGCGCGATCTCGGCGAACAGCCGGTTGCCGAAGGTGGCCAGGACGTAGGTGAAGGGCAGCACGATGGCGCCGGCATAGATCGCGAACATCGGCCAGGAGGCGGCGTAGGTCGGAATGCCCGCGGAGGCGATTCCGGCGAGCAGGAAGGCGAGGAACACCTGCTGCTCATCCGTGTGCGAGGGGAAGAACACCGCGCCGGCGAAGCCCCAGTTCACGCCGTTGGCCAGTGCGCTGATGCCCAGCCAGCGCAGCCACTGCGCGGCCTCGGCCAGCTTGTCCTTGCTGCTGCGGTAGCCCACGTACAGGGCGGCGCGCGCCGCCGTCACCAGCAGCACGAGGCCCCACCAGAACAGCACCAGGTCCCGCGTGCGGGTATCCCAAAGCTCGTAGGTGGCGATGCTGCCGATGATGAGCGTCACCAGGATGCCCAGCGGCATCTGGCTGTAGAGCTGCTCGACGCGATCGGCGAGCACGCGCTGCGGGTCCGCGCTGTCGCGCGCGTCCGCGCCGCGGGCTGGCACGGTGATGGGGGGCACTGCGCTGCTGGGGGTCATCTCAGGGCGGGAAGTCCGCCCCAATTATATCGGTACGTCCGTTACAGAATGGACTCCTTACAGACCCTTGCCGTTGCGGATCACGCCGACGGCGACGCCCTCGATGGTCAGCGAGTCGCGCCGCAAGTCGACTTCGATTGGCTCGAAGTCGGGATTCTCCGGCAGCAGCTGGACGCTGTGGCCGCGCCGGCGCAAGCGCTTGACAGTGACTTCGTCGGCCAGGCGCGCCACCACCACCTGGCCGCTGCGCGCCTCCGGCGTGCGGTGCACGGCGAGCAGGTCGCCTTCCAGGATGCCCGCGTCGCGCATGGACATGCCCCGCACCTTCAGCAGGTAATCCGCGCGCGGCGTGAACAGGTTCGTGTCCACCTGGTAGCGGCCCTGCAGGTGCTCTTCGGCCAGCATCGGGCTGCCCGCCGCCACGCGCCCCACCACCGGCAGCTCCATCAGCCGGCCGACGCGCGCCGGCGCCTTGTCGCGCACGCGCAGGCCGCGCGAGGCGCCCTGCAGGATGTCGAGCGCGCCTTTTCGTTCCAGCGCGCGCAAGTGCTGCTCGGCCGCGTTCACCGAGCGAAAGCCCATCTTCTCGGCGATCTCGGCGCGCGTCGGCGGGAAACCCGAGGACTCGGTGAGGTCGCGGATCAGCTTCAGGATCTCGCTCTGGCGCTCGGTCAGCGGTTCGGACAGGGACATGCGCGCGCTCCTTACGGTCGGGTCACTTACGGCCGGGTCACTTACTGTCGGTCCTTACAGTGCTGGGATTATATCCAGTAGCCGGGGGAGCGCAAGTGACCCCCGCCGGGCGGGTGGGTAGAATCCGGCGCATGATCGTCCGCTCGCTGCTCGACACCGACCTGTACAAGTTCACCATGATGCAGGTGGTGCTGCACCACTTTCCCGGCGCGCAGGTGGAGTACCGCTTCAAGTGCCGCACCGAAGGGGTGGACCTGGCGTCCTGCATGGAGGACATCGGGCGCGCGGTCGCCGATCTTTGCCAGTTGCGCTTCCGCGACGACGAATTGGCCTACCTGCGCAGCCTGCGCTTCATGAAGTCGGATTTCGTCGATTTCCTCGCGCTGTTCCATTTCAACGAGAAGTACATCCGCGTGGCGCGCGGCGCGGCGCCCGGGGAGATCGACATCACCATCCGCGGTCCCTGGCTGCACACCATCCTCTACGAGATCCCGGTGCTGGCGATCGTCTCCGAAGTCTATTTCCGCCGCAGCCAGCCGCAGGCCGACCTCGCCGAGGCGCGCCGGCGGCTGGCAGGCAAGATCGACCTGGTGCGCAAGGTCGAGCCGGCGCTCGACTTCAAGATCTCCGACTTCGGCACACGCCGGCGGTTTTCGCTGGCCTGGCACGAAGAGGTCATCGCCACGCTCAAGCGCGAGGTGCCGCAATACTTCGCCGGCACGTCGAACGTCTGGCTGGCGATGAAGAACGGCGTGACGCCGCTTGGCACCCTGGCGCACGAGTATATGCAGGCCTGCCAGGCGCTGGGCCCTCGACTGCGCGACGCGCAGGTGTTCGCCATGGACAAATGGGCGCAGGAGTACCGCGGCGACCTGGGCATCGCGCTCTCGGACACCTACGGCATGGACGCCTTCCTGCGCGACTTCGACATGTACTTCTGCAAGCTGTTCGACGGCGCGCGGCACGACTCGGGCGACCCCTTCGAGTGGGGCGAGAAGATGATCGCGCACTACCAGCGGCACCGCGTCGACCCGCGCACCAAGACGCTGATCTTCTCCGACCAGCTGTCCTTCCCGCTGGCGATCGAGATCTCGCGGCGCTTCCACGGCCGCGCGCGCACCTCCTTTGGCATCGGCACCAACCTGACCAACGACGTGGGCTTCGAGCCCATCAACATCGTCATCAAGATGGTCGAGTGCAACGGCCAGCCGGTGGCCAAGGTATCCGACTCCCCCGGCAAGACGGTCAGCACGGACGAGCGCTATCTCGCCTACCTGCGCCAGGTGTTCGGCCTCGAGCCGCCGCAGCATTGAACCCGCAGCGCACCGCGGTCGCGGTGCTGGCGACCGTGTTCCTGTTCAACCTGCTGGGACGCGGCAGCGGCGACACCTACGCGGTGTTCCTCCTGCCTCTGGAGAAGGAGTTCGGCTGGGCGCGCTCGCAGCTCACCAGCGTGTATTCCATGTACCTGCTGGTGGGCGCCTTCATCGCCCCGCTCGCCGGCACGCTGTTCGACCGGTTCGGGCCGCGCCTGACCTACAGCGCCGGGCTGCTCTGCCTGTCGGCCGCCTTCTGGCTGGCCGCGACGCTCGGCAACCTGTGGGAGTTCTACCTCTTCGTGGGGGTCATGATCGGCGTAGGCGTCGGTCTTGTCGGCATGGTGCCGGCTTCCGCGCTGCTCACGCGCTGGTACCGGGTGCGCCTCTCGACCGCCATCGGCATCGCATTCTCGGCCACCGGCATGGGCGGCTTGCTGTTCGTGCCGCTCTCGCAGTGGATGATCGGCCAGTTCGACTGGCGTCTGACCTACCAGATCCTCGCCACCGTGCTGCTGCTGGCGGTGCCGTTCGCCGCGTTCGCCGTGCCGTGGAAGCTCTACGTCGCAGGCCTGCAGGACAGCGTCAGCGCGCGCGAGGCGCGCCATCCGGAGGAGGGCTGGACGGTGCGCTCGGCCATGCGCACGCGGCTCTATTGGGCCCTGGTGCAGGTATTCTTCTTCACCGCCACCGGGATGTTCATCGTGCTGGTGCAGGCGGTGGTGTACCTGATCGACCGGGGTTTCTCCCCCATCGCCGCGGCATCGGCCTACGGGGTGCTCGGCATGCTGTCGGTGGTTTCGGTGTCGCTGAGCGGCCTGTTGTCGGAGCGCTTCGGTTTCCGCCAGGTGGTGAGCGCGAGCTTTGCCGGCACCGCAACCGGCGTCGTGGTGCTGCTCGCGCTGTCCTGGTGGCCCTCCAGCCTGCTGCTCGCGCTGTTCGTCTTCGTCTTCGGCTTGTGCATGGGCGTCCGCGGACCGATCATCTCTGCGATCGCCACTCGCAAGTTCACCGGGCCAAAAGTAGCGACCATCTACGGCACGATCTATTCGGCAAACGCCATCGGCGCCGCCTTCGGTTCGCTGCTGGGCGGCGTACTGCATGACCTCACCGGTGGATACCGGACGGGGTTCGCCATCTCCCTGTGCGCGGTGGCGATGGCGGTGGCGCCATTCTGGAGCGTGCCGGTGCTGAGGAATTTCCGCTGATACCGGCGGACGCCGCCAAATGCGCGGGGCCCTCAGGTCAGGCGATCGCGCGCATGCGCTCCACGCGCTCGCGCAGGCTGCAGCCGCGCAGGTCCGCGGCGCCGCGCTCGGTGACGATGATGCCGGCTTCGCTGCGCGGCGTGGCCACTGGGCCCGACAGCTTCTCCACGATCCTGGCAGCCGGGAGCAACATCAAGGACACGCCGCCGGAAGACTGATTGGCGGCGCGGATGAAATCGAGCGCGCCGCCGACGGCGCCGAGATAGCTGCCTTTGGCCACTTCGGCGTTGACCTGGCCGGTGAGGTCCACTTCGACGGCGGAGTTGATGGCGACCAGCCGTTCGATTCCGGCGAGCACGCGTGGGTTGTGCGTATATTCTGTAGAGCGCAGCCGCACGGCAGGATTCTCCTTTGCGTGCTCGAACAACCTGCGGGTCCCCATCAGTACGCCGCAATCGGCTTTCCCGACGATGCCCCGTTCCATCAGTACCACCGCGCCGTCTCCGAGCGAGCCGGAGTGGATGGCGAGGCGCTTGCGTTCGCCCAGCATGCCCAGCACCGCATCGGGCAGGGCGCCGAGGCCCGTTTCCAGGGTGGCGCCCTCAGGCACGAAGGGCGCGGCGTTTCGCGCGATCGCTTTCTCCAGGTCGCCGGGCGCGCCGTAGGGCAGGGCGACCGGCTGCCTGGAGGATTCCACCAGCAGGACGAAGTGCTCCTTGCGCAGGCGTTTCTCCGAGTACGTCCAGGGCACCTGGTCGTTGACCTCCCCGATCACGCTGCGGCAACTCTCGAGCGCCGGCACGAGATACTCCGCCGCGAGCCCGAGGCTGTACTCGCCCGCCGCATTCGGCGGGCTGACCTGGACCATGACCACGTCGGCGCGGATCTTCCTTGTGCGGATCAGCCCGGCGAGCTGCGAATACGGGTGCGGGTGGATGTCGAGCACCCCGGCGTCGGACAGGGCGCGGTTGTGGCCGGACCCGCAGTAGGCGGACAGGCGCAGGTGGTCGGCGTGATCCGGCTTGACGGTGCCGGACCAGTTCACGCCCATGAACAGCGATGCGCCGGAGAAGCCCTCGCGCTGCGCCACCAGCGCCTCGACCAGCGTCTGTGGTTCAGCGCACGCCTGGCCGAAAATTACGCCGTCGCCCGGCCGGATGTGACGCGCAAGTTCCATGCGGCGCGATGCTAACATCGCGCCAGGAGGCTTCCATGCTCGACGACCAATCCCTCGATTTGATCTTCCGTGACGCGCACACCCCGCAGGGTTTCCTCGATACGCCGGTCACCGACGAGAAGCTGCGCCAGGTCTACGAATTGATGAAGTGGGGTCCGACCACCTTGAATTGCCAACCGATGCGCATCTTGTTCGTGCGCTCCAAGGCGGCCAAGGACAAGCTGGCGCCGTCGCTCTCGCCGGGCAACCTGGACAAGACGATGAAGACCCAGGTCACGGCGATCATCGCCTACGACTCCCGGTTCTACGAATTGCTGCCGAAGAACTTTCCCAACAACCCGAAAGCCAAGGACGGCTTCGAGGGCGACGACAAGAAGCCGATGGTGGACCGCGTCGCACTCAGGAATGGTTCGCTGCAGGGCGCCTACTTCATCATCGCCGCGCGCGCGCTTGGACTCGATTGCGGGCCGATGTCCGGATTCGACAACGCCAAGGTGGATGCGGCGTTCTTTCCGGACGGGCGCTGGAAGTCCAATTTCCTCGTCAACCTCGGCAAGGCGGACCCGGCGAAAGTGTTCCCGCGCAACCCGCGCCTGAGCTTCGACGAAGCCTGCAAAATACTCTAGAGGCAATCAATGGAACCTGCCCTGATGATGAAAACGGCGCTGGCGCTGCTGTCGGTCACCGCGCTCGGCGGCGTGCTGATGGCCTTCATCCGCCTGGGCCGGCACGTCAACCCGCCGAGCTGGCTCGCCATGCTGCACGGGCTGCTCGCCGCATCGGCGCTGACCTTGTTGCTGTATGCGTATTTCACCACCGGGCTGCCTGCACTGGCAGGCTGGGCGCTCCTGCTGTTCCTGGCGGCTGCCGCCGGAGGCGGATTCCTGAACCTCGCCTACCACGCCAAGGCCATCCCGCTGCCCAAAGGCATCATGCTGGGGCACGCCGGCATCGCGGTCGTGGGCTACGCCCTGCTGGTGGTCGCGGTGTTCGCGGCGCCGCGCTAGTTATTTAGTCGACACGCAGCTTTCCGTCGACGCAGGTCACGGCCTCTCCGCCGATCTGGATCGCATCGGCGCTGACCCGCACCTGCACGCGGCCATCGCGCCCGACCTGCATGCCCTGGCGCGCGGTGTAGCTGGAGCCGAATTCCTTCAGCAAGCCGGTCTCGCGCAGATAGGCAGCCACCGAGATATTGCCGCTGCCGCAGACGGGATCTTCCGGAATGCCTTGCGCGGGAGCAAAGGAGCGCACGTGGAGCGGCGCTGACGTATTGCCCGTGCGACCGAACACCGTCGCGCCGCTCGCCTTGAGTTCCTTCGACAACGCAGAAATCGCGGCCATGTCCGGCTTGAGACCGTCCACGGCAGCGGCATCGCCGAGGTCTGCCACGATCCAGATCGGGCCCACGTCCACGCGAATGGCGCGGCCCTTGCCGAACAGGGGCGCTTTCACCTCGCTAAGCTTCGGTTGCGGCGCGTTGACGAAGATGCGGTTCCCCTCGACGGTGAGATCCAATACGCCGGCGCCACACTCCTGCTTCAGTTTCCCGCCTAGAGCCTTGGCAAACCCGCTCTCGAGTGCTGCGTGCGCACTGCCCACCGTCGGGTGTCCCGCGAAGGGAAGCTCCTGCCTCGGCGTAAAGATGCGCAGCTTGTAGCTGGCTTCCGGCTTGGTCGGGGGCAACAAGAAAGTTGTTTCCGAAAGATTGGTCCACGCAGCGATGCGTTGCATGGCGGTGGTATCCAATCCTTCGGCGCCGATCACCACCGCCACCGGATTGCCGAAGAACGGCTTCGCGGTGAACACATCCACCTGCTTGAACGAGAGCTGCTTCATCGGCGCACGCGCGTAGCTCCCTTGCTGTCGAATTCGTAGTGCAGGATCAGCTGGTCCTTCACCGGCCCCGCGAGGCGCAACTTTACCGCCCACACCCCGAGCATCTCCAGATCCAGCTTCGCCTTGTATTCACCGGGCGTCTGTGCCGGTTTCGCCTTCACCGGCTTCACGTTGTGCGCCATCGGCATCGAAGGCATGTCCGCACCCATGGTGACTTGCACCCCCTCGAGCGGCTTGCCGCCCCGCGACAACCGGATGGTGCAGTCGAAGACGAAATCGGTGCCGGTCGCCTTGCATTGCAGGTC
>JANMUO010000043.1:0-7873 GCA_031391655.1 Betaproteobacteria bacterium
CTGGAGCGCAGCCGCGCGCGGCTGGAGGTCGAACGCCGGCGCGATGCCGCGGCGGCGCAGGCCAGCGACGACACCGCGACCGCCGACGCCGTCGCGCAGGGGCGCAACGAGGCCGATCGCGAGGCCGACGCGCTCAGCAAGCGCCGGCCGGCGCGCAAGGGCCTCGGCTGGGCCGCCGGGGTCGCCGCGACGGCGGCGGCGTTCGTGCTCGGCGCGCAACTGGATTGGCGCGAGGCGCCGCCGGCGCCCGCCGCGAAGGCGCAGCGTCCCCTGGCGGACGCGAACCTGCGCCTGGAGCGCGACGCCGAGGGCTTCGCCGCGCGCGTGCACGCGCTCGAGGCCGAGCAGCGCTAGCTTTCGGCGCCTAAAGCGTCGCCTCGAACACCTTCACCTCGCGGTCGTGGGTGCTCCAGAACAACCGCGGCTTCTTCCCCTCCAGCACGTCCACGAGGATTCCCACGTGCGTGGCCCAGCCGCCGGCCACCCCGCGATTGACCCCGCCAGCCTCCGGCAGCCGGTGCTGGATGGTGAGCAGCACGTCTTTCCCGCGCGGTGATAGCTCGTAGGTCACGTCCGAATCGGCTTCGCCCCACTTCCAGGTGTGGGCGAGCAGCTTCAGCGGCTCCAGGCGCGTGATGACACCCCCCATGCGCTTGGTGCCGAAGTCACGCGATTCCTCGGAGAGCTTGTCGTTCTCGAACACGAGCTCGATCTTCCCGCCCACGCGCAACTCGAACTCCCCGCCGGCGAGCCACTTCGCCCGCTTCTCCGACTCGACGAGGTAGGCCCACACCCGCTCGATCGGCCCGGGCAGCAGGCGCTCGAAGCGGAGGGTGGAAGGCTTGATCAGGGTGGCGATGGGGTTCACGGCTTTCTCCTGGGTTTGACTGACTTAAGCGAAGTTTGTCTGGCGGCGTCGATGGCATCCTCCGCGCGCAACGCGGCCTCCAGCTTGTCGAGGCGGGTGGTCCACGCGGCGCGCTCGCGCTCGATCCACGCGGCGATGCCATCCATCGGCGCGGGGTCGAGCGACAGGAAATGGTCGCGCCCGCTGACGCGCCGGCGCACGAGGCCCGCGCGCTCGAGTATCCGGATGTGCTTGGAAACCGAGTTGAGCGAGATGGTGTAGGGCGAGGCGAGCTCGGTGACGCGCGCGTCGCCCGTCGACAACTGCTTCAGGATGCCGCGGCGCGTCTCGTCCGCGAGCGCAATCAGGGTGTCGTCGAGGTCCATGGCCGCGACATTAACCCAAAAGGGTTAACGTTGCAAGCCCCCTCCTGCCGGGGTGTTACTTCCCGGTCCAGCGCGGCGGCCGCTTCTCCACGAACGCGGCCACGCCTTCATGGAAATCCGCGCTGCTGTAGGTCTTCGCCACCAGGTCGTCGCCATCGGGCACCACCCGCGCCTCCTGGATCCTGCGGATCGCCTCCTTGGTCACCGCCAGCGTGATGGGGGCATACGACGCCACCTTGGCGGCCATTTCCTTCACGCGCGCCTTGATCTCCGCGGCCGGCACGATCTGGTGCACGAGGCCCGCCGCGAGCGCTTCCTCCGCGCCCAGCAGTCGCGCACTCAGCATCATCTCCTTCAGCCGCGAAGCGCCGAGCAGGTCGATGAACTTGGCGTAATTGCCCATCGACAGGCAATTGCCCAGGGTGCGCGCGATCGGCAGCCCGAAGCGCGCCTCGGGCGTGGCGATGCGGATATCGGCCCCGGCCACGATGCCGAAGCCCCCGCCCACCGCCGCGCCCTCGATCTGCGCGATCACGGGCTTGGTCACCCGACCGACGCGGCCCGCGCGCTTGTCGCCCTCGCGCTCGTAGCGCAGGCCGTCCTCCGCGCCCTTGAATTTGGTGAACTGGCTGATGTCGGTGCCCGCCACAAACGCTGTGACCCGACCGTCCTTGCCTGCGGCGCCCTTCAGCACCAGCACCCGGATCGCCTCGTCGGCGTCCACTTCCTCGCACACTTCATACAGGCGGTCGTACATGCCCCAGGTCATGGCGTTGCGCGCCTCGGGGCGGTTGAAGGTGAGCGTGACCACCGGCCCGTCGCGATCGACGAGCACTTCGGCAGCGGAACTTGTCTGGTCCATGATCGGTTGACCCCCGGCAATCCCCAACCGCGATCGTACCCGAGAAGAATCCGCGTCCGGGCGAAATGCCCTGTGCTACAGTCAATCGCAGCAACGAGGAGAGGAGGAGTCCCATGCCCATGTCACGCGTCCTGGCCGCGTCTTTCGCGGCCGCCAGCCTGCTCGCACCCGCCGCCGTGCAGGCGCAGAGTTACCCCGCGCGCCAGGTCGAGGTGGTCGTGCCCTACGCCCCGGGCGGCGGCACCGACAACCTGATGCGCATGATCACCGGCATCATCGACGAGAACAAATGGTCGCCGGTGCCCCTCACCGTCAACAACCGCGCCGGCGGCAGCGGCGCGGTCGGCTTCAACTACGTCATCAACAAGAAAGGCGACGCCTACACCATCGGCGGCGCCACGCCGATGGTCGTCTCCGGCAAGATCGAGGGCCGCCTGCCGGGCAACCACCGCGACGGCTTCACGACGCTGATGATCGTCGCCATCGACGAGCTGATGCTCACGGTGCGCAGCGAGTCGCCGTTCAAGACGGTCGACGATTTCGTCAAGGCGGCGCGCGCCAAGCCGAGCGGCCTCACCATCGGGGGCACCGCGACCTTCAGCGAGGACCACATCTTTACCTACCTCTTCGAGCAGGCTGCCGGCATCAAGGTGAAGTACGTGCCGTTCAATTCCGGCGGCGAGGTGACCACCGCGCTGATGGGCGGGCACATCGACGCCGCGGCCATGAACCCGAACGAGGTGCAGGCGCAGGTGGAGGCGGGCAAGGCGAAGAACCTGGCGGTGGCGGCGAAGAAGCGCCTCAAGGACGCGGCCGACGTGCCGACCTTCGCCGAGCGCGGCTACGAGTTCTACTGGGAGCAGATGCGCGGCGTGGTCGGACCGGCCAACATGCCGCCCGACGCGGTGAAGTGGTGGCAGGACACGCTGAAGAAGGTCGTCGGCACGACGAAGTGGCAGGAGCAGTACATCAAGAGGAATCTCCTCACGCCGACCGACTGGACGGGCGAGGAAGCCAACAAGTACCTCGACAGCCTGAACGGCAAGTACGAAAGCGCGCTGACCGCGCTGGGCGCGAAGAAGAAGTAGCGCGGCCGCCGGGCCACCGCGCGTGCGCAACGCCGACCGCGCCAGCGCGGTTCTGCTGCTGGCCGGCGCCCTCGGCTTCTCGGCCGTGGCGCTCAAGTCCTGGCCCTACACGAGCCCCGAGGGCCCGGGGCCGGCCTTCCTGCCGTTCTGGCTCGGCCTGGGCATGGCGGCGCTCGCCGCCGCCCTGCTCGCGCGCAGCCTTCGCGAGCGCAGCCGCGGCGCCGATTGGGCGCCGCGCGGCGTGCCGCTCAGGCACGTGCTGGTGGTGCTGGGCGTGACTCTCGCCTTCGCCGCGCTGATCAAGTTCCTCGGCATGATCCTCGGCAGCGCGCTGTTCCTCGCGGTGCTGGTGCGCTACCTCGGCCGCCATTCCTGGCCGGTAGTGCTCTCGGTGTCGGCGGGCGCGGCGGGCTTCAGCTGGCTGGTGTTCGCCCACTGGCTGCACGTGCCGTTCCCGCTCGGGCCGCTCGGGTTCTGAGGCCGCCGTGGATTTCCTGGGCAACCTCTCGCTCGGCTTCTCGGTCGCCTTCACGCCGTTCAACGTGCTCATGGCGGTGGTGGGCGTGATGGTCGGCATGCTGATCGGCGCGCTGCCCGGCATCGGGCCGCCCTCCGGAGTGGCGATGCTTCTGCCGCTCACCTTCGGCATGGATCCCACCTCGGGCATCATCATGCTTGCCGCGCTCTATGCCGGCAGCATGTACGGCGGCACCATCACCGCGGTGCTCATCAACACGCCGGGCGAATCCGCCTCGGTGGTCACCTGCCTGGACGGCTACCAGATGGCGCTGCAGGGGCGCGCCGGGCCGGCGCTCGGCATCGCCGCCATCGGCTCGTTCATCGCCGGCACCATCGGCGTGGTGCTGCTGATGCTGGTGTCGCCGCTGCTCGCGCGCTGGGCGCTCTCCTTCGGCCCGCCCGAGACCTTCGCCCTCATGCTGCTCGGCCTCACCACGGTAACGCTGCTCACCGGCGAGGACGCGCTCAAGGGCTACATCAGCATGCTGCTGGGGCTGATGCTCGCGATGGTCGGCTTCGACATCATCTCGGGCATCGCGCGCTACGGCCTGGGCATTGCCGAGATGATGGACGGGATCGATTTCCTGCCGGTGGCGATCGGCCTGTTCGGGCTGGGCGAAGTGCTCGCCGGTGCCGAGCGGACGGGCAAGACCGAGATCGCGAAGGGGCGCTACGGCCTGCGCGACGTGCTGCCGAGCGCCGCGGACTGGGCGCGCTCGCGCTGGGCGATCGCGCGTGGCACGGTGATGGGTTTCCTCGTCGGCATGCTGCCCGGCGCCGGGCCGACGGTGGCCTCCTTCATGGCCTATATGGTGGAGAAGAAGATCTCCAGGACGCCGGAGCAGTTCGGCAAGGGCGCCATCGAAGGCGTCGCGGCACCCGAATCGGCGAACAACGCCGCGGCCACCGCCGCCATGGTGCCGATGCTGACGCTCGGCATCCCCGGCTCGGCGACCACCGCCATCATGCTCGGCGGCCTGATGATGTGGGGCCTGCGCCCCGGGCCGCTGCTGTTCGAGAAGAACCCCGAGTTCGTCTGGGGCCTGATCGCCTCGCAATACATCGCCAACGTAATGCTGCTCATCCTCAGCACCACGTTCATCCCGCTGTTCGTGCGCGCGCTGCGCGTGCCCTACAGCATCCTGATGCCGCTCATCGTCATGTTCTGCGTCACCGGCGCGTACTCGCTGAAGAACAGCCTGTGGGACGTGGGCCAGATGCTGGTGTTCGGCGTGCTCGGCTACTTCATGAAGAAGCTCGGCTACTCGCCGGCGGCGCTGGTGCTCGCGCTGGTGCTCGGGCCGCTCGCCGAGCGCGCGCTGCGCCAGTCGCTGATCATCTCGGACGCGGGCCTGGGCATCTTCTTTCTGCGCCCGATCTCCGGGGTGCTGATGGGGCTGGCGCTCGCCGCGGTGGCGATCCCGGTGCTGCGCGCGCTGCTCGCCGCGCTCCGGCGCCGCTACGCCTAGCGCAGCTCCAGCCGCTTGCCGGTCATCCGGCCCTTGAACTCCCGCCCGGCGGCGGCGAAGGTGACCTCCTCGCCTTTCACCTTGCCCTGCAGCGCGAAGGTCTTGCCCTCGCTGGTGAGTGTGCCGGAGAGCATCTGGAACTCCTGCTTCAGCACCAGCCTGCCCTGCGGGATGTCGTAGGAACCGGCGACGCGCGCCGGCACGATCCACAGCAGCGCCGTGCACCAGGACACCGAGCAGCCTTCCCCTTCGGTCAGGGTCACGGTCTCATCGGCCTGCCACTCCCCCATGGTGAAGGTGTTGGACACCACGCGCGTGCCCGGCCGCAGCTTCAGGATGCGCGGGCGCAGCTTCAGGTTGATCTCCGGCAGCAGGAACATGGTGATCACGGTGGCCTTGGAGAAATCCGCCTGGAACAGGTCAGCCTTCACGAACGTGGCGCGCGCGGCGACGCCTTCCTTCTCGGCGTTCCTCTTCGAGAGCTCCACCATGTCCGGGTTGTACTCGATGCCCAGGGCAGTCGCGCCGCGCTTGGCCGCGGTGATCACGGTGCGCCCGTCGCCCGAACCGAGGTCGATGACGTAGTCGCGCGGCGTCACGCCGGCCATGTTGAGCATCTTGTCCACCAGCGCCTGCGAAGTCGGCACCCAGACGACGTCCTTGCCCTCCTGGCCGGACGTGGGTTCGTAGGCAGGCGCCTTCTGGGCCTGCGCATTGGCGAGCGCGCCGCTCGCGGCGAGAATGAAGGCAAGGGCGAGGCGCAGGACGGGATTCAAGTGCATTTCAGGTGGTCAAGGTATTTTAGCGGTATACCCCCCCGCAAGCTAAGGAACCGCCGAACAGGTATCCTTTGGACCAGAGGGAAAACCGGACAGTGGGACAAAAAATGCTCGGGCGGTACCGCATCCTGGGAGAGCTGGGGCGCGGCGCCATGGGGGTCGTGTACCGCGCGGTCGATCCGCTCATCGAGCGCGAGGTCGCCCTCAAGACGCTGCTTGCCGACCTGCCCGAAGACGTGGTCGACGAGGTGCGCGTGCGCTTCCTGCGCGAAGCGCGCTCCGCGGGCCGGCTGAACCATCCCAACATCGTGACGATATTCGACGTCGGCCAGGAAGGCGGCGCCGCCTATATCGCGATGGAGTTTCTCGAAGGGCGCTCGCTGCACCAGATGCTCAAGGAATCGCAGCGCATCCCCTACCATACCGCTGCGGACATCATCGCCCAGGTGGCCGACGCGCTGTACCACGCGCACCAATTCTCGATCGTGCATCGGGACGTCAAGCCGGCCAACGTGGTGGTGTCGCCTTCGGGGCGCGCCAAGCTCACCGATTTCGGGGTCGCCCATGTTCCCGCCTCGAACGTGACCCAGACCGGCTCGGCGCTCGGCTCGCCGCGCTACATGGCCCCCGAGCAGGTGCTCGGCCAGCCTATCGATGCGCGCGCCGACATCTTCTCGCTCGGCGTGGTGCTCTACGAGCTGCTCACCCGGCGCAACCCTTTCGAATGGCCGGGCGACACGACGGTATACGCGCTCATGCAGCGCATCGCCGGCGAGCCGCATCCGCCGCTGCGGCAGGTCGACCCCCAGATCCCGGCCGGATTCGACCGCATCATGGACCGCGCGCTTGCCAAGCGGCCGCAGGACCGCTACCAGAGCGCCAGCGAGTTTGCGAACGACCTGCGCAACTACCACAGCCTGGGCGGCGGCACCGAGTTCGCCAAGACCATACCCCAGGCGACCTTGAAGGCGCCGACGGCGGCGGCCGAAGAGCAGAAGATGCGCAACCAGCTGATCGACGATCTCGACCAGTTCGCGAAGGGCTTCGAGGCGGAGGAGACGCTGCGCGTGAACGCGGAACAGGAGGCGCGCCTCAGGAAGGAACAGGCGTTGTACGACTGGGGAACGGCCGAAGAGCAGAAGCGCACGGCCTTCGAGCGCGGCGAGCGCCCCGCGCTCGAAAGCGACCCGAAATGGATGACCACCACGCGCCGGATGGAAGCCGTCGAAATCATGCGGCAGCAAGCCGCCTTCCGCAAGGCGCAGGCGGATGCGAAACCGCGGGCCATGGCGGCGCTCGACGCCGCGATGCGCGCGGCGTTGCAGTACCTGACCGAGTTCAGCAAGGAGATGAACACGCACGAACCGCATGCGGGTGCGCCCTACGAATTCATCTATGTCGGGAAGATTCCCTCGGTGACGTTCACCCAGGCATCGGTCGGCAATCGCACGCTCAAGCTGCCGGAGGGCAAGGAGCTCTGCGCGCAGATCCAGTTGCGTTTTTGCGTGCGGCCGGCCGAACCGCCGAAGTTCATGCTCCTGGGCGAAGACGTCGACCGCTGCGAGCAGTACCTCAAGACGCTGCGCGTCGAGTTCCAGCTGCGGGCGCGCAATGGCGACAAGGAGCGGCCGGTGCAGTTCGTCGTTACCGGACCCCTGCCATGCGAGGTCAACATTCGGGCCGATTACGAGGCGACGACGGTTACTGTCGAACTGAACAACGTGCGGGGCTTCGGCCGCTTCACGGTACGTCTCGCCACGGATAAGTTCAAGGACTCGATCGACGACCTGGCGCGCTACGTGCTCGGCGTCGACGACGATTTCAAGAAGCTGATCCCGGGCGCCTAGCGCACGGACGCGGCCGCCGGCCGCGACCTGCGTTCCTAACGCAGTACCAGCTTCCCGCCGTTGAGCTGGCCGCGGT
>JANMUO010000051.1:0-17191 GCA_031391655.1 Betaproteobacteria bacterium
ACGCATCGTCTGGAAGCGCCTGGCCACGGACATGCGCCCGCCGATGTTGAAGGACATGGCGCGCACGGTGGCGTTCGCCGACCTGCCCGGGATGTTCGACGATTTCATCAATGCAAAGGTGACGCGGCGCGTGGTGGTGGACCTCAGCGCATGACCACGTACAAGGAGCTGCATCGCCGCTCGATCCAGGACCGCGATGCTTTCTGGACGCAGGAGGCCAGGCGCATCCACTGGCACAAGCCCTTCGGCAAGGTGCTGGACTATTCGCGGCCGCCGTTCGCGAAATGGTTCGTGGGCGGCGAGACCAACCTGTGCCACAACGCAGTGGACCGGCACCTCGCGGAGCGCGGGGGGCAGAAGGCGCTGGTGTGGATCTCCACCGAGGTGGACCGCGAGGAGAGTTACACCTATCGGCAGATGCACGCCGAAGTGCAGCGCGTCGCGGCGATGATGCGCTCGCTCGGTGTGGGGCGGGGCGATCGCGTCACCTTTGCATTGATGAAATCGTCGAACATCCCGGGCAGGTCGGCGAACGCCACCGTGCGCGCCATGTCCTTCAACATCGGCGGGCGCATGTCCGTGGCCAGGCGCTTCCAGACGATGCGTTCCTCCTCCGGCGTCGGGCAGTCCGTCGAGTTGATGCCCAGCAGGCTCACCCCGCGCAGGATGTAGGGCAGCACGGTGGCGTTGAGGTTGGGGCTCGCTGCCAGGCCGATCGAGGCGATGACGCCGTTGAACTTCATGGTGCTGCCCATCCAGGCCAGCACGTCGCCCCCGAGGCTGTCCACCGCCCCCGCCCAGGTGGCCTTGTCCAGGGCCTTCACCTTCGCGAGGTCAAGGCTCTGGCGCAGCAGGATCTCTTTCGCGCCCAACTTCTTCAGCCAATCCGACTCGCTCTCCTTGCCGGTGAGCGCGGTCACGGCGTAACCGAGTTTCGCCAACGCCGCGAGCGCGATCGAACCCACGCCCCCGGTCGCCCCATCGACCACCACCGGGCCGTTGTCGGGCTTCAAGCCATTGAGCTCCATCTTCACGATGGCCAGGCCCGCCGTGTAGCCGGCGGTGCCGAAAGCCATCGCGTCCCACAGCGTCATGCCTTTGGGCAGCTTCACCGCCCAGTTCGCCGGGATGCGCGCGTATTCGGCGTAACCGCCGTGATGCGCAACACCGAGGTCCTTGCCCACGGCGAGCACCGCATCGCCCTTGGCAAAGCGGGCATCGGTGGAGGACACCACGGTGCCGGAGAGGTCGATGCCGCCGATGCAGGTGGCGCGGCGCAGGATCCTGCCCTTGCCAGTGGCGGCGAGCGCGTCCTTGTAGTTCACGTCCGAGTAGGCGACGCGCACGACCAGCTCGCCGGGATCGAGTTCCTCCAGGGCCGTCTGCCTGAATTCCGTCTTGACGCCCTTGTCGACCTGGGTGATGTGGAAGGCTTTGAATTTTTCCATGGCGGTTGCTTGGACTGGGGCGGCCATTCTAGCCAAGCCAGCGCCGTCCGCGCTCGACGGCGTGCAGGTCCCGCACGGCCTGCAGTCCCTGGCGATCGGCCTCGGCCAGCAGCACCAGCAGCAGCTGCGCCGTGGCGTAGGCGTCGGCCAAGGCGTCGTGCCGCGCCAGGTGTCCGATGGCAAAGGCCTCGAGCCACGCGTCCAGCGACTTGCGGGACGCCGCCAGGGCGGGAAAAAGCGCGGGCGCGAGTTGCGCCAGGTCGAGCCAGCGCCGCTTCCACGACAGATCGGCGCGCGCGAGCAGCGCGCGGTCGAACGGCGCATGGAATGCGACCGGCCGCCCGCCGGCGGCGAAGCGCGCGAGGCCGGCCATCGCCTCGGCCCGATCGCGCCCTCCCAGCTGGGCCTGGGCGCCGATGCCATGCACCAGGATGTTTTCAGTGGCGCTCGCCTCCGTTTGGCGCAGCACGGCGCTGTAGCTGTCGGTGTGGTGGATGCGGCCTCCTTGCACTGCCACGGCGCCGATGGACAGCAGCCGGTCGCGATCCGGGTCCAGGCCACTTGATTCGCAATCCACCACGATCCAGCGCGCCGCGCGCAGCGGCTCCGCGTCCAAGCCGTCTTTGCCCAACCAACGCGCCAATGTGTGCATCAAAGCACGTAGTCCAGCCTGAGCCGCTCCTGCAGGACGTTCGCCTGGCGGAACGCCGCTTTCAAAATTCGGCGGTCGATGGCGTTGAGCAATTCCGGGTCGATCCGGTTCTCCGCACCCGCGACCACCCCGGACTCCAGGTATTGGTGGCGCAGGCGCAATGTCTGGATGAAGTGGAACGCATCCACCAGCGCGTCGGCTTCCGCGGAAGGCAGTACGCCGGCAGCCGACGCGGCGCGCAACCGCGCCGCAGTGGAGGTCGCCGGTACGCCATGCGCCAGAGCCAGAAGGCGCGCCCCGTCGACGATCGGGCGGGCGCCATAGGCCTTGAGGTCCAGGGTTCCCGCAAACTCGCCGGCGGACTCGGTCGCGAAGTCCCGCAGCAGGCCGAGCGGCGGCTTCACGCGCAGCGCGTTCTCCGCCACCGCGCGACGGAATGCGGCATTGCCCGTCGCTGCCTGCAGCACGCTCGAACGCAGCTCCCCCGCCAGCCTCGCCTCGCCCGCCAGCGGGCGGAAATCGAAAAAGATGCTGGCGTTGAGCAATGCCCCGGGCTCGGGGTTGCGGATCCAGCCGAGGAACACCGTGCGCCATTCCTCCAGCGACAGGCACCACTTGGGGTTGCGCGCCATGATCCCGCCCTTGCATAACGGAAAGCCGCAGGCATCCAGCGCCAGGTTGACCTCGCCGGCGAACACGATGGACCGCGCACGCGCGGCCTCCAGGTCGTCGCCTGCCTCGAATATCAGTGCATTGTCCTGGTCGGTGGCGAGCGTCTGCTCCAGCCGCCCCTCGCTGCCCAGCGCTAGCCAGCACCAGGCGCCACGCAGTCCGTGCTTCGGCGCCGCGAGTTCGATCACGCGCAGGGCGATGCTGTCGTTGAGCGCGCAGATCATCTGCGTCAGCTGCTCCGCGGCCACGCCCTGCGCGAGCAACGCGCGTCCAAGCGAGCGCACCTCAGCAGCGGCTTCGGCTAGCTGCGGCACCGCTGCCGCGGCTTTCACTCGCTCGACGATCCGCCGAAGGCTGGAGCGCTGCATGCCGAAAAGGTCGCGCTCCGAGACCACGCCCGCGAGCCGACCGTCGCGGGTCACCACGACATGCCGGATGCCGTGGCGAACCATCGCCAGCGCCGCGTCCACCACCGGTGCTTCCTCCTCCAGGCTGACGACATCGCGCGACATGACGCTCGACACCGGCGCCTCGACGTCCGCCTGCGGCAGTGCGATGCGGTCGAGCACATCGAGCGTCGTGAGGATTCCCTGCGGGACGCCCGCGCCATCGGCGATAACCATGGAGCCGATGCGCAGGTCGTGCATGCTGCGCAGGACCTCGCGCACGGGCGTGTCAGGCGGGCAGGACACCGGCGTGCGCGCGACGATTTCGCGCAGCGGCCGCAGCATGCTGCTGGCCATTCCTTCGCCGACGTCTGCGCGCAGGGCCTGGTGCGATCGCGCCACCAGCGCGGCCAGGTGGCTGGTGCAAAAGGCGCGAAAGCGCGCGCTGCGCGCCATGACCTTCTCGAAATCCTCCGCCGGGAGTTCCCAGCAGAAGCAGTCCTCGTCGGCCCGGTAGGTATAGACGGTGGCACGCCCGCCCACCAGCGCGCCGAGGGGAAAGCATTCGCCCGGCCCCAATACGACGTCGACAGCTCCAGGCGGGGCCGCGGCGGCGCCACCGCGCACGCGGCCCTGCTTGAGGATGTGCAGGCGCTGCGCCACCCCGGACTCGGGTCCCACGATGGTCGCGCCGCGGGGGTAGTACGCGAGCTGCAGCCTCGAGGCGAGCAGGCCCAGCGACTTCGACCCCATCTGGTCGAAGGGCGGGTAGGTCCTGAGTGCCGCGGAGGTCGCGTCCTCCAGCGACGCGGACATGCTGCCTCCCTATCTTTTGGTGCGTTCGGACTGCAGGTAGGCCGCCGATTGCATCTCGTGCAGCCGACTCACGGTGCGCTGGAACTCCGCGCTGTGCTCGCCCTCCGTGAACAGTTCCTCGGGCTGCGCCTCGGCGCCGACAATCAGCTTCACCCGGTCATCGTAGAACACATCCACCAGCCAGGTGAAGCGCCGCGCGGCATCCGCATGCTTGCGCGACATGCGGGGGATCCCCGACAGGATCACTGTATGGAAGCGCTTGGCAAGGTCCACGTAGTCGGCGTAGGAGCGTGCTCCCTCGCACAACACCTGGAAATCGAACCACACCAGCCCGCCGGCGCGCTTGCGGTAGGCGATCTTCCTGCCTTCGACGTCCAGGGGGTGCCTTTCCTCCTCGACGTCCTTCAGGTCGGCGAAGATCCGCTCCAGCTCCGCCTGCGCGCCCGCGCCGAGGTGGTAGACCTTGAGCTTTTCCATCTTCAGGCGCCGGTAGTCGGTGCCGTTGTCCACCTCGACCACGTCGAGCCGATCCCTGAGCAGCGCGATCGCGGGCAGGAAGCGTTCGCGCTGCAGGCCATTCGGGTAGAGCCCGCCGGGGGGATAGTTGCTGGTCATCACGAACTGCACGCCGCGCTCCATCACCTGCTCGAGGTAGCGGCCGAGGATCATCGCATCGGCGATGTCGGAAACGTGGAACTCGTCGAAGCAGATGAGCCGGTAGCGCCGCGCCGTGCGCTCGGCCGCCGCCGCGATCGGGTCCTCGGTGCCGCTCAGCTGGGCAAGCTCGCGATGGATCTCGCGCATGAAGTGGTGGAAGTGGACGCGGCGCTTTCGCACCAGCGGCACGCATAGGTAGAAGGCGTCCATGAGGAAGCTCTTGCCGCGCCCGACCGAGCCCCAGAGGTAGACGCCCTTGGGCAGCGGCGGCTTCACCAGCAGGCGCTTGAGCGAGTTCGAGCGGCGCGACTTGTAGGCGCTCCACTCTTCGTAGAGGCGTTGCAGGCGTTCGACCGCGCGCCACTGCGAGGGGTCGGACACGAAGCCGCGGCTCTCCAGTTGCCGCCGATAGAGCGTGACGACGTCGCTCACCGCGTTCATCGAACCGCCTCCGTGCTCACCACCAGGATGCCCAGTGCCACGGCCGCCGCGCCGAGCGCCTGCAGCGCGCTGATCGACTCGCCGAGCAGCGCCCAGCCGATCAAAACGCCGAAGACCGGCGACAGGAACACGAAGACGTTGACCCGGCTGGCGGAGTAGGTGCGCGTGAGCCAGACGATGAGGACGAACCCCAGGCCGGCAGCGACGACGCCCAGGTACAGCACGCTGCCGATGGCCGCGGCGCTGAAATGCCAGGCCGCCTGCGGCTCCAGCAGCACCGCCAGCAGGCCGATCACCGGCACCGCGGCGGCCACGTTCCAGAAGATCATCGCCACCGAATTCACTTCGTGCGGCATGGTCTTGTTGAGGATCACGTTGCCGGTCCAGCCCAGCGCGGCCAGCAGGCACAGGGCATCGCCCAGCAGCGATCCACTGCTCAGGCCCCGCTCCGCGAGCACCAGCGCCACGCCGCCAAAGGCGATGCCCGTGCCCAGCCAGCGGCGCAAGGTCAGCCGCTCGGCGGGCACGAGGAGCGGCAACAGCATCAGCGTGAAGAAGGGCTGCATGTTGAACAGGATCGCCGCGCGGCCGGCGCTGGTCATGGTCAGTCCGATGAACAGCGCCACCTGCGACACCAGGAAAAACACGGTCTGCGCCGCGATCAGCCGCGTCGAGCGGCCGGTCGCCAGCAGCGGCACCTTGGCCCAGAGCGCGTAGGCGCCCAGCGTGCCGGTGGTCACGACCATGCGCAGGAGCAGAAGGCCAAAGACCGGCAGGTCCTGCAGCGCGATCTTGCCCGCAGTGTAGGAGCCGCCGAGGATCGCCATGGCAAGGACCGCGAGGCCGGCCGCGCGCGCGTCCAGCCGGACATCCGACGCTGCCACTAGGGCAGCCTGGCGACCAGGTCGCGCGCCGTGCGCTCGAGGACGATGCGCTGCATGACCGGCTGCTCGGTCGCCGTGTCGTGGGACATGCGCATCTCCTGCACTCCTTCCCAGGCAATGCTGCCGTCAGCGCTGTCCCATACCTGCATGAACAGCCGCAGGTGCGCGTACTTGGTTTCCACGATGCGGATGCCGAAGATGCCAAAGCGGTCCTTGGCGCCTTGCTCGAACAGCTGCAGCTTCAGTTGCACGATATAGCGCGCGCCGGTCGCCGTACCGACACGCTTGAGCACCGCCCCGTCGAACAAGCCCGTGTCGCGGTAGTCGTCGTACATCTTGCGGTAGGCGTCGGCCAGGCCCGCCTTGTTCACTGCGCCCAGGGTCTCGGCCAGCGTGGTCACGCGCACCGCGGGTCGCTCAAGCTTCATGATGTCGGCGAAGCCAAGCGCCACCGCCTGCTTTTCCTGCTCCTGGCCAGTGACGGTGGAGGGCGTGATGAAGGCTAGGCCGGAGGACTCCAGGTCTCCCGCACGCAGCGAAATGCTCTGCACCTGCAGCGTGGGGTAGGTCTGGGTGGTGGAACAGCCCGCCAGGGCCAGGATAAGAATTGTCAGAGCGAGTCTCATGCGTCAGGCGCGTACTTGTGGATTGTCATGGGTTGTTTAGCGGAATTTCGAGGAGTAGGCAGCTCGCATTATGACTATTTCCCCACATTGGTGACCTCGGCTGCGTCGCCGCTGCCCGACGCGCGGCGATGGACCTTTGTTCGTCACCGCACAGAGCATACCGGAGCCCGGACCTAGGTTGTGCCATTCACGCAAAGGGGAGTCGGGATGCACGCACTCAAGGACTTGCAGGAGTATTGCAACGTGCCCATGAAGGCCTCCAGGATGATCGGCACAAAAGTGTTCGACGGGGTTGGCGAGAACCTGGGCATTCTCAGGGAGTTCCTCGTCGACCCGCACACCGGCAAGGTTGCGCACGCAATCGTGGCGCTCGGTGGTTTCCTGGGCTTGGGAGGAAAGCTGTTCGCGATCCCGTTCGGCGCGTTCAAGTACGACGCGGTGCTGAACGGATTTGAAGTCGACATTCCCAAACAGCAACTGCATGCGGCGCAGGGAATCGATGCGGACAACTGGCCGGCGATGTCCGAGGAAAGGTGGAACCGCGACGTGTTTGAGTACTTCGGCCGCTCGCCGTTCTGGGAGTAGCACGGCGCGACCCTAGGCCGGCAGCGAGAACAAGTCGGCGTCGGAATCGGGCAGGCCCAGAATTGCTCCTTGGAGAATTTGCGCTGCGATGACGCTGAACGTGATGCCATTGCCGCCGAACCCCAGTACGGCATAGCAGCGAGCGGCGCCGGGGATCGCGCCGATGGTGGGCAAGCCGGTGGCGCTCGCGCCGAAGCAGCCCGCCCAGGTGAAATCCGGCCTGGTGTCCAGGCCGGGCAGGAGCTGGCCCACCTTGCGGCGGATCGCCGCGATTTTCCTGGGGATCAACGCGTCGCGTTTTTCCTCATCCGAAAATTCAGCGTCCTCGCCACCGACGATGACCCTGCCATCCAGCGTGGTGCGCAGGTAAAGATAGGGGTCGGATGCCTCCCAGATGAGGCAGCGGCTGGGCCACAGCCGGTCGGGCTGGGGTCCGGTCGCCATGGCCCAACTGGAGATCACCTTGTAGCGCCGGGGCTTGACCAGCTTCACCAGTTCGTAGCCGGTGGCGAACACCACATGCTTTGCGCGCACCACAGGACCTGCGGCAGTGACAAGCGCGACGTCGGCGCGGCCAGGGTCGATCTCGACAATTTCGGTCGGCGCAAAAATGCGGGCGCCCCGGGACAGCGCGGACCGCCAGAGGCCGGCGACCAGTGCCGCCGGATCGACCTCGCCTGCGCCGCCCGAGAGTATCGCGCCGGGCTTCTCGATCCCGGTCAGCGCGCGTAACTCGTCGGCTTCGATGAACCGGGACCGCAGACCCACCCTGGCCCGCGCGGCGGCCTCGGCCTTGAGCGCATTCACACTCAGGACGTTGCCCGGCAGATAGACGGTCTGGCGCTCGCGGAAGCTGCAGCGCAGCCCGAGGTCGGCAATCCTGCTGCGCAGAAACTCCACGGCGGTGGCGGACCGGCAGTAGGCCCGCACCGCGCGCTCATAGCCGATCTTGCGCGCCAGGCGGATGAGCGGCTGGTCGATCTCGAACTGCAGCAACGCGGTGCTCGCCGGGGTCGAACCCCTGACCGGGCCGCGCCGGTCGAACACTGCGACGCTCTTGCCGGAACGCAGAATCGCGTCGACGAACAAAGCCCCGCTCACGCCGGCGCCGACGACCGCGACATCGACTGCAAGGTTCGCGAGGAGCGGCGCGGCGGGCACGCGGACCTCGCCGCGACGGAGCCAGTAAGGCGTGCCGGTGCGCAGATCGCGATGCACCGTGGCCGTGGCGCGCCCGCTGCTCATGAACTTCTCACTTCAGATGTGCAGCGCGCAATGGAAAGGCGGCCTTCAGGGCCGCCTTCCTGTTTTCGACGTCATTCCGGGATAGCCAGTACCCCGTCGCGGAACACGATACGGTCGCCAGGCGCTGGCATGAGCGAAGGCAACGGCAGCAGACCCGGCACATTGGCGACTGTGTAGGAATCCAGACCGCGCGGTGTCGGGCGCACGACCTGCGAGGGCGGCAGCGCCGCGCCCGTTGTGAGGTGCGCATACATGCTGTCCATCGCCTCCACGAAGTAGTAGTGCAGGGGTGCGAACTGCGCGCCCGTGGAGCCAAGAAACAGCGACGAAATGAAGGCGTCGAAATGCTGTCCGGTGGTCACCTCGATGTAGCTTAGGCGGCTCTTGCCGCGCTCGCGCTGCTGATTTAGTGCGTAGTACGCGCGCGAATGCAGGTTCGGGAACACCAGCGCATCGCGGCGGCCGTGGATGATGATCGCCGGCCGGCCATGGATTCGACCGGTCGTCTCGATCTGGCGCGTGCCATGGCTGACCCGGGCGTGATCGGCCCAGTTCTCGCCAAAGCTCGAATCCAGGCCCTCCAGCAATCGCGCTTCGCCGGTTTCCAGGTAACGGAAGCACAGCGCGCTGTCGAGGTTCAGATCGGTTCGATTGGTCGACCGTGAGTGCGCGGAATTCTCCAGGATCGGCGAATTCGCGGCCCGGTCCGCGATGAGACTGATCCCGCCAGTAGGCGGGACGCCCGAGCTGTCGGCAAACAACCGTTTTGCCACGGCCTCCGCGAGCGCCGCCGGCTTCTGGGTCGACAAATCGATCGCCGCGAAGCTCACGCCGCAGACGTTGTCCTCGACTGCGAAGCGTCCATACGCATTGGCATAGGTCGGCTGCAGCGCGCGCCACAGGTTCAGGACCTCATGCGAGGCAATGCCCCAGTCCTGCGCCGCCGCGTAGCCGTGGGCACGGATCTTCGATAGCGCCGAGGCCGCCTGCTCGGCAGTCGAATCGCCGGAGACCAGTCCCTTTTCCTTCAGCGAAGTGCAGCGGCTGACCCCCAGCGGCTGAAAGCCGAAGAACGGCGTGCCGGCAAGGGTGGTCGACTGCATCGCGCAGGCCGCATAGAGACTCATCAACGTCATCGAGTCATAGATGCTGCGGCCCGCCGGGTCGAAGGGCGGGTCATCGCCGAAGCGGATCGCGAAGCGGCCGTCTTCAGGCCCGATATTCGGCTCGGTGACGACCAGGCCGTCGATCAGTCCCTTCGCGTCATCTTCGAGTGCGCGCAGCGCCATGCCGCCGCCATTCGAGGCGCCCGCGGCGATCACGAGGGTGTTTTTCCGATCGAAGCGCCGCTTGCCCTTGGTGTCGAAATGATCGTTGAGCGCCCAGAAGGCGAACTCGACTCCCTTCAGGGCGAACTGGCCCCACAGCCGCTCGGGATTGAGTTGCGAATGCGCATGCATGGTCGCGATGCGGTAAGGGTTCGCGGCGAGGTGTTCATCCAGCCTGCGCGATGGCCTGACCGCGAACTGCGCGTCGTCGCCAATCGTTGCGGCTGGGCCGAACACGCCGTCGATATCATCGACCGCGTACGCGCTTGCCTCTGCGCCGAGCAAGTGGAAACCGGTATCCGTCCCCTTGCCCGGAAGCGCAACCGTACAGCCCTTGAACAGAGCCCATTCGGCAATGGCAATGCCGCCATACAGACTGCGCGAGCCGGAGGGCATCGCCACCACGATGCAGGGCTTGTCCTTGTTGAAGTGCCTCGGAATCTGCACCGCAGCCGGAACGTTGACGACGTGGTCGTGCCGATGCCGATGCGCAACGTTCAGAAACGCCTTGTACTCGACGCCCGGGATAAGTCCGGGTGTCACGCCGGGAAAGCTTGGCGCTCCCGGGGACTGGGGGCCCCAGAGGAGGCCCATGCCGCCGGCCGCCGCCGTATCGACAATGCCGCGGTAGTTGCCGTGGATCGCACGCCGCCGCAACTCGGCCGGTGTCGGACGCAGCGGATCGACGAACACGGGCGCCACCCCGCTGATCAAGCCAGCCTGATTCAAGCCGGCGGAGAGAAGATCGTCGGTAATTCCGTCGTAGACGGTGATTTTTACGCTGCCGCGGACGATCGGTGCCTCGTCATCGTCTGCGAATACCGGTGCTGCGTTGAACGCCGCGGCGAGCGCCATGGCGGACATGAGCGAACTGAATCGTTTCATGAGTGCCCTCCTCTCAAGTTTCTCCGGAAACCGGGCAATTTTACGCCCAGCGCGATTCCTGCCCACTCAAATATTGAGCGCGCGCTTGTCCACCGCCAGGGCGGCGTCCTTCAGGGCCTCCGAGAGGGACGGGTGCGCGTGGCAGATCATGCCGATGTCCTCGCTCGAGCCGCGGAACTGCATCGCCACCACCGCCTCGGCGATGAGCTCGCCGGCGAAGGGCCCGATGATGTGCACGCCGAGGATCTCGTCGCTTTTCGCATCGGCCAGGAACTTCACCATACCGGCGGTATCCCCCAGCGCGCGGGCGCGCGCATTGGCGGAGAACGGGAATACGCCGGCGCGATACTCCACGCCTGCCGCCTTCAACTGCTGCTCGGTCTTGCCCACCCAGGCGATCTCGGGCGCCGTGTAGATCACCCAGGGCACGGTGTTGAAGTCCACGTGCGGCTTCTGGCCGGCAATGCGCTCGGCCACCGCCACGCCCTCTTCCTCGCCCTTGTGCGCGAGCATCGGGCCGCGCACCACGTCGCCGATCGCCCAGACGTTGGGCAGGCTCGCACGGCAATCGTCGTCCACCGCGATGAAGCCGCGCTCGTCCAGCTTCAGGCCGACTTTCTCCGCGCCGAGCCCGTTGGTGTTGGGGATGCGGCCGATGGAAACCACCAGGCGGTCACATTCCAATGTTTTAGATGAATTATCAGATTCAGTATATTGAATTGACACACCTTTCTTTGACTTTTCTACCTTGGATATCTTCACCCCGAGCTGGACCCCCAAGCCCTGTTTGGCGAAAATCTTGGCCGCCTCCTTGGCGATCTGCTCGTCGGCCGCGCCCAGGAAGGCTGGCAGCGCTTCGAGGATCGTCACCTCGGAACCCAGGCGGCGCCAGACGCTACCCATCTCCAGGCCGATCACCCCTGCCCCGATGACCCCGAGGCGCCTGGGAACTTCGCCGATGGCGAGCGCCCCGGTGTTGCTCAGGATCTGGGTCTCGTCGAACTCGGCACCCGGCAGCGCGCGCGGCAGCGACCCCGTCGCCACGATGACGTTCTTCGCCTGCAGGGTCTCCCCGTTCACCACCACCTCCGAAGGGGACTGGCCGAAGCTCCCGCGGCCGTGGAAGAACGCCACCTTGTTCTTCTTGAAAAGGTAGGTGATGCCGTCGTTGTTCTGCTTCACCACCTTGTCCTTGCGCCCGAGCATCTGCGCGAGATCCAGCTCCAGGCCCTTCACCTTCACGCCGTGCTCGGCAAAGTGATGGCCCGCCTGGTCGAAATTCTCCGAGGACTGCAGCAGCGCCTTGGAGGGGATGCAGCCCACGTTGGTGCAGGTGCCGCCCAGCGCGGGCTTGCCGTCGGCGCCGCGCCAGTCGTCCACGCAGGCGACCTGCATGCCGAGCTGCGCCGCGCGGATGGCGGCGATGTAGCCCGCCGGCCCGCCGCCGATCACCACCACGTCGAATGTCTGCGCCATGTCAGATCTCCAGGATCAGCCGCGCTGGATCCTCCAGGGCTTCCTTGATCGCCACGAGGAACAGCACCGCCTCGCGCCCGTCGATGATGCGGTGGTCGTAGGACACCGCGAGGTAATTCATCGGCCGCACCACCACCTGCCCGTTCTCCACCACCGCGCGGTCCTTGGTGGCGTGCACGCCGAGGATCGCAGACTGAGGCGGGTTGATGATGGGCGTCGAGAGCATGGAGCCGAACACGCCGCCGTTGGAGATCGAGAAGGTGCCGCCGGCAAGGTCCTCGATGGCGAGCTTGCCGTCCTGCGCCTTTTTGCCGAACTCGGCGATGCGCTTTTCGACCTCGGCGAAGCTCATCTGGTCGGCGTCGCGCAAGATCGGCACCACCAGGCCGCGCGGACTGCCCACTGCCACGCCGATGTCGAAGTAGCCGTGGTAGACGATGTCCGTGCCGTCCACCGAGGCGTTGACGACCGGATAGCGCTTGAGCGCGTGCACCGTCGCCTTGACGAAGAAGGACATGAAGCCCAGGCGCACGGCGTGTTCCTTCTCGAAGCGCTCCTGGTACTTCTTGCGCATCTCCATCACCGGGGCCATGTTGACCTCGTTGAAGGTCGTGAGGATGGCCGCGGTGGCCTGCGACTGCACCAGGCGCTCGGCGATCCTCTGGCGCAGGCGAGACATCGGCACGCGCTGCTCGGGGCGGCCTTCGGTGAGGCGGGCGAGGTGGGCGGGTGTCGGGGGTTGCGGGAGGGCGCTTGGCGCCGCGGCGGCAGGCTTCGCGGCCTGCGACAGCACGTCGCCCTTGGTGACGCGGCCATCTCGGCCGGTGCCGGCGATTGCCGAAGGATCGATGCCCTTTTCGTTGGCTATTTTCTGTGCCGCCGGCATCACCGGTGGCGATGCCGGGCGCTGTGCCGGTGCTGGCGCTGGTTTCGCCGCTGCGGCAGGAGCGGCCGCAGCGGCGACCGTGGAAGGTCCAACCCCGGGTGCGGCTTTGGCTTCAGTGTCGATATGGGCGATGACTTCGCCGGCGGTGACGATACTCTTGGCGCCCTTCAGGATTTTCACGACGACGCCCGCGGAGGGCGCCGGCAGTTCGAGCACGACCTTGTCGGTTTCGATGTCGATCAGGTTCTCGTCCCGCGACACCGACTCGCCTTCCTTCTTGTGCCAGTCCAGCAGCGTGGCCTCGGAAACGGACTCCGATAGCTGGGGCACCTTGACTTCGATGATCATTACCTCTCCCGTTCAGTTTTTCCCCGGTGCCGGCTGAGCCTTTCCCGGGTTGCGAAAAACCAGCGCGTAACGCGCCGGGCGTTCGTAGGTTGGGTTATTTGTATTTGCTGAAAGCCTGCTCCACCAGCGCCTTCTGGCGCTCGTCGTGCCTTGCCTTGTAGCCGCCCGCCGGCGATGCCGACGGGGGCCGCCCGGCGTAGTGCAGTTTCTGGTCCTCGCGCATGTTCTCGCGGAAGTAGTGCGCGGTCTGGTACCACGCGCCCTGGTTCTGCGGTTCCTCCTGGCACCACACGATCTCGGTGGCGTTCGGGTAGCGCTTCACCTCGGCCGCGAACTGCTTGTGCGGGAACGGATAGAGCTGCTCGACGCGGATGATGGCCACGTGGTCCTCGCGCCGCTCGCGCCGCGCCACCAGCAGATCGTAATACACCTTGCCGCAGCAGGCGATGACGCGCTTCACGTCCTTGGGCTCGATCGCGTCCACTTCCGGGATCACGGTGAGGAAGCTGCCCTTGGCCAGTTCCTTGATCGAGGAGGCGGCTTCCTTCTTGCGCAGCAGCGACTTGGGCGACATCACCACCAGCGGCTTCCGGAACGGCCGCAGCATCTGGCGTCGCAGCAGGTGGAAGATCTGCGCCGCGGTGGTCGGCACGCAGACCTGCATGTTGTGGTCGGCGCACAGCTGCAGGTAGCGCTCTAGGCGCGCCGAGGAATGCTCGGGCCCCTGCCCTTCGTAGCCGTGCGGGAGCAGCTGCACCAGGCCGCAGACGCGACCCCATTTGGTCTCGCCGGAGGAGATGAACTGGTCCATCACCACCTGCGCGCCGTTGGCGAAGTCGCCGAACTGCGCTTCCCAGACCACGAGCGCGTTGGGCTCGGCGGTGGAAAAGCCGTACTCGAAGCCCAGTACCGCCTCTTCCGACAGCACCGAGTCGATGACCACGAAGTCGCCCTGGTCCTTGCCGATGTTGGACAGCGGCACGTAGCTGCCCTCGTCCCAGCGCTCGCGCTCCTGGTCGTGCAGCACCGCGTGGCGGTGGGCGAAGGTGCCGCGGCCCGTATCCTGCCCGGATAGGCGCACGTCGTAGCCGTTGGAGAGCAGCGATGCGTAGGACAGCGTTTCTGCCATCCCCCAGTCCACCGCCTGCTTGCCCTCGGCCATCTGCTTGCGCGCCTCGATCACGCGCGCCACCGTCGGGTGCAGCTTGAAGCCCTCCGGGATCGACGTCAGGCGCTCGGCGAGGCGCTGCAGCTCGGCGAGCGGCACGTGGGTGTCGGCGGCGTCGGTCCACTTGGAATTGAGGAACGGCGCCCAGTCCACGGCGAACTTGCTCTTGAAGTTGGACAGCACGGGATTCACGGTGTGCTGCCCGGTGTCGAGCGCGTCGCGGTACTTCTTGATCATCGCGTCGGGCGCCTCGGCCAGGATCACGCCCTGCGTCACCAGGCGGTCGGCGTAGAGCTTGCGCGTGCCCGGGTGCTGGCTGATCTTCTTGTACATCAGCGGCTGCGTGATGAAGGGCTCGTCCTGCTCGTTGTGGCCGAGCTTCCTGAAGCAGACGATGTCGATCACCACGTCCTTGTGGAACTTCTGCCGGTAGTCGAGCGCCAGCTGCGTGACGAACAGCACCGCCTCCGGGTCGTCGCCGTTGACGTGGAAGATCGGCGCCTCAACCATCTTCGCCACGTCGGTGCAGTAGGTGGTCGAGCGCGCGTCGCGCGGATCAGAAGTCGTGAAGCCGATCTGGTTGTTGACGATGAGGTGTACCGTGCCGCCGGTGCCGTAGCCGCGCGTGCCGGAGAGGTTGAGCGTCTCCATCACCACGCCCTGCCCGGCGAACGCGGCGTCGCCGTGCACCAGGATCGGCAGCACTTGGTCACCGGTCTTGTCGTCGCGGCGGCGCTGGCGCGCGCGCACCGAGCCCTCCACCACCGGGTTAACGATCTCCAGGTGGGAAGGGTTGAAAGCAAGTGACAGGTGCACCGGCCCTCCCGGCGTGGTGATGTCCGTGGAAAAGCCGTTGTGGTACTTCACGTCGCCCATCGACAGTTCCTGGCCTTGCTTGCCCTCGAACTCGAGGAACAGGTCCTTGGGCATCTTGCCCAGCACGTTCACCAGCACGTTGAGGCGCCCGCGATGCGCCATGCCGATGACGATCTCCTGCACGCCGTTGCCGCCGGCGCGCTGGATGAGGTCGTCGATCGAGGGGATGAGGCTCTCGCCGCCTTCCAGCGAGAAGCGCTTCTGGCCGACGTAGCGCGTGTGCAGGTAGCGCTCGAGCTGCTCGGCTTCGGTGAGTTTCTGCAGCAGCGCTTTCTGCTGCTCGGCGGAATACTTCGGCACCGCGCGCACCGGCTCGACGCGCTCCTGGATCCATTGGCGCTGGGCGCGGTCGCTGATGAACATGTACTCGAACCCGATGTTGCGGCAGTACGTGTCGCGCAGCGCCTGGATCAGCGTGCGCAGCGATACCCGGTCCAGGCCCATGAAGGATCCGGAGTTCACCGTCTGGTCGAGGTCGGCCTCCGACAAGTCGTAGTAGGCGGGCTCCAGCTCGGGCACCTGCGGCCGCTGCAGTCGCTTGAGCGGGTCCAGCGTGGCCCAGCGCGAGCCGGCGATGCGGTACGACGTCACCAGCAGCAGCGCCGCGACCTGCAGGCGCTCGGGCGCCACCGGCTCGGTGGCCAGCGAGCGCCCGGGACCGCCCAGGAGGCCGGCCTTGGCGCGCTGCGCAAGGGACTCCACCACCGGCGCGTGCGCGACATCCTTGCCGCCGTTGCCCGAGCTGCCAGGCAGCAGCTGCATCTGGTCGAAGTAGTCGCGCCACTCGTCGGGCACCGCACCCGGGTTGACCAGGTACTTCTCGTACAGCTCCTCGACGAAGGGCGCATTGCCGCCGAACAGATAGGAGTTCGACAGGAACTGTTTCATCATGGCGCGTTACCTCTGGGACCTAGGGATCACCTTGCGGTGATGGGCTTCACTTCGCGACGCTGCGCGCCCTTGTAGAGCTGGCGCGGGCGGCCGATCTTGTACTCGGGGTCCGCGATCATCTCCTGCCACTGCGCGATCCAGCCCACCGTGCGCGCCAGTGCGAAGATGCAGGTGAACATGGACACCGGGATGCCCATCGCGCGCTGCACGATGCCCGAATAGAAGTCCACGTTCGGGTACAGCTTGCGGCTGACGAAGTAGTCATCTTCCAGAGCGATCTTCTCCAGAGCGATGGCCAGCTTGAACAGGCGGTCGTTGTGCAGGCCGAGTTCGTTCAGGACTTCATGGCAGGTTTCGCGCATGAGTTTCGCGCGCGGGTCGTGGTTCTTGTAGACGCGGTGGCCGAAGCCCATCAGGCGCACGCCGGAGTTCTTGTCCTTCACCTTGGCGATGAATTCGCCGATCTTCGTGACGTCGCCGATCTCCTCCAGCATCTGCAAACAGGCCTCGTTGGCCCCGCCGTGCGCCGGCCCCCACAGGCAGGCGATGCCGGAGGAGATGCAGGCGTAGGGATTGGCGCCGGAGGAGCCGGCGAGTCGCACCGTCGAGGTCGAGGCGTTCTGCTCGTGGTCGGCGTGCAGGATGAAGATGCGGTCCAGCGCCCTCACCAGAACCGGGTTCACCTTGTAGTCCTCCGCCGGCACCGCGAACATCATGCGCATGAAGTTCGCCGTGTAGGACAGGTCGTTGCGCGGGTACATGAAAGGCTGGCCGACGTTGTACTTGTAGGCCATCGCGACGATGGTCGGCAGCTTCGCAATCAGGCGGAACGCCGAGATGGTGCGGTGCTGCGGGTCATTGATGTCGAGCGCGTCGTGGTAGAACGCCGACAGCGCACCCACCACGCCCACCATGGTGGCC
>JANMUO010000098.1:0-2691 GCA_031391655.1 Betaproteobacteria bacterium
GATCTGCGCGAGCTTGCCCCCGACGTTGGCCTTTACCTGGTAGCTGAGCTTCGTGCCCTTGCCCTCGGGCGCGAGTTGCACCTGGGCCGAGCCCTTGGCGAAGCCGGCGCCGCCGCCCTGGCCCTCGAAGGCGATGGCGTAGGAGTGCGGCGGGTTGAGGTCCGAGAGCGTGAGCTTGCCCTTGAACTTGGCGCTCACCGGACCGATGCGCGCCACCATCAGCACCTGGTACTCGTTGTCCGCAATGCGGTCCACGGCATCGCAGCCGGGAACGCAGGCCTTGAGGATCTCGGGATCGTTGAGCGCGGCCCAGGTGTCGGCCTGCGTCGCCGGGATGAGTTCCTCGCCGCTCATTTCCATGCGTGGTTCTCCGTTTTGCGCGCCAGCGGCCGGCCCAGCGTGCGTGCCAGGTCGACCAGGCTTTTCAGATTATGCACCGGCAGGAACAGGTCCACGTGCGGCAGCATGGCGCGCACGCCGGCGGGCTTGGCCTCGAACTTGTCGTAGCGCAGGAGCGGGTTGAGCCAGACGAGGAAACGGCAGGACATGGACAGGCGCTCCATCTCCTCGCCCAGGCCCTCGCCCGCCTCGCGGTCCAGGCCGTCGGACACCAGCAGCACGCAGGCGTTCTGCCCGAGCAGCCGCCGCGCCCAGCGCCAGTTGAAATCGCGCAGGCACACGCCGATGCGGGTGCCGCCGGACCAGTCCTTGATGGCGTCGGCCACGCGCGTCATCGCCACGTCCACGTCGCGGTGGCGAAGCTGGCGCGTGACGTTGGTGAGCCGCGTGCCGAAGACGAAGGTGTGCACGCGGTCGCGGTCGTTGGTGAGCGCGTGCAGGAAGTGCAGGAACATGCGCGCGTAGGGGTTCAGCGAGCCCGAGATGTCGCACAGCACCACCAGCGGCGGGTGGATCTCGACCGGCCTGGAGCGCACCAGCGGGATCACGTCGCCGCCCTCGCGCAGGCTCTGGCGCAGGGTGGCGCGCAGGTGCACGCGCCGCCCCCGCAGGTCCGGCGCGTGGCGCCGCGTGCGGATCAGCGGCAGCGGCAGGCGCAGCTGGCGGATCATGCGCTTGGCTTCGGCCAGCTCGGCGGCCGACATGGTGTCGAAGTCCATGCGCTGCAGCACCTCGCGCGAGGAGAAGGTGAGCCGCGCGTCCATCTCCACCTTCTGTTGCTCGCGCTCCTCCTCGGGTTTCTTCTGCCCGAACAGGGCGTCGGTCAGGCGCTGGCTCTGCTGCTCCTCGGGCTTGGGCGTGCGGCCGTAGGTCTGCGGCAGCAGCATCTGCATCATCTTCTCGGTGAGCTTGGGGTCGCGCCAGAAAAGGCGAAACGCCTGGTCGAAGATCGGGCGCTGCTCTTCGCGCGAGAGCAGCACCGCAGACATGGTCCAGTACCAGTCGTCGCGGCGGTCGGCACGGGCTATTTCCAGTGCGCGCAAGCAATCGAGCACGCGGTCGGGGCCGACGCGCAGGCCGGCGCCGCGCAGCAGGCGCGCGAAGTGCATCACGTTCTCCGCCAGCTTGCCGCGTGCCGCGGCCGGGCCGGGCTGCGGCAGCATCTAGGCCGCGGTAGCGGCGCTCCTCGCCTCGGTGACCAGGCGCGCGGCTTCGTCGCCGGCGATCTTTTCGATGTCGTCCTGGTACTTGAGCAGCACGCCGAGGGTATTGTTGACCGTCTCCGGGTCGAGCGCGATCTTGTCCAGCGCCACCAGGCAGTTCGCCCAGTCGATGGTCTCCGCGACGCCCGGCAGCTTGAACAGGTCCACGCCGCGCAGGCGCTGCACGAACGCCACCACTTCCTTCGACAGCGCGGCCGAGGCCTTCGGCGCCTTGCGCCGCAGGATCTCCAGTTCGCGCCGCGCGTCCGGATAGTCCACCCAGTGGTAGAAGCAGCGGCGCTTGACCGCGTCATGGATCTCGCGCGTGCGGTTCGAGGTGATCACCACGATCGGCGGCTCGGCCGCCTTCAGCGTACCGATCTCGGGCACCGTGATCTGCCAGTCGGAGAGCACTTCCAGCAGGTAGGCCTCGAACGGCTCGTCGGTGCGGTCCAACTCGTCGATCAGCAGCACCGGCGCCTTGCCGCCCTTGCCTTCGAGCGCAAGGGCGAGCGGGCGCTTGATGAGGAAGCGGTGGTCGAAGATGTCGTGCGAGATCTTGTCCTTGGATTTCTCGCCCGAGGCCTCCGCGAGCCGGATCTCGATCATCTGCCGCGGGTAGTTCCACTCGTAGGCCGCCTGCGCGATGTCCAGTCCCTCGTAGCACTGCAGGCGGATCAGTTCGCGGTCCAGCGATTTGGCGATCACCTTGGCGATCTCCGTCTTGCCGGTGCCGGCCTCGCCCTCGAGGAACAGCGGGCGCTGCATGGCGAGCGAGAGATAGAGCGCGGTGGCGAGGCTGCGGTCGGCCACGTAATCGCCCGAGGTGAGCAGCTTGAGGGTGTCGTCGATGGACTGCGGCAGCATGCGGCGATTCTAAAAGAAAAAGGCCCGCCGAAGCGGGCCTTGGTCGAAACGCGCGGGCCTACTTCAGCGCCGCTTCGACCGCGCGCTTGGCCATCACCGTGATCAGGTGCGCCCGGTATTCGGCCGAGGCGTGCTGGTCGCTGTTCAGGCCGTCGGCCTTGACCTTCAGGTTGGCCACCGACTCCGGCGCGAACTTGGCGGTGAGCGCCTTTTCCATTTCCGC
>JANMUO010000101.1:0-1908 GCA_031391655.1 Betaproteobacteria bacterium
GGGGATCCCGGCCTGCATCAGGACGTCCGGTCCCAGGTTGGGATAGCGCCCGGAGATCATCGGGGCGGCATTCAGCAGCCGAGCTCGCGGCAGCGGTCCTGCAGGATGGCGAGCAGTGCGTTCCTGGAGCAGCCGCAAAAGCCGTTGCCGTCCGAGCGCAGCGTGCGCCCCTTGTACACCACGTCCACGCCGCCCCAGTAGGCGAAGCGCCGGCGGATGCGCTCGTAGCTCACGAGGTCGCAGGCCTTGAAGGTGTCCAGCGTCTGGTCCGAGAACACCACGCCAAAGCCGAACGTGTCGTCGGGGCGGTTGCGCTCGAACACCGTGACCTCCCAGCGCGGCCAGGCCTTCTTCGCCAGCAGCGCGAAGTAAAGGCCCCCGGGGCCGCCGCCGACGATGGAGATCTTCATGGCCGCGCCGGATCGGGGATCACCGCGACGGCCTCGATCTCCAGCCGCGCCGCGTCCTCTACCAGTCCGCTCACCTGCACCACCGCCATCACCGGGTAGTGCTTGCCGATCAGTTCGCGGTAGGCGGCGCCGACCTCCTTCAGCGCGCCGAGGTACTCCTGCTTGTCGAGCACGTACCAGGTCAGCCGCACGAGGTGCTCGGGCCTGCCCCCCGCTTCGGCAAGGACCTCAAGGATGTTCCTCAGCGTCTGGCGGAACTGGCCCGCGAAGCCCTTTTCCTTCCATTCGCCTTGTCCCGTATAACCAACCTGGCCGGCGATGTAGACGGTCGTGCCGCCTTTCACAGCGATGCCGTTGGAAAAACCTTTCGGGCGTGCCCACGCTGGCGGTTGCAGGATTTGCATCATGTGGTCCTCAGCTTGAATCGCTGCAGTTTCCCGGTCTCGGTGCGCGGCAGCGCGTCGACGAACTCGATCGAGCGCGGGTACTTGTAGGGTGCGATGGCCTGCTTCGCGTGCTCCTGCAGCGCGGCGGCCATCGCCGCGCCTTACACGTAGCCGGGCTTGAGCACCACGTAGGCCTTGACGATGGTGCCGCGTTGCGCGTCGGGCGCGCCGACCACGCCGCACTCGGCCACCGCCGCGTGCGCGAGCAGCGCCCCTTCCACTTCCGGGCCGGCGATGTTGTAGCCGGCCGAAATGATCATGTCGTCGGTGCGCGCCTGGTAGTAGAAATAGCCGTCCTCGTCCATCCGGTAGGCATCGCCGGTGATGTTCCAGCCCTCCTGAACGTAGGTTTGCTGCCGGTCGTCAGCCAGGTAGCGGCAGCCCGTCGGCCCCTTGACCGCGAGGCGCCCCACCACGCCCGGCTTGCAGGGCCGGCCCTCCTCGTCCAGGACCGTGGCGCGGTAGCCGGGGATGGCGTAGCCGGTGGCGCCGCGCCGCGCGCGCTCCGGCGTGTGGGAGATGAAGATGTGGATCATCTCGGTGGAACCGATGCCGTCGATAAGCTCGATGCCGGTCGCCTCCCTGAACAGCTGCCGCGTGGCATCGGGCAGTGCCTCGCCCGCCGACACGCATTTGCGCAGGGAGGCCAGGTCATAGTCCTTTGCCATGGCGGCCATGGCGCGGTACATGGTCGGCGCCGTGAAGCAGATGGTGGCGCGCTCGCGCTGGATGGTCTCCAGCAGCGTCGCCGGCGTGAGCTTCTCGACGAGGACCGTGGACGCGCCCACGCGCATCGGGAACGCGAGCAGGCCGCCCAGCCCGAAGGTGAAGGCGAGCGGCGGCGTGCCGCAGAACACGTCGTCCTTCGCCGCCTGCAGGCAGGAGCGCGGGAAGGCGTCGCACATCGCGACCACGTCGCGGTGGAAATGCATCGTGCCCTTGGGCTTGCCGGTGGTGCCCGAGGTGAAGGCGATGAGCGCCACGTCCTCGCCCGCCGTATCCACGTTGTGGAAGGTCAGCGGCTGGCGCGGGCACAGCGCATCCAGGGAATC
>JANMUO010000115.1:0-7651 GCA_031391655.1 Betaproteobacteria bacterium
GGCCGAGTTCCTCGAGCTGGAGATCACCGAGAGCTGCCTGATGGAGAATCCCGAGGACGCGGTGCGCGTGATGCGCAACCTGCGCGCCGCGGGCCTGCGCATCTCGATCGACGATTTCGGCACCGGCTACTCGAGCCTGTCGTACCTCACGCGGCTGCCGCTGTCGGCGCTCAAGATCGACCGCAGCTTCGTGCGCGACGCCGACACCAACGCCGATGCGGCCTCCATCGTGCGCGCCATCATCGACATGGCGCAGAACCTGCACCTCACGGTGATCGCCGAGGGCGTGGAGACCGAGGAGCAGGCGGCGTTCCTGCGCCGCCACGGCTGCGACCAGGCGCAGGGCTACTTCTTCGACCGGCCGATGGCGGCGGAGAAAATCGCCGAGCGGCTCGCGCGCGCCGAGGCCTAGGCCTCGACCTGCATCGGCAGGATCACCATCTGCATGCCGGCGAGGTGCAGGCGCTGCTGCAGCACCAGCGCCGCCTGGTTGTGCAGCAGGCGCGTGAACCAGTTGTCCTGCCGGAAAATCAGCTTCGAGGTGAAGAAGATCGCCTGCGGGAACTCCTCCTGCACGCGCGCGCACAGCTCGACGAAGCCCTCGATCGGGTCGGTGCCGAAGGCGAGATAGGACTTGGCCGCCAAGCCGTTGGAGCGGCAGAAGTTCTCGAAGAACTTCAGCGCCACGTTCGCTTCCAGCTTCATCGCCTGCATCGCCTCCGCGCCGCCGTAGCTCTGCGCGTCCACGGCGCGCGCGTTGATGAACACGAAGTTGCGGAAATGCCCCTGGAACATGCGCTGCACCCACAGCAGCGTGTGCAGTCCCCCGCCGCGCGAGGACCCGACCATGAACACCGCGGTCGCCGCCTGCCGGTCGATGGCCGGCGGTTTCGCCTCGGAGCCGAAGGGCATGTGCTCGAATTGCGCGTCGATCTTGCGCAGCGCCAGCTTGGTGGCCTCGTAGTGGCGCCGCACCACCACGCACATCGCGACGATCGCCGCGATGATCAGCAGCGCCGCCCAGCCGCCGTCGTCGAAGCGGTTCCACGACAGCAGCAGCAGGATGACCGCGCAGATGACGAAGCCGGTGAGCGACAGCGCGAGGCGCCACAGGCGCTGCGGCTCGCGCCGCGCGCGCCACCAGTACAGCGACAGCCCCCACAGGGACACCGCGAAGGTGAGGAACACGCTGATCGAGTACAGCACCACCAGCAGGGTCACGCTCCCCGCCGTGGCCCACAGCACGGCGAAGGCCGCCAGGCCCATCACCAGGATGCCGTTCTCGGTCACCAGGCGCGTCGAGAGGTACCGGAACTTGTGCGGCACCCAGGAATCGGCCGCCATGTTGGAGAGCACCGCCGGGCCGCCGAGAAAGCCCGTGTTGGCGGCGACGAACAGGAGCCCCGCCTCGAGGGCCAGCACCACTGTCAGCGCGATGGGGTGCGAGAGCGGCCCGTCGAAGCCCATGTCCTTGAGCACCGCGCCGAAGGCCACCGCGTTGTAGGTCTGGCCTTCCACGTGCCGCACGTCCCACAGGAGGTACAGCAGGATGATGCCCCCCGCGGTGAAGGCGAGCGACGCCGCCATGTAGAGCATGGTGAGCTTGCCGGTGCGCTTGCGCGGCTCGGCGAGCACGTTGACGTTGTTCGACACGGCTTCGAGGCCGGTGTAGGTGCCGCCGCCCTGCGCGTAGGCGAGCAGCAGGAACGCGGCGAGCGCGGTCCAGCCCATCTCGCTGCCGAGGGTGCGCGTTTCCTCCAGCGTGGCGGGCACCAGCGCGGCGAGATTGCCCGCGTGCGCGAGGATGCCGTAGACGATGAGCACGAAGTGCGTGGCGATGAAGCCGAGGAACACGGGCAAGAGAACCTTGATCGCCTCCTTCATGCCGCGCAGATTGAGCAGCAGGAGCAGCACCACGGCGATGAGGCCGGTGGCGAGCTTCCAGCGCTGCCAGTCCAACGGCAGGAGCGAGAACATGGCGTCCACCCCGGCCGCCACCGAGATGGCGATGGTGAGCACGTAGTCCACCAGCAGCGCGGCGCCCGACACCAGTCCCGCGTAGGGACCGACCAGCTGCGTGGCGACGCGGTAGCCGCCGCCGCCGGTGGGGAAGAGCTCGATCACCTGGTTGTAGGCCAGCGCGATGATGAACACCGTCACCACCACCGCGAACGCCATGTACAGGCCGAGGTGGTTGTGCCCTTCGAGCGCGCGGAAGGCTTCCTCCGGGCCGTAGGCGGAAGACGAGATGCCGTCGGCGCCTAGGCCGACCCAGGCGAAGAACGCGGCGAGTGCGATCGAGTGGCGCGTCTTCTGCGACATCGGATCGAGCGGCGCGCCGAGCACGAACTGGCGCAGGCCGTGGAACAGGCTCATGCGCCGCGGCGCTTCTCGAGGCGGCGCGCGAACACCGTCATTTCCTTGGCGGCCTGCTTGTCGCCTTTCGCGTGCGCAGCCTCGATGCCCTGCGTCCAGGCGGCGAGCGCCTCGGTGTCGCGGCCTGCCTCGGCGAGCGCGCCGCCGAGCGCCTTCCACGCCGCCGAATAGCGCGGGTCGCGCGCCACGGCTTCCTGCAGCGCGGCGATGGCGCGCTCGCGCTCGCCCGCCTTCAGGTACTCGGTGCCCAGCGAATAGCGCAGCAGCGCGCCGTCGCGCGGCGTGCCGAGCAGCTTTTCCAGGTTGGCGATCAGGGGGGAAGGCATTTCAGATAAGATTGGCGGCGTCATTCTAATCCCTGAGCCGCCATGAAGACCGCGATCCAGACTGCCGACGCGCCGGCGGCGATCGGCGCCTACTCGCAGGCGATCCGCGCCGGCGACACCGTGTACCTCTCGGGCCAGATCGGGCTCGATCCGCAGACCATGAAGATGGTCGAGGGCATCGACGCGCAGATCCAGCGCGTGTTCGCCAACCTCGCGGCGGTGGCGAAGGCCGCCGGCCTCGGGCTGGATCGCACGGTGCGCATGACGGTGTACCTCACCGACCTCGCGCACTTCGCCAAGGTCAACGAGATCATGGCGCAGCACGTCAAGCAGCCGTTCCCCGCGCGCGCGGCGATCGGCGTGGCCAGCCTGCCGCGCGGCGCGCTGGTCGAGATCGACGCGATTCTGCACGCCGGTTGAAGCGCGAGCTTCCCCCCGCGACGGCGGCAAAGCTCGCCAAACTCGGGATCCGTTCGCGCCACGACCTCCTCTACCACCTGCCGCTGCGCTACGAGGACGAGACGCGGCTGACGCGTTTGGCGCAGGCGATTCCCGGCACGACGGTCCAGGTCGAGGCGTCGGTGCGCAGCACCGACGTGGTTTTCAGGCCAAAAAGACAACTCGTCGTGTACTGCGACGGCCTGGCGCTGCGTTTCCTGAATTTCTACGGCAGCCAGACGAAGCAGTTCGAGCGCGCCATCGAGGAGGGCAAGCTCGTGCGCGCCTTCGGCGAACTGCGTCCCGCGCGCGGCGGCGCGGAGATGATCCATCCGCGCTATCGCATCGTCGCGCCGGGCGAGCCGCTGCCCGCGGCGCTCACGCCGGTCTATTCCACCACCACGGGCCTCGGCCAGGCGACGTTGAGGAAGCTCGTGCAGGAGGCGCTCGCCGAAGAGCCGATCGAGGACAACCTCGACGCTGGCGTGCGCGCGCGCTACGCGCTCGCGCCGCTCGAATCGAGCGTGCGCCTGCTGCACGCGCCGGCGCCGGGCGCGGACACCGCGGCGGCGTGGCGGCGCGTCAAGTTCGATGAGCTCCTGGCCCAGCAACTGCAGCTGCGCCTCGCGCGAAGGAAACGCCGCGAGAAGGCCGCGCCGGCGCTGCCCTCCAACGGCCCCCTGCTCAGGCGCTTCCTCGGCAAGCTCCCGTTCCGCCTCACGCGCGCGCAGCAGCGCGTGATGGCCGAACTGCTCAAGGACCTCGCGCAGCCGCACCCCATGCAGCGCCTGCTGCAGGGGGATGTGGGCAGCGGCAAGACCATCGTCGCGGCGATCGGCTGCCTCGCCGCGGTGGATGCGGGCGCGCAGGCGGCGGTGATGGCGCCCACCGAGATCCTCGCCGAGCAGCACTACCGCAAGTTCTCCGCCTGGCTCGCGCCGCTGGGCGTGCAGATCGCCTGGCTGCACGGCGGGTTGCCGGCGGCGGAGAAGAAGGCCGCGAGGAAAGCGATCGCCGCGGGAGGCGCCAGCATCGCCATCGGCACGCAGGCCCTGTTCCAGGATGGGGTGGAGTTCAAGGCGCTGGCCCTCGCCATCGTGGACGAGCAGCACCGCTTCGGCGTGAAGCAGCGCCTGCAGTTGCGCAAGAAAGCCGAGGCCGCCGTGGCGCACCAGTTGATGATGAGCGCCACGCCCATCCCGCGCACCTTGGAGATGACTTATCACGCGGACCTCGACGTGTCGAAGATCGACGAGCTGCCGCCGGGGCGAAAGCCCGTGACCACGCGCCTTGTTGCCACCGGCCGGCGCGGCGAAGTGCTGGAACGCATCCGCGCGGCCTGCGCCGACGGGCAGCAGGCCTACTGGGTGTGCCCGGTGATCGAGGAATCGAAGCCGACGGATGAGATGCGGGATCTGCAGGCGGCGCTGGAGGCTTACGAAGAGTTGCGGCGCGAGCTGCCCGAGCTGCGCGTGGGTCTCGTGCACGGGCGCCTGGCGCCGGCGGAAAAGGCCGCCGCCATGCAGGCGTTCGCCGGCGGCCAGACGCAGCTCCTCGTGTGCACGACGGTGATCGAGGTCGGCGTGGACGTGCCCAATGCCTCGCTCATGGTGATCGAGCATGCCGAGCGCTTCGGCCTCGCGCAGCTGCACCAGCTGCGCGGGCGCATCGGGCGCGGCGCGCGCGCGAGCGACTGCATCCTCTTGTTCCAGGAGCCGCTCACGGAGCCGGCGCGCGCGCGCCTCAAGGTGATCTACGAGAACGCCGACGGCTTCGCCATCGCCGAGAAGGACCTGGCGCTGCGCGGCCCGGGGGAATTCCTCGGCGAGCGCCAGAGCGGACAGCTGCTGCGCTTTGCCGACCCGGTCGCCGACGCCGGCCTCGTCGAGGCGGCGGGCGCGGCGGCCGAGGAACTGTTGGGCGGGGACGAGGCCCCCGTGCGCAGGCACATCGAGCGCTGGCTCAGGGCCCGCTCCGACTACACTAGAGTCTAGACATGGGCATTGACCTCGAATTCCTCGGCCGGCGGCTCGACGCCTACGAGCGCCTGCTGCGCCTGGACAAGCCGGTAGGCACGCTGCTCCTCCTGTGGCCGACGCTGTGGGCGGTGTGGCTCGCCGCGGGCGGCAATCCCTCCATCGAGGCCGTCGCCATCTTCGGCGTCGGCACGCTGCTCATGCGCTCCGCGGGCTGCGCCCTGAACGATTTCGCAGACCGCCACTTCGATGGCCGCGTTGCGCGCACCCGCGACCGGCCGCTCGCCGCGGGCGACATCGCGCCCATGGAAGCGCTGGTGCTGGGCGCGCTGCTCGCCGCCACCGCCTTCGGGCTGGTGCTGATGCTCAACCGGCTCGCGATCGGCCTGTCGTTCGTGGCGCTGGCGATCGCGATTCTCTATCCGTACACCAAGCGCTTCTTCGCGCTGCCGCAGCTCGTCCTCGGCGTGGCTTTCGGCTTCGGCATCCCGATGGCCTACGCGGCGATCCAGTGGCAGCTGCCGGCGGAATGCTGGGCGCTGCTCGCCGCCAACATCTGCTACGCGTTCGCCTACGACACCGAGTACGCAATGGTGGATCGCGACGACGATGCGAAGCTCGGCCTGCGCACCTCGGCGCTGGCGCTGGGGCGCCACGACGTCGCCGCGGTGATGGCGAGCTACGGCGCGATGCTCGCCATCCTCGCCGGCGTGGGAACTTACCTGCACCTGCGCTGGCCTTACTACGCCGGGCTCGCGCTCGCCGCCGCGCTGATGGGCTACCACTATTTCCTGATCCGGGGGCGCACGCGCGAGGGCTGCTTCAAGGCCTTCCAGAACAACGTCTGGGTGGGCGCGGCAGTGCTCGGCGGCATCATCGCCTCCTACTGGCTGAGGTAAGCATGGCGCAAGAGCCGCCCATCGCAACGTTCGATTTTCCTTCCGGCCCGCTGCGCGGCACGCAGCTCACGCTCACCGCCTCGCGCCTGCTGCACACGGGCTTGGGCCAGATGGAGAGCCTCGCGCTCGGCGCCATCGCCTCGGTGAGCGTCGGCTACCGACGCGACCCCCAGCGCATCGGCATGGGCGTGACGCTCGTCTTCATGGCGCTGTTGCTGTTCGTGCTGTTCCGGCCGCTCGGCACGCTCGCGGCGGGCGTGGGGGCGGAAGTGGCCGACGGGCCGGCGGTGGGGCAGCTGCTGCGCGTGGTGATGCGCTCGCTGGAGATCTTCGCCAGCCTGATGCCGGTGATCGCGGCGGCGCTGCTCGCCTGGGGCGGGGCCGTGATCTGGTTCGGCTGGCTGGGCGCCACGACGCTGGTGCTGGGCCTGCCGGGGATCGAGCGCGCCTACCAGGTGCGCGGCATGAGCCACCAGCTGCGGGATTTCTCCGAGCTGCTGGCCGAGCGCGTCGCCCAGCACAGTAGTTGAGATGCACTACGCGGACCTGCGCGAGTTCCTCGCCAAGCTCGAAGCGCTCGGCGGCCTGAAGCGCGTCGCGGCGAGCGTGTCGCCGCGCCTGGAGATGACCGAGGTTTGCGACCGCGTGCTGCGCGCGGGCGGGCCCGCGCTGCTGTTCGAGAAGCCGGCGGGCTTCGCGATCCCCGTGCTGGGGAACCTGTTCGGCACCGTGGAGAGGATTGCGCTGGCCATGGGAATCGAAGCGGGGGTGGACCCGGCGCCCGCGCTGCGCGACATCGGGCGGCTCCTCGCGGCGCTGCGCGAACCGGATCCGCCCAAGGGATTGCGCGACGTGGTGGAGAAGCTCCCCCAGCTCGCGCGCATGGCGGGCAAGGTGCTCGACATGGCGCCCAAGGTGGTCACGTCGGCGCCGTGCCAGGAGACAGTGTGGGAAGGAAAGGACGTGGACCTCGCGCGCCTGCCGGTGCAGACCTGCTGGCCCGGCGACGCCGGGCCGCTCATCACCTGGGGCCTGACTGTCACGCGCGGGCCGCTCAAGCCGCGGCAGAACCTCGGGATCTACCGCCAGCAGGTGATCGACCCGAACCGGGTGATCATGCGCTGGCTCGCGCATCGCGGCGGCGCGCTGGATTTCCGCGACCACCAGATTGCGCATCCGGGGAAACCCTTTCCGGTGGCGGTCGCGCTGGGCGCCGATCCGGCCACCACGCTCGCCGCGGTGACTCCGGTGCCCGATACGCTGGGGGAGTACCAGTTCGCGGGGCTGCTGCGCGGTGCGCGCACCGAACTCGTGAAATGCATCGGCAGCGACCTGCAGGTGCCGGCGCGCGCGGAGATCGTGCTCGAGGGCGTGTTGAAGCCCGAGGACCCGGCGCTCGAAGGCCCGCACGGCGACCACACCGGCTACTACAACGAGGCCGAGCGCTTCCCGGTGCTGACGGTGGAGCGCGTGACGCTGCGGCGCGATCCGATCTACCACTCGACCTACACCGGCAAGCCGCCCGACGAGCCGGCGATGCTGGGCGTGGCGCTCAATGAAGTGTTCGTGCCGCTGCTCGTAAAACAGTTCCCGGAGATCGTGGATTTCTACCTGCCGCCCGAGGGCTGCTCGTATC
>JANMUO010000116.1:0-5416 GCA_031391655.1 Betaproteobacteria bacterium
CGCGCAAAGCCGCCGGCTGACGCCACAATGGCGGGATGGACACCTTGCTGCTTTCGCGCATCCAGTTCGCCGCCAACATCAGCTTCCACATCCTGTTCCCGACGATCAACATCGCGCTCTGTTGGTTCCTCGTCTACTTCCGCCTCCGACGCGGCGCGGCGCAGGACAAGGAGTCCGCCCAGGGCTGGGAAGAAGCCTACTTCCTCTGGACGAAAATTTTCGCCCTCACCTTCGCGCTCGGCGTGGTCTCCGGCATCACCATGAGCTTCCAGTTCGGCACCAACTGGCCGGGCTACATGGAAAAGGTGGGCAACATCGCCGGGCCCCTGCTCGGCTACGAGGTGCTGACCGCGTTCTTCCTCGAGGCCACTTTCCTCGGCGTGATGCTCTTTGGCATGGAGCGCGTGTCCACGCGCGTGCACATCCTGTCGGCGGCGATGGTGGCGATCGGCACCACCCTTTCGGCGTTCTGGATCCTCGCGCTCATCTCCTGGATGCACACGCCCACCGGGCACGTATTGGACGGCAACGTGCTGATCGCCGGGGACTGGGTGAAGGTGATCTTCAACCCGTCCTTCACCTACCGCCTCACGCACATGCTGCTCGCCTCCGGGCTCACCGCCTCGTTCTTCGTCGCGGGCCTGTCGGCCTGGCGGCTGCTCAAGGCGCCGCAGGACGCAGGCGCGCTGCGCACGCTGCGTGCGGGCGCGCTGGTGGCGGCGGTGCTCGCGCCGCTGCAGGTGCTGGTGGGCGACCTGCACGGCCTGAACACGCTGGAGCACCAGCCGGGGAAAGTCGCCGCCATGGAGGCGCTCTGGAAAACGCAGAAAGGCGCGCCGCTGGTGCTCTTCGCCATCCCGAACGAGGAGACGCGGCGCAACGACTACGCCGTCCAACTGCCGAAGATGGCGAGCCTCATCCTGCGGCACGACATGGACGCGGAAATCAAGGGGCTGGAGGAGTTCGCGCCCGACATCCCGCCCGTGGCGCCGGTGTTCTTCGCCTTCCGCGTGATGTTGGGCGTGGGCGTGCTGATGCTCGCCTTCGCCTGGGCGGGGAGCTGGATCCTGCGCCGGCGCGTGCCGCGCTGGCTGCTGTGGGGCTTTGCCGCGATGACCTTCTCGGGCTGGGTGGCGACGCTCGCCGGGTGGCTGGTGACCGAGATCGGGCGCCAGCCCTGGCTGGTGACCGGGATCCTGCGCACCGCGGATGCGGCGGGACGGGTGTCCGAGGCGGCGCTCGGCGCGAGCCTGGCGGGCTACGCGTTCGTCTACAGCGTGATGCTGGTCGCCTACGTGGTGGTGCTCACGCACCTCGCGCGCGAAGGGGCAGAGCCGTGAACCCCGCATTTTGGTTGGATCTGCCGCTCATCTTCGCGGTGCTAATGGGCGCGGCCATCCTCGCCTACGTGGTGCTGGACGGCTACGACCTCGGCGTGGGCATGCTCATGCCGGCGGCGACGGACGCGGAGCAGGACGTGATGGTTGCCTCGATCGGCCCGTTCTGGGACGCCAACGAGACCTGGTTGGTGCTGGGCGTCGGGATCCTGCTCATCGCCTTCCCGGCGGCGCACGGCCAGATCCTCGGCGCGCTGTACCTGCCGGTGGCGGCGATGCTGACGGGCCTGATGCTGCGCGGCGTGTCCTTCGAGCTGCGGCTGAAGGCGAAAGGCTGGCACGCGGAGTTGTGGAACTGGCTCTTCTGGTTCGGCTCGTTCCTCGCCTCGTTCGCGCAGGGCTACATGCTCGGGCGCTACCTCACCGCGTTCCAGCCCGGCTTTGGCAGCATGCTCTTCTCCATGGTCGTGGGCGCGGCGCTGTGCGGCGGCTACGTGCTGCTCGGGGCGACCTGGCTCATCCTGCGCACCGAAGGCGAGCTGCAGAAGAAGGCCATGGCCTGGACCAAGTGGGGCCTGCTGTGGGTGGCGCTCGGCGTGGCGCTGGTGTCCATCGGCACGCCGCTCGCCAGCGAGATCGTGCGCGACCGGTGGTTTGATTTTCCCCGCACGCTTGCGCTGATGGTGTTGCCGCTTGCGACGCTTGCAGTGTGGCTGTGGGTGTGGACAAGGGTGGGCAAATCCGACTGGCACCCCTTCGCCGGCGCTGTGGCGATCTTCGCCCTTGCCTTCGCCGGCCTCGCCTACAGCGTGTTCCCCTACATCGTGCTGGGCGGCATCACCATCTGGGAGGCGGCCTCGCACCCCTCTGCGCTCAAGGTGACCCTCTTCGGCGTGGTCCTAGTCCTGCCCTTCCTCATCGGCTACACCGTCTTCGCCTACCGCGTGTTCCGCGGCAAGGCCAAGGCAGGGCTGTACGGCCATTAATTAGGGACAGACCCTATTTATCCTCGCGGGCCGAATCTCCTGCCGGGAGGACGTCGTTGAACTCCGCGAACTTCTTCCATGCCGGGATCGGCGGCACCTTGCCTTCGCAGGGCGCGTAGGCGGAGAGCTCGACGAGCTGCATGCGGTGGATGTAGCGCGGGCAGTTGGGGAAGATCTTCTCCGCCTCGACGCGCACCACCAGTTTGGCACCCTCGAACTCGCCCATCAGCGGGTCATCCGCGCTCACCTTTGCCCGGCCCAGCACCCGCAGGCGCCGCGGCCGCTCGAAATCGATGAACAGCAGCGCCACTGCGGGATTGAGGAGGACATTGCCCAGGCTGCGGAACATGCCGTTGCCGTCGTAGTTCGGGAAGGCCAGTTCGCACTCGCCGGTCACGCGCACAAAGCCGGGCGCGCCGCCCTTGTACGAGCAATCTGGCTGGCCGCCGGCGTCGGCGGTGGCGAGGAAGAACAGCGTACGGCTTGCGATGAAATCGCGGTCCTGCGCGCTGAAGACAGTGCGCGCGAGTTTCTCGTCGAGGCGGTCTGCGAGGCGCCGCGTGTCGAAGCGGTCCTGCAGCTTGCGCATGCCCGCGTGATACGCGGAACCGCCTGCGGTGCCGTCAATCGATGGTTTCACGCGTCTCGCCGGCCACCACCCACTTCTCGCCCGCGGGCTTGCCATCGCGCACCATGGTCAGTGCGCCATCGAGCCGCTCGCCGTTCACCACGCCCTTCCAGCGCAACTTGCCGTACTTCGGGCTTTCGGTCTCGGCGGTGAAGCTCACCATTCCGCCCGACACCGTCGCCGTGTAGGGCCCGTCGCCGTAGTCGTAGCGGTCGCTGGCGGTCGAGCGAAAACGGCCGCGCTCGAAGATCAGCGTGTCGGCGTCGCCCGAAGTCTTGCCGCGTTCGAGCACCACGCCGTCGAAGCGCTTGCCGTCCAGTGCACCGTTGCTCATGACCAGCCTCCTTGTTTGCCGAATGGGCGCAGGCATGCTGTGCTTGCCGCCGCGGCGCGGCAATGCGTAGGATTGCGTACGCCGGGCGGCAGCGGGAGGCGCAGGATGGGCGCGATGGCGGAACTCACGCAGCAGGACTACCAGGACGGCTGGCGCCTGGTATGCGAGATGACCGAGGCGGCGGGCGACGCCGTGTCCTTCGCGCGCCTGGGCACCGAGCAGCTCGCGCGCCTGGTGGCCTCGGAGATCACCACCCTTTCGGTGTGCGACCTCGCGCGCAATACGCGCAGCGTGGTGAGCTCACCGGGCAGCGCGATCTCGGCCACCGACCGCGCGGCCTTCGACCGGCATTTCTCCGAGCACCCCCTGGTGCACTTCCACGCGACGCACGCGCAGGGCGGCTCGCACCGCATCAGCGACTCCCTGTCGCGCGCGGAATTCCGCAAGTCGGCGCTCTACAACGACTACTACCGGCGCATCGGCATCGACCACGTGATCGCGGTGCCGCTGTTCGTGGACCGGAGCCTGCTGGTGAGCTTCGTGCTGAACCGCAACGGCAGCGATTTCACCGACCGCGAGCGCATGCTCCTCGACCTGGTGCGCGAACCGCTCGCCGCGCTCTACCGCCACGCCCTCGCGCGGGCGCGCGGCTTTGCCGCGCTGCCGGTCACGCTGCGCGAACGCGAGGTGCTCGACTGGCTCGCCGCCGGCAAGACCGACCGCGAGATCGCCGAGATCCTAGGCATGAGCCCGCGCACGGTGCAAAAGCACCTGCAGCACATCTACGAGAAGCTCGGGGTCGAAACGCGCACCGCGGCGGTGCTGCGGGCACTGGGCAAATGAATCGGGCTCTGACCCCGGTTTACGTCTCCAGAAGGTGCTTTTTGGCGACTACCTTGGCCCACTGGTCGGCGTCGGCCGGGGCGGGCTTGCGCTCGATGATCGGCTTCCAGCCCGCCGCGAGCTCCTTGTTGCGGGCGATCCACTCGCGCTGGGCGTCCGGGACGTCGTCCTCGGCGAAGATCGCCTCCACCGGGCACTCGGGCACGCACAGGGTGCAGTCGATGCACTCGTCGGGATCGATGACCAGCATGTTCGGCCCCTCCCGGAAGCAGTCCACCGGGCACACGTCCACGCAGTCCGTGTACTTGCACTTGATGCAGCTCTCGGTGACCACATAGGTCATGGCAGGGGGGGCTTTGGCATCTAAAAAGGTTAATCCGTTCAGTAGTTTAGCATGTCGCCTTGGGTTCCCGGCACTGCGCCCCCATAATACTGGCTCCCCCGCAAGATCCCCGAGGAACCATGAGTAGCAGTGCGCAGATCCAGCATGTGACAGACGACAGTTTCGAACCCGACGTCCTGAAATCCGAAGTCCCGGTCCTGGTGGACTACTGGGCCGAGTGGTGCGGCCCCTGCAAGTCCATTGCCCCGATCCTCGACCAGGTGGCCAAGGAGTACGACGGGCGCCTGAAGATCGCCAAGATCAACGTGGACGAGAACCAGCAGGTGCCGGCCAAGTTCGGCATCCGCGGCATCCCCACCCTGATGCTGTTCAAGAACGGCAACCTGGAGGCCACGCGAGTCGGCGCGCTCTCCAAGTCCCAGCTGACCGCGTTTCTTGACAGCAATATCTAAAGCGCCTACGCTCTGATACATCGCTGCGCTGGATAACACTGGCGCAGTCGCAGTACCCGGCGCCCGCCGTCCTTCGTAGCTTCCCCGCGAGGCGCATCTCCCCAAAGAGACCGCAGTACGGCAGGCCGGGCCTCATCCTTTTTTCTATTGGCCATGCACCTCTCTGAACTGAAAACCCAGCACGTCACGCAACTGGTGGAAATGGCGGTCGGCTTCCAGATCGACAACGCCAGCCGGTTGCGCAAGCAGGACCTGATCTTCGCGCTGTTAAAAAACCAGGCGAAAAAGGGCGAGTCGATCTTCGGCGACGGCACGCTGGAAGTGCTGCCCGACGGCTTCGGCTTCCTGCGCTCCCCCGACACGTCCTACCTCGCGAGCACCGACGATATCTACGTCAGCCCCTCGCAGATCCGCCGCTTCAACCTGCACACCGGCGACACCATCGAGGGCGAGATCCGCACGCCGAAGGACGGCGAGCGCTACTTCGCGCTGG
>JANMUO010000147.1:0-10970 GCA_031391655.1 Betaproteobacteria bacterium
TCAGCGCCTTCGAGATTGGCTCGTCGGAAAATTTCTTCAGGCGCTTGACGATGGGGTTGTAGGCCCCGCCCGCGAACTTGCCGTTCTTCTCGTAGCAGATCCCCGTCGTAACGAAGGATGCCTCCTCCAGGTAGAAGGCAAACCCCGCCTCCGGCCGCTTGCCGTCTTCCTCGAGCAGGCCGCGGTAGATGCGGATGACTTCCAGGGACTTCTCGCGCAGGTTGTGCGCCTTCTCGGTGTTCAAGGCGAGGATCTGCCAGGCGATCTCGCGATTGGGGACCACCAGGGCAACGATGGACTTGGCGCCAAGGCGCCGCATGGCCATCAGGCGATGCATGCCGTTGGGCGTCCAGAAACCGGCCCCGGGCGCTGTGACGCAGATGATCGGGTCGAGGAAGATACCGGTTTTGTCGATGACGTCCGCCAGACGGCGATGGTGCATGTCCGAAAGGTCGCGCTGGAAGGGCGTGGGCTCGACTTTGTCGATGGGCAGGACACAGGCCAGCAGGGCATTTCCACCCAGGGGATCCTTGTAGGTCCCGATGATCTCCCCGCCTTCCTTCACCACCCGCTCGCGCACTTCCTCCGCGACCCCGGAGAGCATGTCCAGCCGGCATTCCGCCGGCATCAGCCCTCGCGTCCCCGCCTTTGCCTTCTTCGCTCGGCGCTTCGCAGGCGCACGCTTCAACCCTGACTTGGCCTTGGCCATGGGCTCGGATTCCAAGTAACAATCAGGCTCGAATTATGGGCTTGAATCCTCCAGTTGAGGTAATAGATGCAAGTCCTTGCCGGGACAGGCATAATGCCAACCCATGTGTCCTATCCAGGCCACCTTGAGGAGAACGCGATGAAGAGAACGGCACTGATGGCCGCCCTGCTCGGGGCCGCGACCCTGACCACTCCCGCCCTTGCCCAGATGGCGGCGACCGAAGGCGGCTTCATGGGCGCAAGCGTCATGTCGTCCAACACCGACTCGGCGGGCAACTACGGCGACAGCACTGGCGCCGTCGGCGAAAGCAAGACTACCGGGGGCAAGCTCTTCGGCGGCTACATGTGGGGCAATTGGGGCGTGGAGCTCGGCGCGTACCAGCTTGGCATTTGGGAAGTCAAGACCGCTGCCGGCAACAAGACAGCCCAATTCGAATCCCAGGCAGTATCGCTTTCCGGCGTCTACATGGCGCCGATCGGCCAGAGCGGGGTGGTCAACCTCAAGGCAGGCGCTGCCCAGGTGTCGACCGAGTTCACGTGCAGGTCGGCATGCGTCGGCGCGACCAAAGCTGAAAAGACCTCCACCGTGTTGCTGCTCGGTGCGGGCTTGGGCTGGCGCCTGACCCCGGCCTTCATGCTGCGCATGGACTACGAGCGCTTCAGCGAAGTCGACTACAACAACGGGACCGGCATCCAGTCGTCGCCGGTCGAAGTGCTGTCGCTGGGCCTGCAGATCAACTTCTGAGCGCGCAATGCCCTGGTGCCTTGGCCGCGCCGCGCGCGGTCAAGGCAAGCATTTGTTTTTATTGACGGATTGGCGCCACCGGCGTATAACGGCAGTGCAGGATTCTCAAGCGCCGAAATAGCTGGTCCGCACGCGGCGAAGTCGCCCGCGCTCATCAGGTAGTTTTTTCCCTCCTTGACCATTCCGCAGGGCAAACGCCCTTTTCATCAATTCCCAAGGACTTAGACATGAGCGTAGGCACAGTGAAGTGGTTCAACGATGCAAAAGGTTTCGGCTTCATCACCCCGGAAGGCGGCGGCAAGGATCTGTTCGTGCATTTCTCCGCGATCCAGGGCGGCGGGTTCAAGACGCTGAAGGAGAACGACAAGGTGCAGTTCGACGTCACCCAGGGAGCCAAAGGAGAACAGGCCACCAACGTCCGTCCTGCGTAAGCGCAGCAGCCGCACCCCAGGCCCGGCCAATGCCGGGCTTCTTCATTTCTTCGAGGAGCGGGCATGGACAAGCGAAAGTTCTGGCGTGACCAGGAGCAGCAGGTAGTGGAACGCTGGAATGCGGCCGAGGCCCGTTACCGCGAAGCGCATGCCGAACTGGCGCGCGAAGCGGCGGCCGGCGCGGCCAGCGACGAACTGCAGCAGAAGGTCGAACGCGCGCGCGCCGACATCGAGGCCGTGAGGCGGCAGGTGGCGCGCCTGAAGGTCGAATTCACATCGGGAAAGAGATACTGATCATGCGCATCCTGGGACGCGGCCACGCCGCGCAATGGACCAAGGAAAAGATCGACACGCTCTCCACGCTGGAAGTGCGCAACCTGCACGCCAACGCGGAGCGACTGCTGGAAACCGAGATTGCCGCGCTGTGCATCGAGGTGCTGGGCTCGCGCCCACGCACCGGCGTCACCGCGCCCGGCAAGGAAAAGCCCGCGGCCAAGCCCAAGCGCGCGAAAGCCAAGGCGAAAGCCGAGGAAGTCGCCTAGCCGCGCTACACTGCCGCCCGATTCGCTTCGGGAGAACGGCATGCAACATCTTGCAAGTTTCCTCGGCGGCCGCTGGCGCGAAGGCCAGGGCGCCGGGCAGCAGCTTTTCAATCCCGCCACCGAAGAGCCGGTCGCCCTCGCCGCGAGCGACGGACTCGACCTCTCCGCTGCCCTTGAATACGCGCGCAATACCGGCGGCCCCGCGTTGCGCGCGCTTTCGTTCGCCGAGCGCGGCGGGCTCCTGAAGGGCATGGCCGACGCGCTGCAGGGCGCGCGCGACGAACTCCTCGAGCTGGGCATCCGCAACTGCGGCAATACGAGGTCCGACGCCAAGTTCGACGTCGACGGCGCGATCGCCACGCTGCTCGCCTACGCGGAACTGGGCGCACAACTGGGCGCGGGCAGGTTCCTCGTGGACGGCGAAGGCCTGCAGCTCGGGCGCTCGCCGCGCTTCCACGGCCAGCACGTCTCGGTGCCGCGCCACGGCGTCGCCGTGCACATCAACGCGTTCAATTTTCCCGCCTGGGGCCTGGCCGAAAAAGCCGCCGCCGCGCTCCTCGCCGGCATGCCGGTGCTCTCCAAGCCGGCCACCGCCACCGCCATGCTCGCGCAGCGCGCCATGCAGGTGATCGTGGACAGGAAGGTGCTGCCGGAAGGCGCGCTGCAGCTCCTCGTGGGCGCGCCGCGCGACCTGCCCGCTCTGCTCGGCGCGCAGGACGTGCTGGCCTTCACCGGCTCGGGCGACACCGGCGAACGCCTGCGCGCGCTGCCCAACGTCATCCGGCACTCGGTGCGCGTGAACGTCGAGGCCGATAGCCTGAACGCCGCACTTTTGGGGCCGGACGCCGGCGCGAGCGGCGATCTCTACGAACTCTTCCTCAAGGAAGTGGTGCGCGACGTGACGCAGAAAGCGGGACAGAAATGCACCGCGATCCGCCGCGTGCTGGTGCCGGCCGAGCACGCCGCGACGGTGCGCGACGACCTCGCCGGGCTGCTCGGCAACCTGAAGGTCGGCAATCCGGCGGACGAAGAGGTGCGCATGGGCCCGCTCACCAACGCGGCGCAACTGGCCGACGTGCGCGAGGGCGTCGAACGCCTCGCCGCCGAAGGCCGGCTGGTCGCCGGCGGCGCCAAGGCGCTATTCCCGAAGGGCTATTTCCTCGCGCCCACGCTGTTCGAGTTCGCGCCGGCCGCAAAAGCGGAGGCGGTGCACGCGCGGGAAGTCTTCGGCCCTGTGCTCTCGCTGCTTCCTTACGCGAAGGACCCTGCGGCCATCGTCGCCAAAGGCGGCGGCGGGCTGGTGTGCTCGATCTACTCGGAGGACGCAGCCTGGCTGGAGGAAACGGTGGCGGGCATCGCGCCGTTCCACGGCCGCATCTATATCGGCCACCCGAAGGTCGAGCTCTCCCCGGGCCCGGGCACCGTGCTGCCCCAGCTGGTGCACGGCGGCCCCGGACGAGCAGGTGGCGGAGAGGAACTGGGCGGCAAACGTGCGCTGGCCTTCTACCTGCAGCGCGTCGCGCTGCAGGGCTCACGGCCGCTGGTGCAGGGGCTCGCGAAGGCCGGCACGCCGGGCTAGCAGGAATGTGCGGCCGCTACGTCAGCCCCGGGCAGGCCTCGATCGAGCGTGCCTGGCAGATCCACCGCTCCAGCGGCCTGGATTTCCCGCAGCGCTTCAACGTGCAGCCGACCACCGAGGTACCGATGCTATGGCTCGACGCCGGTGAGCTCACGCTCACGGCTGCGCGCTGGGGCCTCATCCCGCACTGGTGGAAGCAGGACAAGGCGCCGACCTTCACCATCAATGCGCGGTTGGAAGAGGCGGCGGGCAAGCCGATGTGGCGTGACCCGATTCGGCGCTCGCGCTGCCTCCTCCCGGCCCAGGGCTGGTACGAGTGGCAGGAACTCGCCGGCGGCAAGCAGCCGCACTACCTGCAACGGGCGGACGGCGGGCTGTTCTGTTTCGCCGGCCTGATGTCCGTGTGGCAGGACAAGCTGAGCTGCGCCATCCTCACCAAGGCAGCGGAAGGCCCGGTGGCCGAGATCCACGACCGCATGCCGGTGGTGCTGCCGGACGAGACGCATGCCGGATGGCTGGATCCGTCGCTCAAGGACGCAAGCGCCTATGCGCGCGAGCACGCGCTGTCGCGGGAGTTCGCGCACTACCCGGTCAGCAAGCGCGTCAACAACGCGCGCAATGAGGGAGCGGACCTCATCGAGCCGGCAGGCTGAGGAAAAACGCGATGACGTCCTCGGCCAGCAGCTCGGGCTGCTCGAGGGCCGCGAAATGCCCGCCCCTCGGCATCGTGGTCCAGCGCCGGATGTCGGTGTACATGCGCTGCGCCACCGAGCGTGGCGGGCGCAGGATTTCCTTCGGAAAGTCGGCATAGGCTGTCGGCACGCCCACCGTCTGCCCCTCCGGCACCGGCCAGGGCCCGTGCCGGCGCGCATAGTACGGCCAAAAGGACGCGCCGATGGCGCCGGTGAACCAGTAGAGCGAAGCATTGGCGAGCAGCTCGTCGCGCGAGATTGCGTTCTCGATCGTGCCGCCGCAGTCCGACCAGGCGCGGAACTTCTCCGCGATCCACGCCGCGAGCCCGGCCGGAGAATCGGCGAGGCCGAAGGCGAGGGTCTGCGGCTTGGTGCCCTGGATCCACTGATAGCCGGTTTCCTCGGCCGCCCAGTGGCGCAGCTGCTTGAGGAAAACCTGCTCCTCGGGCGTCGGGTCCTTCAGCGCATCGAGCTCGCGCCGCACGGCAAGCAGGTTGAGGTGGATACCCGCGACGCGCTCCGGGTAGCGGTGCCCGAGCACCGTGCTGATGAAGCCGCCCCAGTCGCCGCCCTGCGCGCCGAAGCGTGCATAGCCGAGCTGCACCATCAGCGCGGCGAAACATGCCGCGATGTCCTCGACTCCAAAGCGGCGCTGCCCCGGCTTGAAGGACAGGCCGTAGCCGGGCAGCGACGGCGCGACGACGTGGAAATGCGGCGTGAGCAGCGGCACCAGCTTGTGGAACTCGAACACCGAGCCCGGCCAGCCGTGCGAGAGCAGCAGCGGCAGCGCCCGCGGATTCTTCGAGGGCGCATGAATGAAGTGCAGCTCGACGCCCTCGAGCGGGAGCAGGAACTGCGGGAAGGCGTTGAGCTTCGCCTCCCAGGCGCGCCAGTCGAAGCGCGTGCGCCAGTAGTCGCACAGCTCCTGCGCGTAGGCGAGGCTGGTCCCGGTGGACCAGGGCTCCAGCGGCGGCTCGTCGGGCCAGCGCGTGCGCGCGAGCCGCTCTTTCAGATCGGCGAGCGCGGCCTCCGGCACCTGCAGGCGAAACGGTCGTGGGGCGTGCGCCATGGGTCGCGCTAGTATCGGGCCGTGCGACAGTTCTGCGCAATTGCTGCTCTGCTCCTCCCGCTGCTTGCAGGCGCATTTGACCTGCAGGGCCACCGCGGGGCGCGCGGTCTTGCCCCTGAAAACACCCTGCCGGCGTTCGCGGCGGCGCTGGCGGCGGGCGTCACGACGCTGGAGCTGGACACCGGGGTCACCAGGGACGGCGTCGTGGTGATCCACCACGACCGCCGGCTGAACCCGGACATTGCGCGCGGCCCGGACGGCCGGTGGGTGGAAGCGCCAGCGCCGCTCATCCACGCACTGACCTACCTCGAGTTGCAGCGCTATGACGTCGGGCGCCTGCGGCCGGGCAGCGGCACCGCGCAGCTTTTTCCCGACCAACAGCCTGCCGACGGCACGCGCATCCCGCGCCTGGCGGACCTGTTCGAGCTGGTGAAGAAATCCGGCAACGACACAGTGCGCTTCAACATCGAGACCAAGCTCTCGCCCCAGGCGCCGGAAGAAACCCTGCCGCCGCTGGAGTTCGCGCGCGCGCTGATTGCGGAGATCCGCGGCGCCGGGCTCGAGCCGCGCACCAGCATCCAGTCCTTCGACTGGCGCACGCTGCACGCAGTGGAACGCGAAGCGCCCGGCGTCGCCACCGTCTACCTCACAGGGCGGCGCGGCGCGGATTCGCAGCCGAAGGCGGTGCACGCCGCCGGCGGCCGCCTCTGGGCGCCCAACCATGAAGCGATGGATTCCGCCACGCTGGTGGAGGCGCGCGCGCTGGGACTGAAAGTGGTGCCGTGGACGGTGAACGAACCGGCCGCCATCGAGCGGGTGCTCGACCTCGCCGTCGATGGATTGATCACCGACTACCCGGACCGCGCACGCGCGCAGATCGCCCGGCGCGGCCTGCCGCTGCCGCCGCCCGGCCAGGCCGCGCAGTAAACGTGGCGCCGGTTACTTTCGCACTGGTCGTCGCGAACCTGGTGGTGTTCGCTCTGCCGCTCGCGGGGGGCAAGCCGCTGTTCGAGTGGTTCGCGCTGTGGCCGCCAACGGTGTCCGGACCGCGCGACGGACCGCCCTTCGAGCTCTGGCAGCTCCTCACCTACAGCTTCCTGCACGGCAGCCTGCTGCACCTGATGTTCAACCTGCTCGGGCTCTACACCTTCGGCCGCGACGTGGAACGGTTGTTCGGTTCAGCCTGGTTCCTGCAGTACTACCTCGTGAGCGTGGCGGTGGCCGCCTTGTCCCACATCGCCCTGACAGCCTGGATGGGCGGCCCGCCCTTTCCGATGGTGGGCGCCTCGGGCGGGGTCTACGGCCTGCTGCTTGCCTACGGCGTGTATTTCCCGCGGCGGACGTTGATCCTGCTGTTCCCGCCGATTCCGCTGCCGGCCCGCGTCTTCGTGGTGCTTTTCGCCGCGCTGGAACTGTATTTCGGCGTCACCGGCACGGTCTCCGGCGTCGCGCATTTCGCGCATCTGGGCGGCATGCTTGGGGGCTGGCTGATGATCCGGCTGCGCGGCCGGAGGCCCCGGAAATAGTGTATAAGGGGTTGATGAAAAAGCAGACTGAAGCACCCCGGGAGCACCCGGGCCGGCAGCCCCGCAGCCGCTTCACCGTAGGCAAATACGAGATCATCGCCCAGCCGATCCCCGGTTCGGCCCACATGCTTCGCTACACGGTGTTCTCCAAAGGCGTGCGCGTTGGCGCGATGGCCAGCGTCCCCACCGAATCCGACTGCAAGTTCCTGGAAAGCCCGCCGCCGGTACCCCCGGTGAAGCCCTTCCAGGTGTTCTACCGGCCCGGCAGGCCGAAAAAGGGCGCCCAGCCGCCCAGCGCCGCCGACCGCGGCAACGGCATGTCGCACGACGACCTCACTTCGGGCATCACCCTGCCCGCGCTGGAAAAGTCCTCCGACTAGCGTTACATCCTGTTGCAATTGAGGGGAAGTTTCGGGCGATTGTAGGGGGCCCCGGGCGTTCTAATGTGGCAGGAGGTACTGCCATGAAAAGACTGCTCGCTGTCCTGCTCTCCCTGCTGGTTGCCCTGCCGGCGGCCTACGCCCAGGAGCGCAAGACCTTTCCCCAGGCTGAGCTCGACCAGATGCTCGCGCCGGTCGCGCTGTACCCCGACCCCCTGCTCTCGCAGGTGCTGATGGCCTCGACCTACCCGCTCGAGATCGTGGAAGCCGCGCGCTGGGCGCGGGCCAATCCCGGCCTCCAAGGCGACGAAGCCGTGCGCGCGGTCGCCGACAAGGACTGGGACCCGAGCGTGAAATCGCTGCTCGCCTTCCCCGACCTGCTCGCCCGCATGGACGAGCAGCTCGACTGGACGCGGCGCCTGGGCGACGCCTTTCTCGCGCAGGAAGAGCAGGTAATGGCGACCGTGCAGCAGCTGCGCCAGCGCGCGCAGGCTTCGGGCAATCTCGCACCCGATGAGCGCCAGCGCGTGGTCAGCGAGGGCGGCACGATCGCCATCGAGCCCGCCAACCCGCAGGTGGTGTACGTGCCCTACTACGATCCGCACGTGGTCTACGGCCCGTGGTGGTGGTCCGCCTACCCGCCCGTGGCGTGGGCGCCGTGGCCGGGATACGCCGTGGTGCGCCCGGGATTCTGGTGGGGCGTGGGCATCGGCATTACCACGGGATTCTTCTACGGCGGCTTCGACTGGCACCACGGCCACGTGAAAGTGGTGCACGCGCACAACTACTACGTGAAGCCGGCCTACCCGCACCGATATGCGGGCCACAAGCCCGTGCAGCCGGGCCGCTGGCAACACGATAACTGGCATCGCCGCGGCGTCGGCCAGCGCTACGACGTGCGGCGCGCCGAGCATCGCTCGCAACCGATGCCGCCGGCCTTCCGCACTGCCAGCCCGCAGCATCAGCAGCCGCGCTTCGACAAGCGGGACGACCGCAGGGGCGACGCACGGCCTGACCATCGGCAGCAACAGCCGAGGGGGGAAGCCCCGCAGCATCAGCAGCCGCGCTTCGACAAGCGCGACGAGCGCAGGGGCGACGCACGGCCAGACCATCGGCAGCAACAGCCCAGAGGGGAAGCGCCCCAGCGCCAGCAACCAAGGGTGGAAGCTCCGCAGCATCGCCCGCAACCGCGGGTGGAAGCGCCCCAGCGCCAGCAACCAAGGGTGGAAGCTCCGCAGCATCGCCCGCAACCGCGGGTGGAAGCGCCGCACCGCATGCAGCCGCGGATGGAGGCCCCGCAACGCTCGCAACCGCGGCTGGAAACCCATCGCCCACAGTCACAGCCGCGCATGGAAACGCGCGGCGGCGGCGGGCGTGGTGGCGACCACGGCGGCCGCGGCAACGGCCGCGGCTAGCGCCGCTGCATCAGCTTGTCGAACTCCTCGGCAACGCGCGCGTCGTTGTCGAGCATCTCCTGGGGGTCCTTGTCGGCGTAGTGCAGCACGCCCAGGTCGGCGTAGGCCTTCTGCACGCGCGGGCTCCACAGGCCGATGTCCTTCACCGTGGGCACGATGCGGCTGAACAGCCGCTTCTTGTAGCGCGTGTGCCCCTCGGACTGGTCGTGCTGGCGCATCGCCTCCTTCGGATCCAGGCCGACGCGCTCCCACATCTCTTCCGAGTTGAGCCGGTCGCGCAGGTGGTGCGAGCCCTCGATGACGAATTCCTCGCGCTCGCGTCGCTCGACTTCGGTGAGCTGCGGGTAGTACTCGCGCAGCGCGAGGCGCCCGAAAGCGACGTGCCGCGCCTCGTCCTGCATGACGTAGGCGTTCACCGCCTGGCATAGCGGGTTCTTGGCGTAGTCGCGGATGCGCTGGAAGGCGACCAGCGCGAGCCCTTCGATCAGCACCTGCATGCCGAGGTAGGTGAAATCCCAGCGCTTGTCAGTCAGCGCTTTCTCGAGCAGCACCTGCAGCGGCTTGGAGATCGGGTAGACGAAGCGGAATTTCTCCGTCAGGAGGCGCCGGTAGGCTTCCACGTGGCGCGCCTCGTCCATCACCTGCGTCGCGGCGTAGAACTTCGATTCGATGGTGGGCACGTCCTGCACGATGCGCGCGGCGCAGATGAGCGCGCCCTGCTCGCCGTGCAGGAACTGCGAGAGATTGTGCACCTGGGCGTGGTAGCGCAGGTCGGACTTCTGGCGCTCCGACATCTTGCGCCACAGCGGCGTGCCGTAGAGCGGCAGCACCGTCTCGTCCACCTGCATCGGGTCGTCGGGATCCACGTCGATCGACCAGTCGATGCGCTTTTCCGCATCCCACTGCTGCTGCTTGCCCTTGGAATACAGGCGCAGCAGGTCTTCGCTCTGCGTGTCGTAGTTCCAGGTGAAGGTGGTCTCGCCGGAGCCATTGAACTTCCAATGGGTCTCCTCGACCGGGAGGATGTACTTGAAGACGGCGGCCATGGTGGCCGCTACTTTACACCTTACGGATTGCGGCCGCGGACGTCCGCGTAGAGGGCCTGCAGCAGCGCCATGTCCGCTTCGAAATTGCCCGTCGGCTCGAACAGGGGGAAAAGCGTCAGGGACTTGCGCCCGTAGTCGAAAGCGGCCGGCAGTATCGGCACTTTCGCCGCCATGGCGATGTTGTAGAAGCCGCTGCGCCACGGCGTGCCACGCGTGCGCGTTCCCTCCGGGGCGATGCCGAGCAGCACCCGCTCCTCCTTCGCGATCATGTCAGCCGCCTCTGCGACCGCCCCCTGCGGCGTGCTGCGGATCACCGGCTTGCCGCCCAGCCAGCGCATCAGCCAGCCCAGCGGAGGCTTGAACAGCGAATCCTTGCCGAGGAAGCGCACGCCCAGGCCGAGCGCGAATACAACGGAGATGCCGACGATGAAATCCCAATTGGAAGTGTGCGGCGCCACGATGGCAACCACCTTCGGGCGGTCGGGAAGCTCTCCCGTTACGCGCCAGCCGAACAGCGATAGCAATCCGCGCGCGAGGAGCTTGGAGAAAACATTGCCCCGGCGCGGCATGCTGGGCGGAAGGTCGGGGTAGCGGCCCACCCTACTTCTTGAGGGGCTTGTAGCGGATGCGGTGCGGCCGCGACGCCTCCTCGCCCAGGCGCTTCCTCTTGTCGGCTTCGTACTCCTGGTAGTTGCCGTCGAAGAACACCCATTGCGACTCGTCTTCGCTCGCAAGGATATGCGTGGCGATGCGGTCGAGGAACCAGCGGTCGTGCGAGATGACCAACACGCTGCCGGCGAACTCCAGCAGCGCTTCTTCCAGCGCACGCAGGGTTTC
>JANMUO010000356.1:0-24691 GCA_031391655.1 Betaproteobacteria bacterium
CACGCTCAGGTCAGGCGGGATGTCGAGCGGCGGCAGCTTGCCGGCGCTCTTGTAGTCCACCTTCTTGCCCTCGAACAACCCGTCGGTGGTGCTACAGGCGCCGAGCAGCGCCGCGGCCGCGAGGAGGAACAGGATCCTCAAGCGCGCTTCTCCACCATGCGCAGGCCAGGCAGCGCGATGCCCGCCTCTGCGAGCGCCTCGCGCACCGTGTCGTGGAAACGCTCGGCGAGCGGCGTCATCGGCAGGCGCAGGCCCGCCTCGATGCGGCCCATCTGCGCCAGCGCCCATTTCACCGGAATCGGGTTGGCCTCGACGAACAGCTTCTGGTGCAGGCCGAGCAGGCGCAGGTTGAGCTCCCTCGCCTTCTTCATGTCGCCCACCAGCGCCGCGGCGCACATCTCGTGCATCAGGCGCGGCGCGACGTTGGCGGTGACCGAGATGGTGCCGTGGCCGCCGAGCAGGATCAGCGCGAGCGCCGTGGCGTCGTCGCCGCTGTAGATGGCGAAGCCGCGCGGCGCGCGCTTGAGGAGGTCGGTGCCGCGCTCGATGTTGGCGGTGGCGTCCTTGATGCCGATGATGCCCGGCACCTCCGCCAGGCGCAGCATCGTGTCGTTGTGCAGGTCGGCGACGGTGCGGCCGGGCACGTTGTAGACGATCATCGGCAGGTCCACCGTCTCGGCGACCTTGCGGAAATGGCGGTACAGCCCTTCCTGCGCCGGCTTGTTGTAGTAGGGCACGACCGACAGGCAGGCGGTGGCGCCGGCCTTCTTCGCCGATTCGGTGAGCTCGATCGCCTCGGCGGTGGAGTTGCCGCCGGTGCCCGCGATGACCGGGATGCGCCCCTTGGCATGGTCCACGGCGACGCGGATCAGCTCCTTGTGCTCGTCGAAGTCCACCGTCGGGGATTCGCCGGTGGTGCCGACCACGACGATGCCGTCGGTGCCTTCGGCGACGTGCCAGTCGATGAGCTGGCGAAAGCGCGCCATGTCGAGGCGTTCGTCCTCGAACATCGGCGTGACGATGGCGACCAGGCTGCCTGTGATCATGGGACGACCTCCTTGCGGCGAAGTGGCCGCGATTTTATCTGTTTTCAGTCCGCCTTACAGCGCAAAGCCTTTGAATCATTGCCGGTTTTGGCTGCGGCGCGAAGCCCTGCTCGAAGGCGATGCAGTGCAGACCTGCGAAGGCCTCCCACAGTTCCCCGGGGCGCAGCAGGAACGCAGGGTTGGAGGGCCTGCCGTAGCGTTCGTTCCCCAGCATGAAGGTTTCGTAGAGCAGCACGCCGCCGGGGGCGAGCGCGTCTTTCAGCAATGGAAACAACGGCCGGTGCAGATAATTGGTGACTACGATGCCCTGGAAGCGCTCGCCGGGCAGCGGCCAGGGGCTGCCGTCCTCGAGGTTGGCCTGGAGGAAGCGTACCGATTCAATCACCTGAGGCTCGCGATCGACGGCGGTCACTTGGAAGCCCTGCGCGAGCAGGTATTGCGAATGCCGCCCGGAGCCGCAGGCAAGGTCAAGGACCCGGCCCTTGGGGATCAGTTCTGACCAGGTCGCGACCCAAGCGGCTGGAATGGCAACTGTGTCGTGGCTAGCGGTAGACATCTTTGCGGTGGCCGATCCTGAAGATCGTCACTTCGCGCCGCTCATCGTCGACGCTGTAGAGGATTCGGTAGTTTCCCTGGCGGATCCTGAGCTGGTCGGTATAGCCGGCCAGCTTCTCCGCTCCCGTGGGCCGCGGATCCGCGGCAAGCGCCTGGATGCGGGCAACGATGCGCTGGCGATCAGACTTGGAACCCGTCGACTCCAGCTCCTTGGTCGCGGATGACTTGATCAGCAGCCTATATCCGGCCACGCCGGCGCAGGCCCTGAACGAAGCTGTCGAAGGAGACGCTCTTTTCTTTCCTGCGCGCAGCAACTGCCGCCAGGTCTTCCGCGTCTTCCGCAAGAACGACCTTTACAGCGTCATTGACCATGTCCGAGATCGATTGGTCGGACGCCGCCGCCTTGAGTCGCAAGGCGCGGTGCACTTCCGGGTCGAAGTAAACGGTGGCGCGCTTGGGGGCATCCATGGGCGCCATCTTGACGCCATGACGTCATAGCGTCAAGGCGCCTGGCTAGTCCTTCCCCTTCCCTTTGCCCTGCCCCTTGCCTGGATTCTTGTAGCCCGGCTCGTACTCCGCCGATTTCACGAAGTACACGGGCTGGCCGCAGGCGTTGTACTTCTTGCAGTGCTTGGACCAGTTTTTCGCGTGTCCGGGCGGCACGTGCATGTAGATCGCCGAGGGCGGCGGGCCCGCATTCACTGGCTTGAGGATCAAGATCGGTTGCCGGTAGAGCATGGGCGGCGGCGGGCGCGTGCCGATATCCACGCGGCCGTAGACTCCGGGCGCCACCTCGCCGGAGATCGTGACGCTCGCGCCTTGCGCGAATGCCAGCCTGGTACAGATCGCCAGCCCGATGGCCAATGCAAGTTTTGTTTTCATGCGCAAATTCTGCACACATGGTGCCCCACTTACAAGGCCCTGTCTGTCGCCTCAGGGCGACGCTGAAACGGGAAATCCACAGAGCGCCATGAAGGCGTTGGTGAAGGTCAACACCATGTCCGGCCTGAGGTAGGCGGCGAACACGGCGGCACTGACGAGGACCAGCAGCGCGACGCCGGCCGCCTTCCAGAGCATCAGGCCACCGCGGCCGCCGGGCGGCGCTCCGCCAGCGGCTTCTCGTTCACCGGCAGGTTGACGATCGCGGCGAACACGCCCAGGCCGATGGAAATCACCAGCGCGCCGTGGTAGCTGCCGGTGTTGTCGTAGAGGTAGCCGGCGAGCCACACGCCGAGGAAGCTGCCGATCTGGTGGCCGAAGAACACCACCCCGCCGAGCATTCCCGCGTAGCGCATGCCGAAGATCTGCCCCACCAGCCCGTTGGTGAGCGGCACGGTGGAGAGCCACAGAAAACCGATGATGATCGCGAAGCTGTACAGCGTCACCTGGCTCAGCGGGAAGGCGATGAGCAGCGCGATGGCGATCGCACGCAGCGTGTAGATGCCCGACAGCAGGTACTTCTTGCTGTAGCGCCCGCCCAGCCAGCCCGCGCTGAACGAGCCGATCATGTTGCACAGGCCGATCAGGGCCAGCGCGATCATGCCGTGCTCTGGCTTCAGGCCGTTGTCGGTGACGTAGGACGGCAGGTGCACGGTGAGCATGGAGATGTGGAATCCGCACACGAAAAAACCCCAGAACAGCAGGTGGAAACCGCGCTCGCGCATCGCCTCGCGCAGCGCTTCGCCGAAGGATTGCTTCGGCCCGGCCTGCGGCGCGGCCTTGCCGCTGGTGAAAAAGGCGAGCGGGATGATGAGCGCCGAGATCACTGCGAGGCCGAGCAGCGCATTGCGCCAGTCGAAGCTCGAGATCATGAGCTGGGTGATCGGCAGGATGGCGAACTGGCCGAAGGAGCCGGCGGCCACCGCGATGCCCAGCGCGGTACTGCGCTTTTCCGGCGGCGTCACGCGCTGGATCACCGCCAGCACCACCGCGAAGGTGCTGCCCGAGAGCGCGAGGCCGATGAGGAACCCGGAACCGACGTGCAGCGCGAACGCCGTCTCGGTGAAGGCCATCACGATCAGGCCGAGGACGTAGGCGACGCCGCAGAACACCACCACCTTGCCCGCGCCGTAGCGGTCGGCGATGCCGCCGGCGAACGGCCCGAATACGCCCCACAGCAGGTTCTGGATCGCCATGGCGAACGAAAATGTCTGGCGCCCCCACCCGTTCTCCAGGCTCATCGGTTGCAGGAACAGGCCGAATCCCGAGCGCACGCCGAAACCGATTGCCAGGATCACGCAGCCGGCGACCAGAATGGTGGTCGGATTGCGCCAGGCAGATTGGTTCATGGCCGCAGTCTAATGAATCTTCGTCACCTGCGGGAGGTCGCAGGCGAGGATCGCCTGGCGCAGGGCTTCGATGGCCTGCGGGCGCGGAAAGCTCTTGCGCCACGCGAGCACCACGCGCCGGTCCGGCACCGGCCGCGTGAACGGCCGGATGCGGATCAGGTCGCCGCCGCCGTCGCCCGGCGCCACCGAAGTCGCGGGCAGCACCGTGACGCCCACGCCGCTCGCCACCATCTGGCGGATGGTTTCGAGCGAGCCGCCCTCCAACGTGCGCGCCAGTGCGCCGCGGTTGGAGCGCTGCACGTTGGAGCACAGGTCGAGCACCTGGTCGCGGAAGCAATGCCCGGAACCGAGCAGCAGCAGGCTTTCCCTCGCGAGTTCGTCCGAGGAAATGTGCTTTTTCTTCTCCAACGGATGGCCCTGCGGCACGGCGACGAGGAAAGGCTCGTCGTACACCGCGCGCACCGCGACACCGGGCTCGGCGAACGGCAGCGCCACCAGGATCGCGTCCACCTCGCCCTGCCGGAGCATCTCGCCCAGGCGGTGCGTGAAGTTCTCCTGGATCAGCAGCTGCATCGCGGGGGCCGCGCGGCGCAGCACCGGGATCAGCTTGGGCAGCAGGTAGGGCCCGATGGTGTAGATCGCCCCCAGCCGCAGCGTGCCGGCAAGCGGGTCCTGGCCGGCGGCGGCGAGCTCCTTCACGCGCGCCGCCTCCTCGAGCACGCGCTGCGCCTGCTCCACCACGCGCTGGCCCACCGGCGTCACGCTCACTTCGCCCGGGCCGCGCTCGAACAGCGTCACGCCGAGCTCCTCCTCCAGCTTCTTGATCGCCACCGAGAGCGTCGGCTGTGACACGAAGCAACTGCGCGCGGCGTGGCCGAAATGCCGCTCGCGCGCGACCGCGACGATGTAGCGAAGCTCTGTAAGGGTCATGGCACGCGCGCGAGGAACTCGCGCACCACCGCGGCGAGCTCGCGCTCCCTGCCGGTGTAGTAGTGGTCGGCGCCGGGGATGACCTTTTGCTCCGAACCGGGGATGGCGTTGAGCGCGAGGCGCCGCCGCCACTCATCGCGCAGCACGCCAGGAAAATCCATCTCGCCGGAAACATCGAGCATCGGCACCTTGACGTTGCCCAGGCGCCCGAAGGGGCTGGTGATGCCGAGCACCACCCAGGCGGCGAAAGGCGCATCGGGCGTTTCTTCGTAATAGGCGTTCGCCATGCGGCAGCCCATGCTGTGGCAAAGGAGAATGCTCTTGAGATGGCCATGCTCTTCCAGCCAGCGCCCGCCGGCGCGGATGCGCCACAGCGACTCGGGGAGGAGCGCCGGCAGGTAATCCTCGGCGCGCGCATCGGCCTTCAGCACCGGCATCTGGATCGACAGGGTGGCGTAGCCCGCGTCCGCGAGCGACACGCGAAGCGCGCCGATCACGCCGTGGTCCGGGTGCACTCCCGCGCCGTGCAGCAGGAGAACCGCGGCGCGCGAGGGCTTCGTCTGGGGCTCGGTGAAGATGCCGAGAAAATCGCGCCCGCCGGGGAGCTTCAGCCGTACTGCGTCGCCCACCACGAGGTTGGGAACCACTTCCGCGGCCCAGCGTTTCTCGCGCTCGCTGTCCTGCGCCACGGCGGGCAGCGCCGCGGCGAGCAGCGCGCAAAGCAGCAGCCTCATTTCCTGCGCGCGAGGAAGTAGAGCGGGATGCCCACCGCCATCACCGCCAGGCCGGCGAGCACCATGTCGCCGAACTTGGGCCCGAACACCGGGTTGCGGATGTAGTCGATGCTCGACCACAGCATGTAGGCGCACATGGCGAGGAAGGCGAGCGGCACCAGCGGAAAGAGCGGCGCGCGGAACGCCGGCGTCTCGCCGCCCCGCCGCCGGAACACGAACAGCGTCACGCCGGTCAGCAGGAAGAAGGTCCAGAACACCGGCGCGGTATAGGCCACCATGGCGCCGAAGCCGTCCGGGGTCGTCGAGCCGGCCGCCACCAGCACCAGCGTGATCGCCCCCTGCAGCAGCAGCGCGTTGGCCGGCGTGCTGCCCGACTCGCGCCAGTTGCCCAGGCTGCGGAACATGGCGTAGTCCTTGCCCAGCGCCCAGTTGGTGCGCGCGCCGGTGAAGATCGCTGCGTTCATGGTGGTGAGCGCGGAGACGCAGACGATGAGCGCCACCAGCACCGCTCCCTTCTCGCCGCCCACCAGTCGTATCGCGTCCGCCGCCACCGCCTTGGACTCGCGCATGCCGCCCAGGCCGAGCGCGGCGAGGTAGCCGACGTTGACCAGCAGGTAGAGTGCCGTGACCGCGACGATGCCCCCCACCAGGATCTTCACCATGTTGCGGCGCGCCTCGCGCACTTCGCCCGCGAGATAGGCGGCCTCGTTCCAGCCGCCGTAGGTGAACAGCACGAAGATCATCGCCAGGCCGAAGGACATGTGCGCCCCCGCGGCCGGCGCGGCGGGCTTGGGCGTGCCGCCCGCGGTGAGCGCGGCAAGCGCGAGCAGCACGAGCGCCGCGATGAGCACTACCTCCATCACCTTCTGCAGGGTCTTCGATTGCAGGGTGCCGGCGAAATTGAGCAGCGTGAAGGCGACCACCGCGACCGCGGCCCAGACGGCCGAGCTCTTGGCGCCCAGGCGCAGGATTTCGGAGGCATAGTCGCCAAAGGCAAATGCCACCGCGGCGATGGCGCCGGTCTGGATCACGGTCATGCGCGACCACGCGAACAGGAACGAAGCGCCGCGCCCCAGGCCCTTTTGCAGGAAGGCGTACTCGCCGCCGGTCTCGGGATGCCGCGCGGCCAGCTCGGCGTACACCAGGGCACCGCACAACGACACCGCGCCGCCAAGCAGCCAGGCGAGCAGGAAGATGGTCGGGTTCGCCGTGTTGCTCGCCACCAGCGAGGGCAGCTTGAAGATGCCCACGCCGATCACCATGCCGACCGTGAGGAAGATGCCGTCCGGCACCGAGAGCAGTTCTCTGGGCTTCACTGCCTTGTCGCTGTCCACGGGTACGTCCTCCTTTGGTTGCCATCCGACGTGCTGAGTTGCCCGGCGATGCGGTTGCCCTCGATGCGGCCCTCGAACAGGTGGTTCCAGGCGCGCGTGCCCACGATGCCGGTCACCACCATCTTGATCTCGGTGCCGCGCAGCCGGCTGTTGCGCACGAAGAGGTCCCTCCCCTGCGCGGCGATCTCGATGTCCATCTCCTGGTAGCGCTGCGCGATGTCGAAAGTCCAGCGCCCGCCGTGCTGCGGCACATCACTCGTCCACCTGCCCTTGGCATCCGCCGGCACGATCCACAGCTCGACGCGCGATACGCCGCCGACGCCGACGGGCTTTTCCGGCGCGCGCATCTCCAAGCGCTCGTCGGGCGCCCAGGCGCCGATGCCGCCGTCGTGCGACACGATGCGCGTGCCGGGCTTCAACTGCAGCAGGCGCGGCAGCATCCTGGCGTTGAATTCGGGGAGGAGGTAGAACGCCACCACGCTGGCGGCGGAAATGTCTGTCTCGAAGATATCGCGCGTCTCGAAGCGCGCCAGCGCCGACACGCCCGCCGCCTGCGCGTTCTCGGTCGCCAGGCGCACCAGGCTCGGGTCGATGTCCACCCCGAGGCCGCGCGCGCCGCGCTTGGCGGCTTCGATCACGATGCGCCCGTCGCCCGAGCCCAGGTCGATGAGGTAGTCCCCTTTGCCCACTTCGGCCATGCGCAGCATGCGCTCGACGATTTCCACGGGCGTGACCACGAAGGGCACCGTGCCGTCGTCCCAGGCCCAGGCCTGGGGTCGCGCGGCGGTCGCGGCGAGCGCGAGCAATGCGAAGTGGAGGAATCTCAAGACGGTAGAATCCGGGGGCACGCCCCGGTAGCTCAGTGGATAGAGCAGCCCCCTCCTAAGGGGCAGGTCGCACGTTCGATTCGTGTCTGGGGCGCCAATCATAGCTGTTAGAAATCGCCATCCCCTCCGGCATTTAGCGCCAGCCGGCGCTGCTGGCGCCGGTGCTGCCACACCGACAGCGCCACCGAGAGCACCGAGGCGATGAGCAGGCCGCCGGAAATCGGGCGCGTGAGGAACAGCCACGGATTCGAGTCGGTCATGATCGAGCGCACCAGGTTGATCTCTTGATCTGGTCGCCGAGGATTACGCCGAGGATGAAGGGCGCGAGTGGAAACCCCAGCTTCACCATGCCATAGCCGAAGAGGCCGGACGCGAGCAGCACGACGACGTTGTCCATAGTGTTGGAGAGCGCATAGGCGCCGATCACGCACAGCACCAGCACCACCGGGAACAGGATCGACTTCGGGATGGTCACGATGCGCAGCATCCAGCGCACGCCCGGGAACAGGATCGCCAGCACCAGCGCGTGCGCCACGATGTAGGCGGCGAACATGCCATAGGCGAGCGTGGCGTTCTGCGCGATGAAGAGGGGCCCCGACTGGATGCCGTGGATCGTCAGGGCGCCGAGCATCACCGCGGTCACGGCGTCCCCCGGGATGCCGAAGGCCATGATGGTCACCAAGGATCCTGCGACGTTGGAATTGTTCGACGATTCCGAGGCGATGATGCCCTCGGGGATGCCGGTGCCGAACTTCTCCGGGTGGCGCGAGAATTTCTTCGCCTGGTCGTAGGCGAGCATGTTGGCCGCGCTGCCGCCAATCGCCGGCAGCACGCCGATCACCAGGCCGATGAAGGTGGACCACAGCAAGAGCACCGGCCGCGACAGGATCTCGCCGATCACCTTCAGGTGAGACACCGCGAGGCTCACGCCGCGGTCCACCGCCTCGATGGCCTTCGCCGCGCCGCCCATGCGCTCGACTTCCGACATGATCTGGGCGAACGCGAACACGCCGATCAGCACCGGCAGGAAGGGAATGCCGCCCTCGAGAAAGGAGATGCCGAAGGTCAGGCGCGGCTGTCCCATCACCGGGTCATTGCCCAGCACCGTGACCACCAATCCGAGGGCGCCAGACACCAGACCCTTGAGCAAGGAGGCCTCCGCCAGCCCCGCCACCATGGACAGCGCGAGTACGAACAGCGAGAAGAATTCCCACGGCCCGAACTGCAGCGCGATGCGCGCCAGCGGCGCAGTGGTGGCGACCAGGAACACCGCGCCCAGCAGGCCGCCGAAAATCGATGCCCAGATGCCGAGCCACAGCGCCCGCCCGGGCTCGCACTTCTTAGACATCGGGAACCCATCGAAGGTTGACGCCACCGCCGAGGGCTTGCCGGGAATGCCGAGGAGGCACGAGGTGATGAGCCCGCCGGTCTCGCCACCGACATAGACGCCGATCATCGCCGAGAGCCCTTGCAGCGGCTCCAGGCCGAAGGTGAACGGCAGCACCACGATTACCGTCATGGTGATGGTGATCCCGGGCAGCGCGCCGCCGACCACGCCCACCAGCGTGCCGACGAGGAGCGGCACCAGGTACTTGAACTGGAGGATGTTGGCGATGCCGGCGCCGAGGAGTTCGAACATCGTCTAGAAGGATGTCCAGGTGCCGCGTGGCAGCAGCACCGACAGGTAACGCTCGAAAATCAGGTGGCTGAGGAACGCCGTGACGACAGCGGTGACCACGATGCCTGCCCAGGCACGCGCGCCGCGCGGCGGGGCGAGCGTTGCGCCCGCGGCCGCCACGTAGGCGACGGTAGCAATGCGGAAACCCAGGACAGGCAGCGCAGCAATGTACAGGCCGAAGATGGCGAAACTGATCGCCACCAGCGCGTAATTGAGTTTCTCTGCCTTGGGCGGTGGCGTCGGCCGTCGCACCATCAACTCGGAAACCAGCAGCATGGCGCCGAACAGCGCCGTGATGCCCAGCACGATGCGCGGATAGAAGCCGGGCCCGACCGGCACCATCGGGTTGCCCTTCAGCCCGAGGGTGAGCCCAAAAAGAACGAGGCTCGCGATGAGGACCGCGAGCCCCGACCAGGCGTCCCTGCTGAGTTTCAACGCTTGAACAGCCCGAGGTCCTTGGCCAGGTCCCTGTTCAGGTCGTCATTCTGCTTCAGCCACGTCGCGTAGCCCTTGCGGTCGAGGTAGGCCACTTCGGTGGCCTGCTTCTTCATCGAATCCGCGAAAGCCGCCTCCTTCACCGTCGCCCCGCAGGCGGACTCCAGTTTCGCCAGCACAGCGCCCGGCGTTCCTTTTGGCGCCATGATGCCGCGGCTCACCGTGTACTGCACGTTCACGCCGAGCTCCTTCAACGTCGGCACGTTGGGCATCTCGGGATTGCGCTGCTCGGTGGCGATGCCGAAGAACTTCAGCTGGCCGGCTTCCACCTTGCCCTTCTGCGTGAGGTTGGCGTCGGTGAGGTCGATGTGCCCGCCAAGGATCGCGTTCATGCGCGGCGCGAGGCCCTCGTAGGACACGTACTTGAACTTGATGCCGGCGGCCTTCTCGATCAGCGCCGGGAAGAAGTGGCTGGTCGAGCCGAGCGTCGCTCCCACCGAGATCTGGCCCGGGCGCGCCTTGGCGTCGGCGAGCAGCCCCTTCCAGTCGTTCCACGGCGTCTTCGGGCTGCCGGTGAGCACCGAAGGCGTGGAGGACACGAGGCACACCGGTTCGAAGTCGGTGTAGTTCACGTCCGACACGCCGGTGTAGTAGGTGGAATGGATGTAGTCGTGCACGCCGTAGATGGTGTAGCCGTCGGCCGGCGAGTCCTTTGCTTCCTTGGCACCCTTGGTGCCCGAAGCGCCGCCCACGTTGGCAATCACCACTGTCTGGCCGAGGTATTTCTGCATCAGCGGCGCATAGGGACGGAAAATGTTGTCGGTGTCCCCGCCCGCCGGCCAGGGCACGATCAGCTTGATCGGGCGGTCGGGATACTGGGCAATGGCTGCGAACGGCAGCGCGGCGAGCGCGATTCCTGCGACGAGATTCTTCATGGCGATTGCTCCTCCTGGGAAAGGCGATAATAAGTCATGTTCCAGGGAAAGTGGTACGACGACGTGGCGGTGGGCGAGCGCTTTGGCACCGGGCTCACGGTGACCGAAACGCACCTGGTGCTCGGCTCGGGCATGTTCGGCGACTTCAACCCGCTGCACGTCAACGAGGCGTTTGCGAAGAAGTCCATGTTCGGCACACGCATCCTGCACGGCCCTTTCACCAGCGCGCTCATCGCCGCACCGGTGGGCATGTATTTTTCCGGCACCGCCCTCGCCTACCTCGAGCACGCCTGCCGCTTCAAGGCGCCGGTGCGCCCCGGGGACACGCTCGACACGCAATGGACGGTGGTCGAGAAAATCGACAAGCCGAAACACAAAGGCGGCATCGTCGTGATGCGCTGCACCTCGACGAAGCAGGACGGCGAAGTCGCCGTCGAGGCGGACGGCAAGCTCCTGGTGGCGAGCCGGCCTAAGTCCTGAAGCCGGCGATCCAGCGCCGGTCAATGCGGTCCTTCCAGCGCCAGGCCCATGCGCCTTCGGCGCTCAGCGGCCCCCAGTTTGCGATCGCATAGCGCCCGCCGCAGGTGAAGAGCGCGAGCTGGCGCGCCTGCGGCGTGTATACCCGGCGCCCGCCGGCGAGATTCTCCGCCAGCACCCGGCCATGTCGCACCGAGAACACGCCCGATTTCGGGTGCGGCGCATTGCGCAGCGTCGCGCAATCGCCCACCGCGAAGATTTCCGGGTGCGAGAGACTGCGCAGCGTCCGGTCCACAAGCACGAAGCCGCCTGCGTCTGTTTCCAAGCCCGATCTTTTCAGCCACGGGTGCGCGCGCGCCCCCGTCGCCCACACGTGCACTCCATCCCCCGGCGTGCCGATCCTGAGTTCGACGCCCACGCGCGCCAACGCGCTGCGGATGCGCTGCGCGAGCCGCCCCTCGAACGGGAACCGGTCGGTGCTCAGCGTCACCTCCGCGCCGCGATGGCGCAGCGCCATCGCGATCTCCACTCCTGCCGCGCCCGCGCCGACCACGGCGACGCGCGGCGCGTGGCGCACGGCGTCGAGGAAGGGGCCGAAGGGCTTGACTGCCAGCGCGCCGGGCGGTGCGTCGACCTCGGAACCGACGTTGAGCGAAAGCGCGTCGTACGACAGGCTCCTGCCGGAGGCAAGCTGCAACGCGCGCCCCGCGGCGTCGAGTCCCGCCACCGCATCCTCGACGAACTCCGCGCCCGCGGCGCGCGCCAGCGCCGCGAAGTCGATCGTGCATTCATCGATCCGGTAATGCCCCGCGGCGACGCCGGGGAGCATTCCGGAGTAGAGCACCTGTGCCTGGGGAGCGACGACGGTGATGTTGCCAGGCAGCCCCCGGGACGCAAATGCGCGTAGCGCAATCGCATGCGCGTGCCCGCCGCCGGCGAGCACGAGGCGCATCAGCCGCGCGCTTGCTCGCGCTTGCGCAGTTCCTTGCGCTGCACCTTGCCCGTGGTGGTCATGGGCAAGGCGTCGATGAACTCGATTTCCTTCGGATACTCGTAGGGCGCGAGGCGCCCGCGCACGTGCTGGCGAATTTCCTCTTCGAGGGCTTTCGAGGCCACCTGCCCCGGCTGCAGCACGATGAACGCCTTGACGATGGCGCCGCGCGTAGCGTCGGGCTTGCCGATCACCGCCGCGTTGGCCACCGCCGGATGCTTGACCAGGCAACTCTCGATTTCCGCCGGGCCGATGCGGTAGCCCGAGCTCTTGATCACGTCATCGGACCTGCCCTGGTACCAGAGGTAGCCGTCCTCGTCCATCTTGCCCTGGTCGCCGGTGAGGCCCCAGTCGCCCACGAACTTGTCCTTCGTGGCCTGCGCGTTTTTCCAGTACTCGAGGAAGAACACCGGATCGGCTTCGCCGTGGCAGCTGCGGTGCACCGCGATCTCGCCGAGCTCGCCGCGCGGGCGCTCGCGGCCCTCTTCGTCGATCACCGCCACGCGGTGGCCCGGATAAGGCCGGCCGATGGAGCCGGGTTTCACCGGCCAGGCCGCCTGGCAGTTGCCCACCACGTAGTTGATCTCGGTCTGGCCGAACATCTCGTTGATGGTGACGCCGAGGTGTTCCTTCGCCCACTCGATCACCGTGACGCCGACCGATTCGCCGGCACTCATGATGGAGCGCAGGTTGAGCTGGTACTTCTTTCGCGGCTCGGGCACCGCCTTCATCATCAGCTTGAGCGCGGTGGGAAACAGGAACGAGTTGCGCACCCCGTACTTTTCCAGCAAGTAGTAGGCCTTCTCGGCGTCGAACTTGCCGCGGTAGCCGAGGATCGGGATGCCGAAAGCCCAGGACGGCAGCAGCGCGTCGAACAAACCACCGGCCCACGCCCAGTCGGCGGGCGACCAGAAGATATCACCCGGCTGCGGGAAGAAATCATGGGAATGCACGAAGCCGGAGAGGTTGCCGATGAGCAGCCGGTGCGCTTCGTAGGCGCCCTTGGGCGCGCCGGTGGTGCCGCTCGTATAGATGATGACCGCCGGGTCGTCGGCCGCCGTGTCCACCAGATTGAACAGCGTGCTCGCCTTCGCGAGCAATGCTTCCCAGGCGTGCACGCCTGACTCTCGCGCCCCGCCCACGCCGATCACGTGGCGCAACTGCGAGAGCTTGCCTCGCACCTGCCACAGGTTTGCGATGGTGGTCGGCTCGACGATGGCCACGCTCGCGCCCGCGTGCTCCATGCGATATTCGAGCGCATCGGGACCGAAGAGGTGCGACAGCGGCAGCGCCACCGCGCCCATCTGGAAGATGGCCATGTACGCGATGGCCGATTCCGGCCGCTGCGGCAGGAGCAGAGCCACGCGGTCGCCGCGCTTGACGCCGAGCGCCTCGAGCGCATTGGACAGGCGATTGGCTTCTTGCTGGATGTCCCAGAAGCTATAGGCGGCCGTCGCGCCGGATTCATCCTCCCAATACAAGGCAAAGCGCGAGCGGTCTGCCGCCCACTGGCCGCAGCAGGCCTGCGCGATGTTGTAGCGCTGCGGGACGTTCCAGCGGAACTTTTCGTGCAGCTCGTCGTAGCGGCCGGGCATCGCGCGCATTCTATACTTCGCTCATGGCGCACAAGCCCGACAAAGAAATAGGGACAGACCCTATTTTTCACATGATGATAAATAGGGTCTGTCCCTATTTTTCTGATCGATGAAGTTCTGCTCTAACTGCGCCTCGCCGGTCGTCAAGCGCGTCCCGCCCGGGGACAACATGCCGCGCTGGGTGTGCGACGCCTGCGGCGACATCCATTACCAGAACCCGAAGCTGGTGGTCGGCGCGCTGGCCGAGTACGAGGGTAAGGTGCTGGTGTGCCGCCGCGCCATCGAGCCGCGCTACGGCTACTGGACGCTACCCGCCGGTTTCATGGAGAACGGCGAAACCGCTGCTCAGGCGGCCTTGCGCGAAACGCTGGAGGAAGCCGGCGCGCGCATCGAGCTCCTGGCGCCTTTCTCAATGATCTCGGTGCCCTACGTGAACCAGGTACATCTTTTCTACCGTGCGCGGCTGCTCGATCTGGAGTTCAGGCCGGGCGACGAGAGCTTGGAGGTGGCGCTATTCGAGGAAGCCCAGGTGCCCTGGAAGGACATCGCCTTTCGCACCGTCGGCCTGACCCTCAAACACTGGTTCGCGGAACGCAGATCCGGGATCTACGGCTTCCACGCCGAGGACATCCTTCCCCAATAAGGTATGCTTTATTCTGGTGCGTCTGCGCACCAACCTTGGGAGGGGTCCGCATGTTCAAGAGAATGCTGAAGCTCGCACTGCCCGCACTGTTGTTGGCCGCCGCGCCATTCGCCGGTGCGGCCGAGCCCCCGAAGCTGGACCCCGCCAACACCGCCTGGATGATCACGGCCACGGTGCTGGTGCTGTTCATGACCCTGCCCGGCCTCGCCCTCTTTTACGCCGGCCTGGTGCGCGCGAAGAACGTGCTCTCGGTGCTGATGCAGTGTTTCGCCATCACCTGCGCCGTGACGCTCGTCTGGGTCCTCGTCGGCTACAGCATCGCCTTCGGCGATGGCGGCGCCAGCAACGCCTGGTGGGGCGGGCTGGGCAAGGCGCTCCTCGCCGGCGTCGACGTGAAGGCGGTGAAAGGCAGCATCCCGGAAACCGTGTTCGCCATGTTCCAGCTCACTTTCGCCATCATCACCCCCGCACTGGTGATCGGCGCCTACGCCGAACGCGTGCGCTTCGGCGGGATGCTGCTGTTCAGCGTGCTGTGGCTGCTGGTCGTCTACTGCCCGATCGCGCACTGGGTGTGGGGCGACGGCTGGCTGCAGAAAATGGGCGTGATGGATTTCGCCGGCGGCGTGGTGGTCCACCTGAACGCCGGCGTGGCGGCGTTGGTGTGCGCGCTGGTGCTGGGCAGGCGCAAGGGCTTCCCCGACACGGCGATGCCGCCGCACAACCTGGCGATGACGGTGACCGGCGCTTGCATGCTGTGGGTGGGCTGGTTCGGCTTCAACGCCGGCAGCGCCCTCGCGGCCGACGGTGCGGCCGGCATGGCGATGCTGGTGACGCACATCGGCGCCGCCACCGGGGCGCTGGCCTGGCTGGTGTGCGAATCGCTGCGCTACGGCAAGCCTTCGGTGCTCGGCATCGTCACCGGCATGGTGGCGGGCCTGGGCACCATCACCCCGGCCTCGGGATTCGTCGGGCCGCTGGGCGCCATCGCCATCGGCGGCGCCGCGGGCGTAGTCTGCTTCTTCGCCACCAGCTACCTGAAGCGCCGCCTGGGCGTGGACGATTCGCTGGACGTGTTCCCGGTGCACGGCGTCGGCGGGATCCTCGGCACCATCCTCACCGGCGTATTCGTGTCGGCCGCGCTGGGCGGCATCGGCTATCCGGACAAGGTGGGAATGGGCGACCAGCTGCTGGTGCAGATCTCTGGCGTGCTGGCGGTGGGCGCCTGGTCCGGCATCCTTACCTGGGTGCTGCTCAAGGTGACGGACATTGTGGCCGGCATGCGCGTGGACGGCGACGAGGAAACCGAGGGCCTCGACACGGTCCTGCATAACGAGAAGGGGTACAACCTCTAGCCTGCGCTCAGCGGCAGGCGCGAATCCTATCCAGCGAGATATCGCGCGAACCCTGAGGGACGTGTTGCGCGTCCTGTCCTGGAGGGCCGCCATGCGGGTGGTCGCTCGAACCGCGTGCATTGCCCTTGATATTCCCCGGCGGGCCACCCTGCGGGTGGTCGCCATGGTCCTTGCCACGATCCGTCACCGCCGGCAATGCGGCTTGCGCACTGGCGGGCATGAACATCATCCCGGGTGCGGCAAACGCGGAGGAATGGCCCGGCGAAGCCCAGATCTGCCCTGGTTTCACGGCCACCGACTCGGTGGCGATCAATGCGCCGATCACACAAACTGCGAATGCACCGGAATTCCGCATGGCGTGCCCCGCTCCAGGGCGACAACCGGTGGGCGCCGGAAACAGCGCCGGGGTGTGGACTCTAGCCCCTATAGCTTCGTGGGACATGGCTCAATGGGTTAAACACGGTCAAAATACCCACTTAAATCAACAAAATCGGCCTCTTGGCTAGAATGTCCCGCATGCAGCGCCGTGATTTCCTCGGGTTCTGCGCCGCCTCCGCGGCGGGCGCCGGCATGCCGGCCCTCGCCGCCGACGCGCGGCCGCAGTTCTACGGCAGGGTGAAACTGCTGGACGGCAACGGGGCGCCCCTGCGCGCCAAGGCGATTCCCGCCCAGCGCAACCTGATCTTCCACTATCCCTACGCGACGACGCCCTGCTTCCTGCTCAACCTGGGGCGCCCGGCGAAGGCCTCGGCGCTGCTGAAGACCGCCGACGACAAGCCCTACGAGTGGCGCGGCGGCGCCGGCGCGCAGCGCTCCATCGTGGCCTACTCGGCGATCTGCGCGCACAAGCTCAGCTACCCGACGCGCGACATCAGCTTCATCAGCTTCCGCGCGGAAAAGAGCGCGCGCAACAAGTTCGCCAACGTCATCCACTGCTGCTCCGAGCACAGCCAGTACGACCCCGCCGAAGGCGCCCGCGTGCTGGCCGGGCCGGCGCCGCAGCCGCTCGCCGCGATCCTGCTGGAGCACGATGCGGCCACCGACGAATTGAGCGCGGTGGGCACGCTCGGCGGCGAGATGTTCAACGAGTTCTTCGCCAAGTACGAATTCCGCCTGGCGCTGGACAACGGCGGCACGCCGCGCCGCGCGGTGCAGGGCAGCGCGGTGGTCACCGAACTGGAGAACTACTGCAAGCAGCAAGTGAAGTGCTGAAGTGGCTTCGCCCCGGCGAAGCCTTCCCGCCGGCCGACAAGGCGCTCAAGGATCCCAACGGCCTCGTCTGCGCGGGCGGCGAACTCTCGGGCGCGCGCCTGCTCGACGCCTACCGGCACGGCATCTTTCCCTGGTACTCGGGCGACGAGCCCATCCTGTGGTGGTCGCCGGACCCGCGTCTGGTGCTCTACTGCGCCGAGCTGAAGGTGAGCCGCTCGCTCGCCAAGAGCGTGCGCAACAAGGGCTATGAGCTGCGCATCGACACGGCGTTCCGCGAGGTGCTGGCCGGGTGCGCCGGACCGCGCCAGGGCGAGGGCGGCACCTGGCTGGGCGAGGACATGAGGAAGGCCTATGCCGCCCTGCACCGCGCAGGCCATGCGCACTCCTTCGAAACCTGGCGCAAGGGCGAGCTGGTCGGCGGCCTGTACGGGGTGGCGCTCGGGCGCATGTTCTACGGCGAGTCGATGTTCTCGCGCGCCGCCGACGCCTCCAAGGTGGCGCTGGTCGGCCTGGTCGAGGAACTGCGCCGGCGCGCCTTCCCGCTCATCGACTGCCAGGTGCGCACGCCGCTGCTTGCCTCCCTGGGCGCGCGCGAGATTCCCCGTCGTGCGTTTTTGCGAGAAATCGCAGCGTTGGTACACTACGACGAGGCACCTGGGAGATGGACACGAAAAGCGCAGACCAATGTCCCGGCTGAATGACCTGCCGCATGCGGTACTGCAGTTCTACGTCACTGCGCCGTACCCGTGCAGCTACCTGCCGGACCGCATGGCGCGCTCGCAGGTCGCCACGCCCAGCCACCTGATCAACACCGACCTGTACGGCGACCTGGTCAAGTCGGGTTTTCGCCGCAGCGGCATCTTCACCTACCGCCCGCACTGCGACAGCTGCCGCGCCTGCGTGCCGGTGCGCATCCCGGTGGCCGAGTACGTCGCCAACCGTTCGCAGCGCCGCGCCTGGAAGGAGCACGGCGGACTCACGGCGCACGTGCAGCCGCTGAAATTCCGCCTGGAACACTACGCGCTCTACCTGCGCTACCAGTCGCGCCGCCACTCCGGCGGCGGCATGGACAACGACAGCCGCGACCAGTATTCGCACTTCCTGCTGCAGAGCCTGGTCGACACGCGCCTGGTGGAATTCCGCGACCAGGGCCAGCTCGCCATGGTGTCGATCGTGGATTTCCTCCCCGACGGCCTGTCCTCGGACTACACCTTCTTCGAGCCGGACCGGCGCGGCGCGAGCTTCGGCACCTACAACGTGCACTGGCAGATCGAAGCCTGCCGCGCGGCGGGCCTGCCCTACCTGTACCTGGGCTACTGGATCCGCGAGAGCCCGAAGATGGCCTACAAGTCGCGCTTCATGCCGATCGAGGGCTTCTCCGGCGGCGGCTGGCGGCGGTTAAGCGAAGGCGACCTCGCCCGCATGCGCTTCTGAGCATGCTGTATGCGCTGGCGCGGCCGCTGCTGTTCGCCCTCGACGCCGAGCTGGCCCACCAACTGACCCTCGAGCTGGCCGACGCGCCGCTGCGCTTCGGCCTGCTGAGCGTCGCGCGCGCGCCCGGCACGCCGGTGCGCGTGATGGGCATCGATTTTCCCAATGCGGTGGGCCTGGCCGCCGGCCTGGACAAGAACGCAGCACATGTCGACGCGCTGGCGAAGCTGGGCTTCGGCTTCCTCGAGGTCGGCACCGTCACCCCGCGGCCGCAGCCCGGCAACGCGAAACCGCGCCTGTTCCGCCTGCCAGCGGCGCAGGCGCTCATCAACAGGATGGGATTCAACAACGTTGGCGTGGACGAGTTCGTCGCCAACCTCTCGCGCGCGAGCTGGCGCGGCGTGATCGGCGTCAACATCGGCAAGAACTTCGACACCCCGCTGGAGAAAGCCGGCGACGACTACGCGCTGTGCCTGGAGCGCGTCTACGCGCGCGCGAGCTACGTGACCATCAACGTCTCCTCGCCCAACACGCAGGGCTTGCGCGCGCTGCAGGGCAAGGAGGAGCTCGAACTGCTGCTCGCGCGCCTCGCCGCGCTGCGCGCGCCGCTCGCGCAGCGGCACGGCCGGCGCGTGCCGCTGGCGCTCAAGGTCGCGCCCGACCTCGACGCGGCGCAGATCCAGCCGATCGCCGACGCCGTGCGCCGGCACGGCATCGACGCGGTGATCGCCACCAACACTTCGATATCGCGCGAAGGCGTTGCAGGCCTGCCCGGCGCCGAGGAGGCTGGCGGGTTGTCGGGCGCGCCGATCCGCGCGCGCGCCACGGCAACCCTCGCGGCGCTTGCCGCGGCGCTCAAGGGCGAGGTGCCGCTGATCGGCGCAGGCGGCATCCTGAGCGGCGCCGACGCTGCGCAGAAGATTGCCGCCGGCGCCTCTCTGGTGCAGCTCTACACGGGGCTCATCTACCGCGGGCCCGACCTGGTCGCCGAATGCGTGAGAAGCGTCCGCACGTCGCCCTGATCGACGAGGCGCGCTGCATCGGCTGCACGCGCTGCATCGACGCCTGTCCGGTGGATGCGATCGTCGGCGCGAGCGGCCTCATGCACACCGTGCTGGCGAAGCTGTGCATCGGCTGCGACTTGTGCCTGCCGCCCTGCCCCGTGGACTGCATCGACCTGGTGGCGGCGCCGGCGCCCTGGACCGCCGCCGACGCCGCGGCCGCGAAGAGGCGCGCCGCCGCGCGCAAGGAGCGGCTCGAACGGCTCGCGCCGCGCTCGGGCACGGACCGGCGCGCCGTGCTTGAGGCCGTGCTCGCGCGCCGGCGCCGATGAATCCCGCCCGGCGGCAGGAGATCTTCGCCCGCCTGCGCGCGACGAACCCGCAGCCGAAGGGCGAACTCCAGTACGACTCGCCCTACGAGCTGCTGGTGGCGGTGGTGCTCTCCGCGCAGGCGACCGACAAGTCGGTGAACCTCGCCACGGCGAAGCTCTTTCCGGTCGCCAACACGCCGCAGGCGATGCTGGCCCTCGGCGAAGCGCGCCTTGCCGAAACCCTCCGGGAAATCGGGCTTTACCGCACCAAGGCGAAGAACGTGATCGCGCTCTCGTCGCTGCTGCTCGAGCGCCACGGCGGCGAAGTGCCGGCGCAGCGCGAGGCGCTCGAAGCGCTGCCCGGGGTCGGCCGCAAGACCGCGAACGTCGTGCTGAACATCGCCTTCGGCCAGCCGACCATCGCCGTGGACACGCACATCTTCCGCGTCGCCAACCGCACCGGGCTCGCACCGGGCAAGGATCCGCTCGAGGTGGAGCAGAAGCTGCTCAAGTTCACGCCGGAGGAATACCGCCAGCACGCGCACCACTGGCTGATCCTGCACGGGCGCTACGTCTGCGTGGCGCGCACGCCCAAATGCCCGACCTGCCCGATCCGTGACCTTTGCGAATTCAAGGCAAAGACACGCACTGCCCAGGTGCAGCCTTGCGTCCGCAATCGCACAGACGCTGCAGGAAGAAAGTGAGTAAATGCTATGAATCAATTAGTTGTATGTGGTTGGTCTGATTTGTGCATTGCACAAGGACGAGGGGAGGTGACGAAGAACAGGAGATTGCCGACATGACCCGAAGAACCCTCCCAGCCCTGCTGCTGTGTGCCGCCCTCGCCTTCAGCGCCGCAGCGCCAGCCCAGGACCTTGACCTTGCCGCCCCGGTCCTGCTCGTCGCGCAGCGCGACTTCCAGGACCGCTTCTACGGCGCCACCATCCTGCTGGTGAAGCCGATCGGCCAGGACCGGCACGTCGGCGTCATCGTCAACCGGCCCACGCCGGTCACGCTGGGCAAGATATTCCCGGAACACGGGCCCTCGCAGAAGATCGCCGACCCGGTCTACCTCGGCGGGCCCTTCAGCACCGATGTCCTCTACGCCCTGGTGCAGCGGCCCGACAGCCCCGGCAGCGGCTCGGTGCAGTTCACCCAGGACCTGTTCCTCGCGCTCGCGGGCGGCACGGTGGACCGGATCATCGAAGCGCCGGCCGGCCAGGCGCGCTTTTTCGCCGGCATGGTGGTGTGGAACACGGGCGAATTGCGCGCCGAGGTGAAGCAGGGCCTGTGGTACCTGCGCGACCCGGATACGCAGCTGGTGCTGCGCAAGTCCACCGACGGGTTGTGGGAAGAGCTGGTCGGCAGCGCGGAGCGCGCCGCGAAGGCAATCTAGCTAGCGCTGGAAGTGCAGGTTCGAGGACTGGCTGGCGAACCAGGCGGAGAGGTCTTCCATGTCCTGGTTGCTCAAGCCTGCGGCGAAGCCCTTCATGATCGGGTTGTTGCGCTTGCCCGACTTGTAGTCCTTCATCGCCCTGAGCAGGTAGTCCTGGTGCTGGCCCGCGAGGATCGGATTCTCCGGGGTGAGGGGCTTGTTGCCGTCGACCCCATGGCAGGCCGCGCATACCTGGGCCGCCTTGGTCTTGCCGGCGGCCGCATTGCCGCCGGCTTGCGCGGCCCCGGCAAACGCCAGCGCCAGCGAACACACGAGCAAGCGCTTCATTTGCCCGCCCCCCCGTAGTAGGCCGCAAGCTCTTCCATGTCCTTGTCGCTCAGGCTTGCCGCGATGCCGCGCATCGAAGGATGCGTGCGCTCGCCCGAGCGGTAGGCCTTGAGCGCGTTGACGAGGTAGGTCCGGCTCTGGCCGCCGAGTTTGGGCACGTGATAGACCTCCGGGTACGCGGTCTTGTAGCCCGGGATGCCGTGGCAGCCGATGCACATCGACAGGTTGTTCTGCAGGTGGCTGGCGGCGGGCTGCTGCGCCTGCGCGGCGCCGCCGAGGGCCAGCAGCGTAACGGCGAGGATGGTGCGAACGGGCATGCGCTTGGTCTGGGTCATGGGTTGAAAAGACCGCGCGATTATAATGCGATTTTCGCCAAGGAATCCCAATGCGTTTCTCAGGCTCGGCCGACTACGTCTCCACCGAGGACCTCACCCTCGCGGTCAACGCGGCGATCACCCTGCAGCGGCCGCTGCTGGTCAAGGGCGAGCCCGGCACCGGCAAGACGATGCTCGCCGTGCAGGTGGCCAAGTCCCTCGGCGTGCCGCTGCTCGAGTGGCACATCAAGTCCACCACCAAGGCGCAGCAGGGCCTGTACGAATACGACGCGGTCAGCCGCCTGCGCGACTCGCAGCTGGGCGACCAGCGCGTGCACGACATCCACAACTACATCGTCAAGGGCATGCTGTGGCAGGCGTTCTCGCGGGACGAGCCCTGTGTCCTGCTCATCGACGAGGTGGACAAGGCCGACATCGAGTTCCCCAACGACCTGCTGCGCGAACTGGACCGCATGGAGTTCTACGTCTACGAGACGCGCGAGCTGGTGAAGGCGAAGCAGCGTCCCATCGTGTTCATCACCTCCAACAACGAAAAGGAGTTGCCCGACGCGTTCCTGCGCCGGTGCTTCTTCCACTACATCCGCTTCCCCGACAAGGAAACGATGGAGAAGATCGTCGCCGTGCATTTCCCGCATCTGAAGAAGTCGCTCCTGCGCGAGGCGATGGAGGTGTTCTTCGAGGTGCGCGAGGTTCCCGGCCTGAAGAAAAAGCCCTCCACCTCCGAGCTGCTGGACTGGTTGAAGCTCCTCCTCGCCGAGGACATCCCGGCCGAGGCGCTGCGCTCCAAGGACCGCAAGACCATCATCCCGCCCCTGCACGGCGCGCTGCTCAAGAACGAGCAGGACGTGCACCTGTTCGAGCGGCTGGTGTTCATGACCCGCGCCAAGGGCCAGTAGCGCCCTAGCTGCCGTAGGCCGCCTTGAGCAGGGTGCCGCGCTGCGCGGCGTAGGCGTACAGGTGCGCCGGGTCGCCCGTATCGAAGAAAGCGAGCTTGAGGCGGTCCAGTTCCACCAGCTCGGCCAGGCGCCCCCGGAAACGCTCGCTCAGCGGCATCGAGAACGTCGGGTAGTTCACCACCTTGACCTTGTCCCTCTGGATCAGCGTGGAGGCCACGCGCTCCATGAGGAACACCTTCACCCGCACCGGCGAGGAGGGCCCGCCTTCCTTGGCGTAGTCGTGGACGCGGTTGAGTTGCGCGTGCAGGCGCGAGCCCGGGGCCTCGGACAGCTCGAACAGCCGCTCGCAGGTCGCACTCCAGCGGCGCCAGAACGCCGGGCGGGCGAGGAAGAAATTGCTGAATACCGTGTTGCGCGAATGCGTGATGAAGGTGTCCAGGCCGAATCCGGGCGCCGCCACCCCGAGGAAACCGGCCGCGGCCTCCAGCGTGCCGGGGTAGAAGAAATCCGCCTGCTCGAAGACGTTGACGAAGCAGGCGCAGTGGCAGGGGTGCGGTGAAAAAGTGATCACCTCCGCGTCCCCGGCGCCAGCCGCAAACTCTCGCACCTGGGCGCCGGTGAGGTGCGTCTTGGCGTGGAAACGCGGCGAGAAGAAGCCGTACCACGCCGCATCATCGAGCTCTTCCCCGCGCAGGAAGCGCCGGATCGGCCAATACTCGAACCAGTCGGGCCGCTCGCTGCCGGCGTTGTCGAGCGGCTCGAATTCCGGGTCGAGCGCGGCCCGTGTGGCCGCGTCGTAGTGGATCTGGAACGCTCGCAGCCGGTTCCGCATGCCCGGATTGTAGCGATGTATCGAGCACGGCGAACGCGGCTACAATTTGCCCGTGCTGATCGATTTCTTCCTCAAGCTGAAGTCGCACAAGCTGCCGGTCTCCATCAAGGAGTACCTGACGCTGCTCGAAGCCATGGACAAGGGCGTGATCGGCCCCTCGGTGAACGATTTCTACTACCTCTCGCGCATCGCGCTGGTGAAGGACGAGGCCAATTTCGACAAGTTCGATCGCGCCTTTGCCGAGTTCTGGGACGGCGTGGAGACCATTCCCGGCATCGAGGCGCAGATTCCGCTCGAGTGGCTGCTCAAGCAGGTCGAGCTGACGCTGTCGGAGGAGGAAAAAAAGCAGATCGAGGCGCTGGGCGGCTGGGACAAGCTGATGGAGACCCTCAAGCAGCGCCTGGAAGAGCAGAAGAACCGCCACCAGGGCGGCTCCAAGTGGATCGGCACCGGCGGCACCTCGCCCTTCGGGGCGTACGGCTACAACCCGGAAGGCATCCGCATCGGCCAGGACAAGTCGCGCAACCGCAGCGCGGTGAAGGTCTGGGACCAGCGCGAGTACCGCAACCTCGACGACACCGTGGAGCTGGGCACGCGCAACATCAAGGTGGCGCTGCGCCGCCTGCGCAAGTTCGCGCGCGACGGCGCGCCAGAGGAGTTCGACCTCGAGAACACCATCGACGCCACCGCGCGCAAGGCCTACCTCGACATCCACATGCGGCCCGAGCGCCACAATACCGTCAAGGTGCTGATGCTGATGGACATCGGCGGCACCATGGACGACCACATCAAGCTCGCCGAGGAGCTGTTCTCGGCCTCCAAGACCGAGTTCAAGCACCTGGAGTTCTTTTATTTCCACAACTGCCTGTACGACTTCGTGTGGAAGGACAACCGGCGCCGCCACTCCGAGCGCACGCGCACCTGGGACATCCTGCACAAGTACGGCCACGACTACAAAGTGATCTTCGTGGGCGACGCGACCATGAGCCCCTACGAGATCCTGCAGCCGGGCGGCTCGGTCGAGTATTTCAACGAGGAAGCCGGCGCGGTGTGGATCAAGCGCTTCACCGACGTCTACTCGAAATGCATCTGGCTCAACCCCGAGCCGGAGGAAGTCTGGCCCTACCGGC
>JANMUO010000083.1:0-10376 GCA_031391655.1 Betaproteobacteria bacterium
CCTTGATCGCGTCGTAGATGCCGGTGAGGTCGTCGGCCACCGTCGTCAGATAGCAGGAAGAGAGCTGCGAGCGCTGCGTGCCGGCGTTGAACAGCGTCGGCGTCGAACTCATGAAATCGAAGGTCGACAGCACGTCGTAGAACTCGATGGCGCGCGCCTCGCGGTCCTTCTCGTTCAGCGCCAGGCCCATCGCCACGCGCATGAAGAAGGCCTGCGGCAGCTCGATGCGCGTGTCGCGGATGTGCAGGAAGTAGCGGTCGTACAGGGTCTGCAGGCCGAGGTAGCCGAACTTCAGGTCGCGCTCGGCCTTGAGCGCCCGGCCGATGCGCGCCAGGTCGAACTTCGCCAGTTCGGGGTCGAGCAGGTCGGCGTCGATGCCGCGGCGGATGAATTCGGGAAAGTAGGCCGCGTAGCGCGCCGCCATCGACTCCTGGCTCGCTTCCTCGCCCAGCACCTCCAGGCGGATGGTGTTGAGCAGCAGGCGCGCGGTGACGTAGCTGTAGGCCGGGTCCTTCTCGATCTGCGCGCGCGCCGCGAGGATCGCCGACTTGCGCACCTCTTCCATCGGCACGCCGTCGTACAGGTCGCGCAGCGTCGCCTCGAAGATCGAGGCCGGATCGGCGGCGCCTTCCAGACCGGCGCAGGCCGACTCGAGCAGGCGGCGCAGGCCATCCCGGTCGAGCACCTGCCGCGCGCCGTTGTCCACCACGTACATCGGCGCGTCCGCGGAGTGGCGCGCGCTCTTTTCCGCCGCGCGGGCGCGCGAGCGCTCCTCGCGATACAGCACGTAGGCGCGCGCGACGTCGTGCTCGCCGGAGCGCATCAGCGCCAGTTCGACCTGGTCCTGGATGTCCTCGATATGGAAGGTGCCGCCCTGCGGCTGGCGGCGCTGCAGTGCGCCGATCACCTGGTCGGTGAGGCGCGCCACCAGCTCGCGGATGCGTGCGGAGGCCGCGCCCTGGCTGCCATTCACCGCCAGGTAGGCCTTGGTCATCGCCACCGCGATCTTCGCCGGCTCGAAGCCGACCACGGCGCCGTTGCGCCGGATGATCTTGGTGTCCGCCCAGGCCGTTCGCATCGCGCCAGTCGAGTCGGCAACGCTGACGCCCACCACCGGGCTGGTTGCGGAACTCTCTTGCGCGATCTGCATGTCCTGTCTCCCGTGCGTGGCTGCCATGGGGCAACCCGTCCTGGCCCGGCCGTCCCGCCGCGTGGTTACGGTTCTGTGACGACCTGCACTAAAACCACAACATCTAGTGCTGAAGCACTGATTGCTCACTACTTCTAGTGGGCGCAATGTACCACGGCAATTTTAATTTGCAAGCGCCAGGCAACGCCGCGCGCGCGGCGGCGCGAATTGCGCAGTGCAGCGAAGCTACTAGGGATAGGGCGCGGACGCCCCGCAACTACTAGGCTTGGGACCCGGCCAGCGCGGCGTGGAAACGCGCCCAATCGAAGTGCGCGCCGGGATCGGACTTGCGGCCCGGCGCCACGTCGCTGTGCGCCGCGCAGGCGCGCAGCGGCAGTTGCGCGGCGAGCGCGCGCGCCAGCGCGCCGAGGCACCGGTACTGTGCGCCGGCAAAACGCACGCGCTCGGTGCCCTCCAGCTCGACGCCGACGGAAAAATCGTTGCAGCGCCCGGCGCCGCGCCAGCGCGACGCGCCGGCGTGCCAGGCGCGCCGCTGCACCGGGACGAACTGCAGCAGGCTGCCGTCGCGCCGCACGAAGAAGTGCGCCGAGACGCGCAGGTGCGCTATTTCACGGAAAGTCGGGTGCGCCGCTGCGTCCAGCCGGTTGGTGAACAGGCGCTCGACCGCGTCGCCGCCGAACTTCCCCGGCGGCAGGCTGATCGAATGCAGCACCAGCAGCGAGACCTGCGCACCCGCGGGGCGCGCGTCGCAGTTCGGCGAGGCGACGTAGCGCGCCTGCGCGACGCGCCCGTCAGGGCCGAGTTTCATCCCGGATGCCCAGGCGCTGCATGCGGTAGCGCAGGGTGCGGAACGTGACGCCCAGCAGCTTGGCGGCGGCGGTGCGGTTGAAATTGGTGCGCGCCAGCGCTTCCAGGATCGCCTCGCGCTCCAGCCGGTCGAGGTATTCGGGCAGCGGCGCCCCGAGCGCCCCTTCGGCGGGCCGCGCGCCCGCCTCGTCCGTCGGCGCAGGCTTCAGGCGCAGGTCCTCGGGGCCGATCTCGCTCCCGCCCGAGAGCGCAGTCGCGCGCTCCAGGATGTTCTCGAGTTCGCGGATGTTGCCCGGGAAGTCGTACTGGGCCAGCTCTTCGAGCGCGGTCGGCGACAGCCGCGCGGCGCCGGCGCCGGTCCCGCTCTGGCGGGCCAGGCGCTCCAGGATGCTGGCCGCGATCAGCGGCACGTCCTCGCGGCAGTCGCGCAGCGGGGGCATCTTGAGCTCGATGACGTTGAGGCGGTAGAACAGGTCCTGGCGGAACTTCGCCGCCTCGACCAGCTGCGAGAGATCCTGGTGCGTCGCGCTGATCACGCGCACGTCGACGGGGTCCTCCTGCGTGGCGCCGACCTTGCGCACGCGCTTTTCCTGGATGGCGCGCAACAGCTTCACCTGCATCGCCAGCGGCAGGTCCGCCACCTCGTCGAGGAACAGCGTGCCGCCGTGCGCCGCCTGGAAAAAACCGTCGCGGTCCTGCTCCGCCCCGGTGAACGCGCCCTTCTTGTAGCCGAAGAACTCGCTTTCCATCAGGTTCTCGGGGATGGCGCCGCAGTTCACCGGCACGAAGAGGCGCTCGCGCCGCGCTCCTTCGCCGTGGATCATGCGCGCCGCGAGTTCCTTGCCGCTGCCCGACTCGCCGGTGATGTACACCGGCGCCTGGGTGCGCGCGAGCTTGCCGATCAGCTCGCGCACCTCCCGCAGCGGCGCGCTGCCGCCCAGCAGCGGCAGGTCGCGCGCCGGCTCGCCCGCTTGGTGGGGCAGCGACAGCGCGGACTTGACCAGCGCGCGCAGCTGCTCGAGGCCCACCGGCTTGGAGACGTAGTCGAACGCCCCCGCCTTGAGCGCCGCCACGGCATTCTCGGCACTGCCGTGGGCAGTGATCACCGCCACCGGCAGGTCGGACACCAGGCTGCCGATGTGGCGCACCAGGTCGAGGCCCTCGCCGTCGGGCAGGCGCATGTCGGTGAGGCACAGGTCGAAGCGCGCGTGCTGCAGCTGCTCGCGCGCCTCGGCGATCGAGCCCACCGCCACCACGCCCAGGCCCATCTTGGCCAGGGTCAACTCGAGCAGTTCGCGGATGTCGGGCTCGTCGTCGACTACCAGCACCTGTCGCTCGCGCGGCACAGACTTGCGCTCGGCGCGACTCACGCCACCGCCCCGCCGCGGCACACCACGCGGAAATGCGCGCCCGGCTGGTCGGCGACGTACTCGAGCTGCGCCCGGTTGGCGGCACTCAGCTCTCGCGCCAGGTACAGGCCCAGTCCGGTCCCCTTGCTGTCGGTGGTGAAGAACGGCTCGAACAGCTGCCCCTGCACGGAGGCGGGCACGCCGGGGCCGTTGTCGATGACGTTCAATTCTACTTGATCGCCGAACGCGCTCAGCGCCAAGCGCACGCTGCCGGCCTCGGCGCGCGCGTGCCGCACCGCGTTGCGCAGCAGGTTCCACAGCACCTGGTGCAGGTGCTCGCGGTCGAACTCGACCCAGGCGTCGCGCGCAGTCTCCAGCACGATGCGCCCGGGGGCCACCGCCTCGTTGGCGTTGAACTCCTCGATGAAGGCGCGCAGCCAGGCGTGAAGCGCGATGCGCTCGGTGGCGACGCGGTCGCGCCGGTTGAGCTGCAGCACGTCGGCGACCAAGCGCTCCAGGCGCAGCGTGTTGTCGTGGATGATGCGCGTCAGGCGGCCGCGATCCTGGTCGCGGCGCTCCTCCTCGAGCAGCTCCGCAGCATGGCTGATCGCCGACAGCGGGTTGCGGATCTCGTGCGCGATGTTGGCGGTGAGCCGGCCGAGCGCGGCGAGCTTGGTCTGCTGTGCCTGCTCGCGCGAGCGCGTCATGTCCTCGACGAACACCACGGTGAACCGATCCTCGACGCCGGTGTCCAGCAGGCGCGCGCGCACTTCCTTGCCGCGCGCCTCCAGGTCCACCGACACCGCGGCGCGCCCGCCCGCCTCGCGCCAGGCGCGCCAGCGCTCCGCGAGCCCCGGCAGCACCGCCGCCAGCGCCAGGCCGCGCAGCGAATCCATGCCGAGCAGGCGCATGGCGTGCGGATTGTGCTCGACCACGCGCCCCTGCCGGTCCAGCACCAGCACGCCGTCCTGCATGTCGGCGATCACCAGCTGGTTGACGCGCATCTGGTTGGCGAGCTGACGCCCACGCTCGCGCGCCAGGCGCTCGTTGGCGGCGAGGCGCTGCGCCAGCCAGCCCGTGGCGCCGGCGGTGGCGAAGTAGCCCATCGACAGCAGTCCCGCCGGCACGATGCTCGCGGAGGGCAGGTCGAGCGCGAGCACCCAGTAGACCTCCTCGAGCAGCACCGCGATCACCGCCAGCGCGGCGTAGAGGAAATTCAGCCGCAGCGGCGCCACCAGACCCGCGCCGGTCAGCGAGATGAGCAGCATCACGCCCAGGCCGCTGCGCATGCCGCCGCTCGCGTACATCAGCAGCGGAATGGTGATCACGTCGAGCAGCGCGTGCGCCGAGAGCTGCAGGTTGAAGCGCTCGCGCACCGAGCGCATGACGAACTGCAGGCCGATGCCCAGGGCGAGGTAGCCGATGCACACGGCGCGGAACAGGCGCAGGTCGTGCGCGCCGAAGTTCACCGGCTCGTACGCGAAGTAGGAGGCGATGAAGAACACCATCGCGATCACGATGCGGTACAGGTTGAAGTACTGCAGCGAGATCCAGTAGGACTCGGGCGGTCGGTCCTCGCGCGCGAACAGCGGGCTGGCGGCCAGCGTCGGCATCAGGGGCCCCGCGGCCCGAGCCGCGCGTGCTCCTCGCTGCAGTATTGCGCGCTTTCATCGCCCGGCGCGGCGCGCGCCTCGGCGCGCGGCAGCAGCACGCCGCAATGCGCGCAGCTGACCAGGTCCGCTACCGGCGGCGGCGGCTTGTTGCGCGTGCGCAGCGCGCGCCGCACCAGCCAAACCAGGACCAGCACGGCAAGCGCGAGCAGGATCAGGCGTCCCATGCGCTATTCTAGGAAATTCCGGTGGACAGGATTGGTCGGGGTGACTGGATTCGAACCAGCGACACCTGCGTCCCGAACGCAGTACTCTACCAGGCTGAGCTACACCCCGACGTGCAGGAAAACTAGTTGCGGCGCGTCACTGAAAAGGACGCCAATTCTAGCAAAGAATCCCGGCAGGCAGACGGCACAAGGCCGCGGATGGCGAGCGCCGCCACCTCCGCCTCCCGCCTCGCAGCCTCGCGCGCGTACTCCAGCGCCCCGCTCGCCCTGATCACCGCCAGCACCGGCGCAAAGCCTTCGCGCCCGCCGTCCACGATCGCGCGGCGCACGAGTTCCCGCTCGCGCGGACCCGCCGCCTGCATGGCGCGGATCAGCGGCAGGGTCGGCTTGCCCTCGGCGAAGTCGTCCCCCAGGCTCTTGCCGGTTTCCGCGGCCTCGCCGGAGTAATCGAGCACGTCGTCGATTACCTGGAAGGCGGTGCCCAGGTGCATGCCGTAGGCTGCCAGCCCCTCTTCCACGTCGGGCGCGGCGCCGCCGAGGACTGCTCCCAGGCGCGCGGCCGCCTCGAACAGCTTGGCGGTCTTCCTGCGCACCACGTCGAGGTAGCGCGCCTCGTCCACGTCCGGGTCGTGGCAGTTCATCAGTTGCAGCACTTCGCCTTCGGCGATGGTATTGGTGGCATCCGCCAGCACGCGCATGACTCTCATGCTGTCCAGCCCGACCATCATCTGGAAGGCGCGGGAGTAGAGGAAATCGCCCACCAAAACGGAGGCGGCGTTGCCGAACGCCGCGTTGGCGGTGCGGCGCCCCCGCCGCAGCTGCGATTCGTCCACCACGTCGTCGTGCAGCAGGGTCGCGGTGTGGATGAACTCCACGACCGCGGCGAGCTCCAGCCGCGCCTGGCCGCGAAAGCCCACCGCTCCCGCCGACAGCAGCACGAGCGCCGGGCGCAGGCGCTTGCCGCCACCCGCCACGATGTACTCGGCCACCTGGCGCACCAGGACCACGTCGGAGGCCAGGCGCAGGCGGATCAGCGCGTCCACCTGCTGCATGTCGGCGGCGACGGGGGCGAATATGGCGCTGGCGGTGGTGGTCGCGGGCAGGGCTGACATGGCGTACGCGGCGGGGGCGCGACGCGTAGCATACAAGTCTTTGACGGGCGCTGGCGAAATCTCCTATAATTCCAAGTCTTTACCGATCACTTTGGCAGCGGGTTTCCCATGTACGCAATCATCAAGACCGGTGGCAAGCAATACCGGGTCAAGTCCGGCGAGCAGTTGCGCGTCGAGTCGCTCGCCGCGGATGTCGGTGCCGCGGTGTCGTTCGAAGAAGTGCTGGCCGTGGGCGAAGGCGACGCCGTGCGCGTCGGCGCGCCTTTGGTCGCGGGTGCCCTCGTCAAGGCAACCGTGCTCGCGCACGGACGCGGCGACAAGATCCGCATCTTCAAGATGCGCCGCCGCAAGCATTTCCAGAAGACGCAGGGACATCGCCAGAACTACACCGAAGTGCGCATCGACGACATCGTCGGCGGCGCCTGAACGGGGAGCTGAGAACATGGCACACAAGAAAGCGGGCGGCAGCTCGCGCAACGGGCGGGATTCGAAAGCCAAGCGCCTTGGCGTGAAGACCTACGGCGGGGAACAGGTCAATCCCGGCCAGATCATCATCCGGCAGCGCGGCACCAAGGTGCATCCGGGCAGCAATGTCGGCATGGGCCGCGACCACACGCTGTTCGCCAAGGTGGCGGGCACGGTGCTGTTCGCGGTGAAGGGCGCCGCCAACCGGAAAACCGTGAGCGTCGTGCCGGCATAGCCGCGCCCGCTCCCGCGAAAGCCCTATCGCTCGCGGTAGGGCTTTTTCATTTCCAGGCCATGAAATTCATCGACGAAGCCAAGATCGAGGTGCACGCCGGCAAGGGCGGCGACGGCAGCGCCGCGTTCCGGCGCGAGAAGTACGTGCCGCGCGGCGGGCCGAGCGGCGGCGACGGCGGGCGCGGCGGCAGCGTTTGGGCGGTGGCCGACCGCAACATCAACACACTGATCGACTACCGCTTCGCGCGAATCCACAGAGCCGAGAGCGGCGACGGCGGGCGCGGCGCGGACAAGTACGGCCGCGGCGGCCGCGACATCGAATTGCGGGTGCCGGTGGGCACCATCGTGCGCGACGCCGGGAGCGGCGACCCGATCGCCGACCTCGCGCGCGACGGCGAGCGCGCGCTGCTCGCCAAGGGCGGCCAGGGCGGCCTGGGCAACCTGCATTTCAAATCCAGCGTGAACCGCGCGCCGCGCCAATTCACCCGCGGTCTGCCCGGGGAAAGCCGCCTGCTCGCCCTCGAGCTGCGCGTGCTGGCCGACGTGGGGCTGCTCGGACTGCCCAATGCGGGCAAGTCGACCCTGGTGCGCGCAGTGTCCAGCGCGCGCCCGAAAGTGGCGGACTACCCCTTCACCACCCTCAATCCATCGCTCGGCGTGGTGCGCATCGCCGACAGCGCGAGCTTCGTCATCGCCGACATTCCCGGGCTGATCGAGGGCGCCGCCGAGGGCGCGGGGCTGGGCCACCAGTTCCTGCGGCACCTGTCGCGCACGCGCCTGCTGCTGCACGTGGTGGACATCGCGCCACCCGACCCCGACGCCAACCCGGCGAAGGACGCGCGCGCGCTGGCGCAGGAGTTGAAGAAATACGACGAGGCGCTGTACCGCAAGCCGCGCTGGCTGGTGTTCAACAAGATCGACGCGGTGGAGGATGCCGATGCGCGCATCGCCGCTCTGGTGCGCGCACTGCGCTGGAAGCGCCCCTGGTTCAAGGTGAGCGCGCTCACCGGCGCCGGCTGCCGCGAGCTGTGCAATGCGGCCTACCAGGCGATCTCACGCGCGGCGAAAGCGCCGCGCACGCGGCGGGCAGCATGACGCAGATGGGCACCCGGCTCGCCGCCGCGCAGACGCTGATCGTCAAGGTCGGCAGCTCGCTCGTCACCAACGGTGGCCGGGGCTTGGACGTGGCGGCGATCGGGCGCTGGGCGGCGCAGATCGCGCAGCTGCGCGCGCTCGGCAAGCGCTGCGTGCTGGTGTCCTCCGGCGCGATCGCCGAGGGACTGCAGCGCCTGGGCTGGAGCGTACGCCCGCACGCCCTGAACGAGCTGCAGGCGGCGGCGGCAGTGGGGCAGATGGGGCTCGTGCAGTGCTACGAGACCTGCTTTCGCAAGCACGGCATCGCCACCGCCCAGATCCTGCTGACGCACGCCGACATGGCGGACCGGCAGCGCTACCTCAATGCGCGCTCCACGCTGCTGACCCTTCTTGGACTGGGCGTGATCCCCGTGATCAACGAGAACGACACGGTGGTGACCGATGAAATCAAGGTGGGCGACAACGACACCCTCGCCGCCCTGGTGACCAACCTGGTGGAGGCCGATGCCCTGGTGATCCTCACCGACCAGGCCGGGCTGTATGACGCCGATCCCAGGCTCACGCCGGGGGCGAAGCTGATCGAAGAGGCGGTCGCCGGCGAGGCGCGCCTGGAGGCCGTGGCCGGCGGCGCCGGCTCGAACCTCGCGCGCGGCGGCATGCTCACCAAGGTGCTGGCCGCCAAGCGCGCCGCGCGTAGCGGCGCGCATACGGTGATCGCCTCCGGCCACGAGCCGGAGGTGCTGGTGCGGCTGGCGCAGGGCGAGCGCATCGGCACCCTGTTGCTCGCGCAGACGACGCCCCTGGCGGCGCGCAAGCAGTGGCTTGCCGACCACGTCACGGTCGCCGGCCGGCTTGCGCTGGACGCGGGCGCCGCGCGCGCGCTGATGCGCGACGGCAAGAGCCTGCTGCCGATCGGCGTGACGGCGGTGAGCGGGGAATTCGAGCGCGGCGCGGTGGTCGGCTGCGATAGCCCGGCGGGCGTGGAGATCGCGCGCGGCCTGGCCAACTACTCGGCCGCCGAAGCGCGGCTCATCATGCGCCGGCCCTCGAGCGAAATCGAAGCCATCCTGGGCTACGTCGACCAGCCCGAGCTGATCCACCGCGACAACCTGGTGCTGCTGTAGCGCCGCCTAGTCGCGGCTGGTGTGCCCCTTGTGGGGGTGTCCGCCGCGCCTGAGGGCGTCCACGCCCTCCGCTGCGGTCGCAATCGGCACGCCCTGGGGACAGAAGAACTCCGCGCGCAGCGCCTGTTGCCAGCGCTGCATCCCGCGCCGCCAGTTGCCCTCGCGCCGCGACCAGGTGCCGTCCGCGCGCCCGATGGCGTAGGTCTTGTACTCGCCGCTCCTGCAGCGCACGCCCTCGACACTGACGTTCTCGGCCCCCTCGGGACTCACCGCGATCAGGCTGAAGCGCACCACGCCATCGGCGCCGGTCGAGATCGAAGGGCGATCGACGAAAAAGCGCATGTCCTGGCCGGAACCCCCGAAGAACGGCAGGCGGTCTTCCCGCTGCGGCGCGCGCGGCAACGCCACCTCGATCTCCTTCCAGTTACGCTTCTCGTCCTCACGCTCCCAATCCGACTTGGGCTGCGCCCAGCCACCCGCCGAGCAGGCAAGCAGCATCAGCGCGGCAAGGCGCCGCGCGACCGGCTTCAGGCGAGGTCCGCAGCGAGGGCGCTGCGCACCTCGGGTGCCGTCGCAACGCTCGCCTGGTAGTGGGGATGGTCGACACCGACCGCCAGGCCCGCGCCGCCGGCGAGCGCCGCGCGCATGGGTGAGTCGAGTTCGAAACGCAGGAAATGCACTGCCGACGTCTTTTCGTCGTTTTCCCGCTCCAGGTCCTCGTCGGCAATGGCGTAGACGCGGGCGGCGCCCGCCACCTGCACCCACACTCGGTCTTCGACGCCCTTCAACTGCGCCAGGTTGCGCTGGCGCTCCACGACGTCGGGGTACTCGATCATCATGGTGGCCTTAAGGTTGCTGCCGTCGGGGACCAGCGGGTTGTAAGCCTCCAGTTCGCCCTCGATGCCGGCCTCCTCGAAGATGCGCTCGATGCGCAGCATCTCCTGGATCTGGTAGCGGATGGTCAGCTCGTCCTCGAAGATCAGCGTGACGTGCTCGCCGACGTGGACGGTGCGGCGCTTCTTGTGCTCGATGACCCGCGCGCGGAACGCGTTGCGTTCGCGCGCGTAGGCCTCGAGGGTCATCAGGGACTGGGGTGAGATTTTTTCCATGGTGGTCATTGAGGCCTAAGGCGGCTAGTCGGGGAGGCCATAGGCGATACGCAGCAGCGTCAGTGGGTGGCGGAGCTTTGCATTGCCTTGGCCG
>JANMUO010000364.1:0-13608 GCA_031391655.1 Betaproteobacteria bacterium
CGCGCTCGAGCCGTTCCAGAAAGGCGGGATCACCGTCGACGGCGTCCCGGTCGGCGACCCGAAGACCGATCTGACCAAGCTGCGGGAGCGCAACGGCATGGTGTTCCAGAACTTCGAGCTGTTCCCTCACATGTCGGTGACGGAGAACCTGACGCTCGCGCAGGTCAAGGTGCTCGGCCGCTCGAAGGAAGCGGCGCTCGACAAGGGGCTCAAGCTCCTCGAGCGCGTGGGCCTTTCCGCACACAAGGACAAGTACCCCGGCCAGCTCTCCGGCGGGCAGCAGCAGCGCGTGGCGATCGCCCGCGCCCTGTGCATGGACCCGATCGCCTTGCTGTTCGTCGAGCCGACCTCGGCGCTCGACCCGGAGATGATCAACGAAGTGCTCGACGTGATGGTGGAACTGGCGAAGGAAGGCATGACCATGATGGTGGTGACCCACGAGATGGGGTTCGCGCGCAAGGTGGCGCACCGCGTGATCTTCATGGACACCGGCCGCATCGTGGAGGATGCGAAGAAGGACGAGTTCTTCGGCACGCCGCGATCCGAACGGGCACAATTGTTCCTGTCGAAGATCCTGCACCACTAGAAAAACCGGGGCCCGACCCCGGACCAGGGAGGCAATCGTGGTGAGAACTGCCGCGCGCGCGTTGTTCGCGCTGTTCGCCATTTCCGGCTTCACCGGCCTGGTCTACCAGTCCATCTGGTCGCACTACCTCAAGCTGTTCCTCGGCTCGGCGGCCTTCGCCCAGTCCTTCGTGCTGGCGGCCTTCATGGGCGGCATGGCGCTGGGCGCCTGGCTGGCCAGCCGCTGGGGCAAGCCGGGCCGCAATCTGCTCGCTGCCTACGGCTGGATCGAGGCGCTGATCGGGGTCGCCGCGCTCGCCTTTCACCCGGCATACGTGCTGCTCACCGAAGCGGCGCTCGCGCACGCGATTCCGGCGCTTGGCTCGCCGCTGGCGGTGGAGGCCTACAAGTACGCGTTGTGCGCGTTGCTCATCGTGCCGCAGACCGTGCTGCTCGGCATGACCTTCCCGCTGATGAGCGGTGCAGTGATCCGCCGCCATCCCGTCGACGACGCCGGCCGCCCCGCTGGCGGCCATCATCTCGCGATGCTGTACTTCACCAACTCGATCGGGGCCGCGGCGGGCGCGCTCGCCGCTGCGTTCTGGCTGCTGGGCTGGGTGGGGATGCCGGGCACCATGCAACTTGCGGGCGTCCTCAACCTCCTGCTGGCCGCGGCAGTGCTGTGGATGTCCCGCGGTGCCGAACCGCTCGCGCCGCTTGCGGCGTCCGCCGCGGGCGCGCTCGCCGCCAGTCCGCCGATCGTGCGCCTGTTCCTCGCCGGCGCCTTCGTCACGGGCGCGGCGTCGTTCATCTACGAGATCACGTGGGTGCGCATGCTCTCGCTGGTGCTCGGCTCGTCGTTCCAGGCCTTCGAGCTGATGCTCTCGGCGTTCATCACCGGACTCGCTCTCGGCGGCCTGTGGATCCGCAAGCGCATCGACCGCATCGCCGACCCGGTGCGCTTTTCCGGCGTGGTGCAAGTGGCGATGGGGTTCGCCGCCCTCGGCACCCTTTTCGTCTATCACCAGAGCTTCGAGTGGATGAGCTGGGCGCTGGGCATCCTGCAGCGCAGCTCGGCTGCCTACGTCCCGTTCACGCTGTTCAGCCACGCCATTGCCTTTGCCGTCATGCTGCCCGCCACCTTCCTCGCCGGCATGACGCTGCCGCTGTTCACACACGTGCTGATGCGCGGCGGCCGCGGCGAGCGCGCCATCGGCCAGGTCTACGCCGCCAACACGCTGGGCGCCATCGCCGGCGTGCTGCTGGCGGTGCACCTGCTGCTGCCGGAGGCTGGCGTGAAGCTCGCGCTGGTGGCCGGCGCAGCGCTGGACATTCTGCTCGGCGCCTGGCTGCTGCGCTGGTCGCTGTCGCAGCGGCGCCGCGCCTACGCCTATGTCTCGCTGGTCGCCGGCCTGCTCGCCGCCGCGCTCGCCGCGCGCGCCGACGTGCTGCCGCCCGACCGCCTTTCCTCCGGCGTATTCCGCTACGGCAGGACCGGGCCCACGGACAACCGCATCATTTACTACCGCGACGGCAAGACCGCTTCGGTGGCGGTAAGCGCGACGCCGCTCGGCACGCGCATCATCTCTACCAACGGCAAGCCCGACGCCGCCATCGAGATGGACGCGGCCCGCCCCCGGACCGAGGACGAGTACACGATGACGCTCATCGGCGCACTGCCGCTGCTGGTGAAACCGGAGGCGCGCAGCGTCGCCAACATCGGCATCGGTTCGGGACTGACGGCGGAAATCCTGCTATCGCACTCCGCACCGCGGGAAGTGCACACCATCGAGATCGAACCAGCGATGGCCGTGGGCGCCCATGCGTTCCACCCGCGCGTGGACCGGCTGTTCAAGGACCGCCGTGCCGGGGTGTTCTTCGAGGACGCCAAAAGCTATTTCGCGCGCCATGGTCGCCGCTACGACGTCATCGTTTCCGAACCCTCCAATCCCTGGGTCAATGGCGTGGCGGGCCTTTTCACCCGCGAGTTCTACCGCGACACCGCGCGCTACCTGGCGCCGGGCGGCGTGTTCGTGCAATGGCTGCACTTCTACGAGCTGAACGACCGGCTGCTCGGGTCGATGTTCGCCGCGATGGACACGGCATTTTCCGACTACGACGTCTACCAGATCAGTGCCGGCGACCTGGCCGTGGTGGCGGTGCGCGAAGGCCGCGTGGCCCTGCCCGGGGAATTTCCCGCCGCAGAAGCCGGCTTTCTCGCCGAGCTGGCGAAGATCGGCATCACGCGCCGCGAGCACCTGCTCGCGCGCCGCGTCGGCAGCAAGCGCCAGATCGCCCCGCTGCTCGCCCAGTTCGGCTCGCCGGTGAACTCCGACTATTACCCGTACGTGCAGCTCGAGGCGACCCGGGCGCGCTTCGCGCAAGAGGGGGCGAACGCGATCCTCGGCCTGGCCGGTGCGCCGCTCCCGGTCAACGAGATGCTGGCGGGGTTCGAGCCGGCCTTTCTTTCGGTCGACCACGCGGGCGGCAATACCGGGCGCATCCTCGAGCTGCAGGCGGCGCTCGACACCTACCGGCTGCTGACGGGAAAGGGCTCGCCGGCGGACCGCAATGCGCCTTTTCCGACCCTCGCCCTCAAGCTGCCCGGCGCTCTTTGCGGCTCGAAGCCCGGCCGGCAGGCGCTCGACAACCTGCACCTGGCCGCGACGCACACGCTTTCCAACCTCGCGCCGGCGCAGCGCCAGGAGCTGTGGGCCGAGCCGCGCTGGCTGGGCTGCCCCCTGTCTCGCGCCTCCGCGGAGGTGCGCGAGCGCTTCGCGATCTACCGCGCGATCGCCGGGCGCGACGCGAAGGCCATGCTCGCGCGCGCCCGCGCCAGGCTGGAGGACGAGCGCAAGATGGAGGTCGAATGGGCTCGCTACCTCCTGCTCACCGCGATGCTCGGCGCGCAGGCTTCGGGCCAGCCCGCGGAAGCGCACCGGCTGTGGGACAAGAACTGGAACGCGCTAAACCGGGGCGGCGCGACGCCGGTGGAAACTTACGTGCGCAACTGGCGCTAGCGCAGGGCTTCGGGAATCTTGTAGTCCGGGTAGCGCTTCTTGAATTCCGCGAGGCTCTCATCGGCCTCGCGCTGGCGCCCCTCCTTGCGCAGCTCGTCAATGCGCTTGAGCCAGGTCTCCGGGTCGAGCGATGATTTTGCCAGCCGCCGTCCGACCTCGTCGCGCCTCGCGCTGTCGGCCATGGCTGCGGCCGGTTTTGCCACCTCGGAGCGCACCCGGTTCTCGGCCGCGGCGCCCGCCAACGCAGCTGCCGGTTCGGATGCTGGAGCGGCGCGCGCTGCAAGCTTCGCTTCCTCCTTTGGCTTGACGGGCGGTGCCGAGGCAGGCCGCGGCGTCTCGATCACTTGCGGCGCCAGCGCAATGGATTCGGCGTCCGGCTGCTGGGGCAGCATGCGCAGCGTCACACCGACGGCGAGCACCAGCACCGCGGCGACCGAAAGCGGAACGCGCCAGCGTGTTGGACTCCGGCGAGAGGCCGCGAGGATTGCATCGTCGAGCCCGCTTGGCGGCTCCTCGCTGCCAAGCGCGCGGTAGCCCGCCGATACCTTCTCGTCGCGTTCGGTCTCAGCCATCGCCCATCGCCTTGCGCAGCCTTGCGAGCGCATAGCGCAGCCGGCTCTTCGCGGCTTCTTCGGTCGCGCCGGTAGCTGCTGCGATTTCCGCCAGCGTCATGCCAGCCTCTTCGTGCAGGAGGAACGTCTCGCGCTGCAGTTCGGGCAGCCCCGCCAGCGCCGCAGCAAGGCGCTGCAGGTCCTGCCGGCCTTCGGCGCGCGGTTCGGGCTCGAACGAGCGGTGCGCCACGGCGTCCGCGTCGGCGAGGTCCACCAGCTGCAGCCCGCGCTTGCGCCAGTGGTCGGTGATGCGGTGGTGTGCGATGGTGTAGAGCCAGGTGGTGAACTTCCCCTGGACGGAGTAGCGGCCGCGCGCTTCGATTGCCCGCATCCAGATCTCCTGGTAGAGCTCCTCCGCCAGCGCGCGCTCCTTCACGGAGCGCAGCACGAAGCGGAACAACGGTCCCTTGTGCCGCGCGTAGAGCGCCTCGAAGGCCCCGGCATCGCCCTGCCGGTAGGCGAGCATCAACTGTTCGTCCAGGGCCTCCACCCGGCCAAGTGTACGCGCGGCACTCACAGGATGTAACGAAGCCGCAAGGGAAAAGGGTTAACATGCGCGCTTATTTTTCCGGATCGCCCCGCACATGACCAAGCCCGCCTACGACTGCTCGAAGTGTCCCGCCTACTGCTGCAGCTACCCGCAGATCGAGGTCTCCAAGGCGGACATCGGGCGCCTGGCGCGGCATTTCGGCGTGAGCGAGGCAGTGGCGGAAGAGCGCTACACGAAGCTCGAGCGGGAAGACAAGGTGCGCATCCTGAGGCACCGCGAGGACGAGCATTTCACCTCGGTGTGCATGTTCCTCGACCGCCAGTCCCGCAGCTGCACGGTCTACGAATCGCGGCCGCATACTTGCCGCGGCTATCCCTACGGCTCGCGCTGCGGCTACTACGAGTTCCTCAAGTTCGAGCGCTCGCACCAGGACGACCCGGCCTTCGTCGCCACGACCTGATTATTTGCCGCGCTCGAGCGCCTGCTTGCGGATTCCCGACAGGGTGCTGCTGGTGGTGATGGCGTCCGGGTCGATCCTCAGTTCGATCAGCGAGGGCTTGCCCGAGGCGCGCGCACGCTCGAAAGCCGGCGCGAACTGATCGGTGGTCTCCACCAGCTCGCCGTGCCCGCCAAAGGCGCGCGCATAGGCGGTGAAGTCCGGGTTCTTGAGCTCCGTCCCCGACACGCGCCCGGGATACTCGCGCTCCTGGTGCATGCGGATGGTGCCGTACATGCCGTTGTTCACCACCAGGACGATGATCGCCGCCCCATACTGGGCCGCAGTGGCAAGTTCCTGGCCGTTCATGAGGAAATCCCCGTCGCCGGTGATCGCCACCACCGTGCGATTCGGCGCCGCTAGCTTCGCCGCCACCGCGGCCGGCAGCCCGCAGCCCATCGAACCGTTGGTCGAGCCCAGTTGCGTGCGGAATCCCTTGTAGCGGAAGAACCGATGCACCCAGCCGGAGAAATTTCCTGCGCCGCCGCACACGATGGTGTCCTCGGGCAGATTGTTGGACAGCCACTGCACGATGTCCGCGTACTGCAGCTTGCCGGGGATCGGCAGCGGCTGGCTCCACGCCAGGTACTCCTCGCGCGCGAGCTTCGTGCGCGCCGCCCACTTCGCGCCGTCCAGCTTTACCGGCGCCAGGCACTCGACGAATTGCGCCATGCCGGCGTTGATCGGCAGCGACGCGCGGTACACACGCCCCAACTCCTCCGCCCCACCGTGCACGTGGATCAGCGTCTGGCTCGGCACCGGGACCTGGAAAAGCGAATACCCGCCGGTGGTCATCTCGCCCAGGCGTGCGCCGATGGCGAGCACCACGTCCGCCTCGCGCACGCGCTGCGCGAGCTTGGGGTTGATGCCGATGCCGACGTCGCCCGCAAAACTCGCGCTGCGGTTTTCGAGCAGGTCCTGGCAACGAAATGACGTGCCCGCCGGCAGTTGCGCGGCTTCGAGCCAGGCGCGCAGGCCGTCGCAGCTCGCGCGGTCCCAGCCGCCGCCACCGATGATGACGAATGGCTTCTCCGCGCCCTGCAGCAGCTTCTGCATTTCACGCAAGTCGCCCGCGGAAGGCGCGGGGCGCACGGTCTTGTATTGCGGCACGTCCGCCACCGCTGCCTGGGCGAACAGCATGTCTTCGGGCAGCGCCAGAAGCACCGGGCCGGGCCGCCCCGCCATCGCCGTGTGGAAGGCGTGGCTGACGTACTCCGGGATGCGCTCGGTGCGGTCGATCTGCGCCACCCACTTGGTCATCGGACCGTACATGCGCCGGTAGTCGATCTCCTGGAACGCTTCGCGCTCGACGAAGTCGTTGCCTACCTGGCCGACGAACACCACCATCGGCGTGGAGTCCTGGAATCCCGTGTGCACGCCGACCGCGCCGTTGGTGGCGCCGGGGCCGCGCGTTACGAACAGCACGCCCGGCTGCCCGGTGAGCTTGCCGTAGGCCTCCGCCATGTAGGAGGCGCCGCCTTCCTGGCGGCAGACGATGAACTTCAGCTTGTCGGCGACATCGTGAAAGCCGTCGAGCACCGGGAGGTAACTCTCGCCGGGCACGCCGAACGCCATCTTCACGCCGTGGCCGACCAGCGCGTCTGCGAGGATGCGCCCGCCGTGGCGCGTGCGCAGGTCAGGTTTCATGCCGTTACCCCCGCAAAGGCGTGGCGTAGTTTCACGCAGCATTCGGTCACCGCCGAGTTCGCCGTGTCGAGCACACCGCCCATGAGGATGAAGCCGTGCACCATGTCGGGGTACTCGCGATAGTCCACCGCTACGCCCTCCCTCGCCATGCGCTGGGCATACTCGCAGCCTTCGTCGAGCAGCGGGTCGTAGCCCGCGGTGATGAGGTAGGCGGGCGGCAGGCCGGCCAGCGTCTTCGCCAGCAACGGCGAGGCGCGCCAGTCCGTGAGGTCCTCGCGCCGCGGCAGGTACTGCGCCTGGAAATATTCCATGGACTTCTTCGTCAGCAAATATCCCTCGCCGTTGCGCGTCACCGAGGGATGCCCGCCGCGCTGGTCGGTCGCGGGATAGATGAGAAGCTGGTAGGCGAGCGGCGGGCCGCCGGCATTGCGCGCGTGCAGCGCAACGACGGTGGCGAGGTTGCCGCCCGCGCTGTCGCCGCCCACCGCGACCTGCGGGTGGCGGCCGGCGACGAATTTCGTCGCGGCAATGCAATCCTCCACCGCCGCGGGAAACGGGTGCTCCGGCCCCATGCGGTAGTCCACCGAGTACACCGCGCAGCGCGCGCCATTGGCGAGTTGCCGGCAGAGCACGTCGTGCGTGTCGAGATCGCCGATCACCCAGCCGCCGCCGTGGAAGTACACCAGCGCCGGCAGCGTTTCTTCCGGCTTCGTTCCCGCAGGCCGGTAGGCGCGCAGGGCCACGGGGCCGGGCACGACCAGGAGGCGCGTGTCGGCGACGTCGGGCGCCTTGGGCGACAGCGCGGCGCGCGTGTCGCGATAGACGCGCCGCGCGATGTGGGCGGGCACCTCGTAGAGCAGCGGCAGCGGCGACTTGGCCGCGCGTTCGAGCAGCTGCACGACCTGGGGATGGAGGCTCACTTGACGGCGGCCAGCATCTTCTTGAGGCGCTCCACGAAGAACGGCGCGCATTTGTGGATCTTGGTGTCCTGCGTGACGATCAGCGGGCGGATGCGCGGCAGGTAGGCCTGCCAGTCCGGGTCCGCCTGCATCGAAGCACGCATCTTCTCCCGCTGGTTGAGGTCGTCGTAGGCCCACATGTGCGTCACCAGGTTCTGCATGCCGACCTCGGTGACGTAGTAGCCCACGAGGTTCGGCAGGTGCCGCAACTGGATCTTCATGCCCAGTTCCTCGTAGTGCTTGAAGTACTCCGGTGCCTTGCCGACCTGCAGGAGATACATGCGCTCTTCGACATACATGGGAAACCTCCGGAAGTTTCGTCGTCCAGTCGGTCGATTATAGTATCGGGACAATGGACGACATCAACACGCTGCGCCGCATCCTTTCGCAGAACCGAACCATCGCGGTGGTCGGGCTGTCGGCGGACTGGTTCCGGCCGAGCTATTTCGCCGCCAAGTACATGCAGGAGCATGGTTACACCGTGATCCCGGTCAACCCGCGCTACCCCGAGGTGCTGGGGCAGAAATGCTACCCGTCGCTGCGCGACATCCCGGGCAAGGTGGACCTGGTGGATTGCTTCCGCAAAACCGGGGACATCCTGCCCATCTGCGACGACGCCATCGCCATCGGTGCGAAGGTGCTCTGGCAGCAACTCGGGGTGACGAACGCGGAGGCGGCCGCCAGGGCGCGCGCCGCCGGGCTGGAGTCGGTCATGGACCGCTGCGTGAAAATCGAACACGGGCGCCTGTTCGGGGGGCTGAACTGGGTCGGGGTGAATACCAAGGTGATCTCTGCCAAGCGCCCGCGCTGGCTCGCCTACTAGGCGCAAGAATTCGTTTCAGCTATCTGTTTTTTCGATAATTTGTTCCTGCGCGGGACTAGCGCGCCGCGGGTCTGGCCGTTATCCTAGCGTCCGTGGCCAAACCCATTCGCATCTTCGAAGGACGCTTCGGCCGTGTCGTGCTCGCCGACGCCTCCGTACCCGGGGAACCGAAAGCCCACGCCGAGCCCCTGATCCTGCTCAAGCACGATGGCGCCGACAGTACGTATTCCATCGCCGGCGCCCCGTATCCGCTGACCCGCGAGGACGCGCTGTTCGCCAATCCCGCTGAACCCACGCAAACCCTGGGCAGCGCCAGTGGCGCGCCGGGACGCGTGATCGCGTTCCACCCCTCGACCGCGTGGCTGCAAGCGAGCTTTCCCGCCGCCTTCGACGAAGCCGGCGGCAGCATGTTCCCGCGCGCGCACGAGACCATCACGCCGCGCATCCGCCAGCTGGCCGATGCGCTGGCCATCGAGGCGCTGAACGACCAGTTCCTGTCGCCCGAGCGCCTGGAGTTCATGTTGCAGGAGCTGATGCTCTCGGTGGTGGAGACCTACGCGGCGCGCAAGCGCGCGGGCGCGTCGCTCTGGCGCGGGTCACGCTTTGCCGACACCCGCATCCGCAAGGCGCTGGCGCTCCTGCGCGCCCGGCCGAACAAGGACGTCAACATCGACGACCTCGCCAGCCAGGTGGGCCTGTCGCGCTCCCGGTTCTACGACCTTTTCCAGGTCTGCACCGGGCGCTCGCCGCGCTCCTACCTCGACATGCTGTGCGTGGAAAGCGCCATTTCCAAGCTCTCCACCGGCCGCACGCGGATCGCCGACGTTTCGGCGGAACTGGGGTTCTCGGCGCAGAGCAATTTCACGCGTTTTTTCCTCAACCAGGTCGGCATCCCGCCTTCGGCGTACCGGCGCGCGGCCTCCCGCGTAGAGTCAGAGGACGGGACCGCGGCCGCCGCCCCGACGCCCGAGTCCGGCAACTAGCGGAGCCGACGCTCCGACGCTCCGCTCTGGTGCGCGGGCCAGCCCCGCGCTAACCTAAGCCGTTGACCGCGCGGCCCTGTTTGCCTGGGCATGCGGGTTGCTTCGAGCCTCTGCCGGGAACCAAGGGATGGAACGCCGCCACTACGATGAGATGCGTGCCGAGAGCGGCGAAGTCCGCGCGCATTTTCGCGCCCTCGCTGAGTGGCTGGCCGACACCCCGACGGAGCGGGTGGCCGAGAAGCGCCGCGAAGCGGACCTGCTGTTCCACCGCGTCGGCATCACGTTTGCGGTCTACGGAGACGAGGCGGGCGCCGAGCGGCTGATTCCCTTCGACACTATCCCGCGCGTCATCCCGCAGGATGAATGGCTGGCGCTGTCGCGCGGCCTGAAGCAGCGCGTGACGGCGCTCAACCGCTTCCTGCACGACATCTATCACGGGCAGGAGATCCTCAAGGCGGGCGTGATCCCCGCCGAGCAGGTCCTCACCAACGACGCCTACCAGGTGGCGATGCTGGGCCTGGACCTGCCCAACGAAATCTATTCGCATGTCGCCGGCATCGACCTCATCCGGCACGACGACGGCCAGTACTACGTGCTCGAGGACAACCTGCGCACGCCTTCGGGCGTGTCCTACATGCTCGAGAACCGCAAGATGATGATGCGGCTCTTCCCCGAGCTGTTCTCCCGCCAGCATGTGCACCCGGTGGAGCACTACCCGGGCCTGCTGCTCGATACGCTGCGCCAGGCCGCGCCGGCCCGCGTGCGCGACCCCGTGGTCGCGGTGCTCACGCCTGGCCAGCACAACAGCGCCTATTTCGAGCATGCTTTCCTCGCGCAGCAGATGGGCGTGGAGCTGGTCGAGGGCATGGATCTCTTCGTGAAGGACGGCTTTCTCTACATGCGCACGACTGCCGGCAGCCAGCGCGTGGACGTGGTGTACCGGCGCCTGGACGATGCGTTCCTCGACCCGCTCGCCTTCCGTGCCGATTCGCTGCTCGGCGTGCCGGGGCTGCTCTCGGTGTACCGGGCGGGCAACGTGGGCCTCGCCAACGCCATCGGCACCGGCGTGGCGGACGACAAGTCGACCTATCCCTACGTGCCGGACATGATCCGCTTCTACCTCGGCGAGGAGCCGGTCCTGCCGAACGTGCCGACCTGGCAATGCAAGAAGTCCGAGGATCTGGCGCTCGTGATGGACAGGCTCCCGGAGTTGGTGGTGAAGGAAGTGCAGGGCTCCGGCGGCTACGGCATGCTGATCGGGCCTTCCTCGACCAAGACCGAGATCGAGGCCTTCAGGAAACGCATCCAGGCCAATCCCTCGAACTACATCGCGCAGCCCACGCTGTCGCTCTCGACCTGCCCGACCTTCGTCGAGAAAGGCGTCGCCCAGCGCCACGTCGACCTGCGGCCCTACCTCCTGTGCGGCAAGGACGTGAAGCTGGTGCCCGGCGGCCTCACCCGGGTGGCTCTCAAGGAAGGCTCGCTGGTGGTGAATTCGTCCCAGGGCGGCGGGACGAAGGACACCTGGGTGGTGGACTGATGCTCTCGCGCGTCGCCGACCGGATCTACTGGATGAGCCGCCAGATGGAGCGCGCCGAGAACATGGCGCGCATCCTCGGGGTAACCTCGAACCTGGTGATGTTCGGCACCAAGGACGTCCAGGAGCAGAACCTGCTCGCGCCGCTTTCGATCACCGGCACCGAGGAGACGTTCTTCGAGCGCCACGACAAGCTCGCGCTCGCCTCGCTGATCCAGTTCCTCGCGCTGGACGAGAAGAATCCGTCGTCCATCTATTCCTGCCTCAAGGGCGCGCGCGAGAACGCGCACGCGGTTCGCTGGCAGATCACCTCGGAGATGTGGGAGACGCTCAACGCGACGTGGCTGGAAGTGCGCGGCATGAAGCCCTCGCGCGTGACCGGTGCCGGCGCGGCCCAGTTCTTCGACTGGGTGAAGGACCGCAACCACCTGTATCGCGGTGTCACCTACGGGACCATCGTGCGCGGCGAGGCGTTCAACTTCTCGCGCCTGGGGACGTTCCTCGAGCGCGCCGACAACACCGCGCGCATCCTGGACGTCAAGTACCACGTCATGCTCCCCTCGGTGCAGGACGTGGGCGGCGCGCTCGACTACTACCAGTGGGCGGCGATCCTGCGGTCGGTGTCCTCCTTCGAAACCTATCGGCAGCTCTATCGCGACCAGATCTACCCGATCCAGGTGGCGAAGCTGCTGATCCTGGAGCGGCGCATGCCGCGCTCGCTTGCCGCCTGCTTCGACCAGATCAAGGAGTCCATGGACCGCATCGACGGGCAGAACGACCAGGCCGCCAAGCGCCTTGCCTACGAACTGCATGCGCGCCTCACGCACGCCGACATCGAGGAGATCTTCCAGGGCGGCGTGCACGAGTACCTCACCGACTGCCTCAACGACATGGGCGAGCTTGGCCTGCGCATCCAGAAGGCCTACCTGGGGGCGGTATGAAGCTCAACCTCGTGCAGGACACGCGCTACACCTATGACTCGCCGGTGCGCTTTTCCACGCAGTACCTGCGGCTCACGCCGCGCGACACCGCGCGCCAGAAGGTGCTGGAGTGGAAACTGGAGTCGCCGGGCCAGCCCGTGCAAACCAGCGATGGATACGGCAACGTGCTGCATGTGCTGACACTCGACAAGCCGTTCTCCGAGATCCGCATCCGGGCGGCGGGCCTCATCGAGACTGCTCCCACGGTGGACGAGCCCTCGGACTTCACCGGCGTCACGCTCTCCCCGCTCCTTTTCCTGCGCATCACCGCGCTCACGCGCGCCGACGAGAAGCTCGCCGCGTTCGCCGAGGGCTTTCGCCGCCGCGCCGGCACGCTCTCCGGCCTGCGCGAGCTGGCCGCGGCGGTGCAAAAGAAGCTGCCCGAGGCGGGCCCCGAGGCGCAGGCGCATGCCTTCATCGCCTCGTGCCGCCTGCTCGGCATTCCCGCGCGCTATGTCTCGGGCTACGCCTGCATGTCCAAGGCGCCGCTGCGGGTCGAACCGCATGCCTGGGCCGAAGCCTGGGTAGTGGACCGGTGGAGGAGTTTCGACATCGCCCACAACACGCCGGTGGGCGAGAGCCACGTCAAGGTGGCAATCGGGGCGGACTACAGCGACGCCTGCCCCATCCGCGGCGTGCGCACCGGCGGCGGGGCGGAAACCATGCAGGCGAAATCGCAGGTGCAAACCCAATGAGCATCCACGTCGCCCTCAACCATGTCACGCACTACCGCTACGACCGGCCGGTGGCGCTCTCGCCGCAGGTCGTGCGGCTGCGCCCCGCGCCGCACGCGCGCACGCCGATCCACGCCTATTCGCTAAAGGTCGCGCCCGAGAAGCACTTCGTCAACTGGCAGCAGGACCCGCAGTCCAACTGGCTCGCGCGCCTGGTGTTCCCGGACAAGACGAAGGAGTTCCGCGTCGAAGTGGACCTCGTGGCCGAGATGTCGGTCATCAACCCGTTCGACTTCTTCCTCGAGCCCAGCGCCGACAAGATCCCGTTCAAGTACGACGAGGCGCAATTGCACGAGCTCGCGCCCTACCTCGTCAAGGCGCCGCCGACGCCGCTGCTCAAGGCCTACCTCGCCGAGATCCCGCGCGAGCCGCGCAAGTCGGTGGATTTCCTCGTCGACCTCAACATGCAGTTGTCCAAGGACATCCGCTACCTGATCCGCATGGAGCCCGGCGTGCAGACGCCAGAGGAGACGCTCAAGTCCGCCAGCGGCTCCTGCCGCGACACGGGCTGGCTGCTGGTGCAGATCCTGCGGCACCTCGGGCTCGCGTCGCGCTTCGTCTCCGGCTACCTGATCCAGCTCAAGGCCGACGTGAAGTCCCTGGACGGCCCCTCGGGGCCGGAAGCGGATTTCACCGACTTGCACGCTTGGTGCGAGGTGTACCTGCCGGGCGCGGGGTGGATCGGCCTGGATGCGACTTCGGGACTCTTCGCCGGTGAAGGCCATATACCGCTCGCCTGTTCACCCGAGCCGGGCAGCGCCGCG
>JANMUO010000395.1:0-2894 GCA_031391655.1 Betaproteobacteria bacterium
CGCTCGACGCCGGGCACCGGTTCACGGCGCTGCGCATCCGCACGCTGGCCAACATCGGCGCCTACATTTCCAGCTTCGGCGCCGCGGTGCCGGCGATGTCCGGGGCGCGGGCGCCGACCGGCGTCTACGCCATCCCGGTGCTCGACCATGAAGTGAAGATGCTGTTCACCAATACTGCGCCGGTGGATGCCTACCGCGGCGCCGGTCGGCCCGAGATGGGCTACCTGCTCGAGCGCCTGGTGGAGCGCGCCGCCATGGAGCTCGCCGCGGACCCGATCGAGCTGCGCCTGAAGAACATGGTGACGGCGGCGCAAATGCCCTACGCCAATCCGGCGGGTCACACCTACGATTGCGGCGATTTCGCGAAGGTTCTGCGCGGCGCCATGGCCGCGAGCGACTGGGCCGGATTCGCGGCGCGCAAGGCGGCGGCCGCTGCGCGCGGCCTGCGCTACGGGCGCGGCCTGGCCTGCTACGTCGAGATTACCGGCAGCGCCAGGCTCACCGAGACCGTGCGCATGATCGCGGCTGCCGACGGCACGGTGGAAGTGGACTCCGGCACGCAGTCGATCGGGCAGGGGCTGTGGACCTCGTACGCGCAGGTCGTGGCGGAGAAGCTTGGCATCGATCCGCAGAAGATCCGCGTCGTGCAGGGCGACAGCGACCTGCTGCCCTCTGGCGGTGGCGCCGGCGGCTCGCGCGGCTTGCAGGTCGGGGGCAGCGCGGCACTGGGCGGCGCGCTGGCGCTCATCGAAGTGGCCCGGCCGCTCGCCGCGCAGGCGCTGGAGGCAGCCACGGCAGACCTGGAGTACGTGGCGGGACGTTTTCGCATCGCCGGCACCGACCGCAGCATCGGCCTGTTCGAGCTGGCGGGCAGGCAGCCCGGACGGCGCATCGTGTGCGAGCACACGGGCACGGTGAAAGGCCAGACCTGGCCGAACGGCTGCCAGGTTGCTGAAGTGGAAGTGGATCCCGCCACCGGCGAAGTGCGCGTCGCGCGGCACAGCGCGGTGGACGACATCGGCCGCGTGATCAATCCGCTCACTGCCGAATCCCAGGTGCACGGCGGCATGGCGCAGGGCCTGGGCCAGGCGCTGTTCGAGCACTCGGTGTACGACGAAACCGGGCAACTGCTTACCGGTTCGTTCATGGACTACGCCATGCCGCGTGCGGACCAGATGCCGGACATGCAGACGCGCTTCGACGAGTCGGTGCCGACGGCGATGAATCCGCTGGGCGCCAAGGGCGCGGGCGAAGCCGGCTGCCACGGCGCCACGCCAGCGATCGTCAACGCGGTGATCGACGCGCTGGGAGTGAAGGAAATCGACATGCCGCTCACCCCGGAGCGGGTGTGGCGCGCTCTGGACAAGGATTCCTGATGGCCCAGTACGTCTACACCATGCGGCGGGTGCAGAAGATCGTGCCCCCGAAGCGCGAAATCCTGAAGAACATCTCGCTCAACTTCTTTCCCGGCGCCAAGATCGGCGTGCTCGGCCTGAACGGCTCGGGCAAGTCGAGCCTGCTCAAGATCATGGCGGGCGAGGACACCAACTACGAAGGCGAAGTCGTGCGCATGCCCAACATCAAGGTGGGCTTCCTGCCGCAGGAGCCAGTGCTGGACGCGGCGAGGACCGTGCGCGAGATCGTGGAGGAGAGCCAGGGCGAACTCGGCGCGGCGAAGAAGCGCCTGGACGAGGTGTACGCCGCCTATGCGGAGCCCGACGCCGACTTCGACAAGCTCGCCGCCGAGCAGGCGAAGCTGGAGTCGGTCGTCAATGCCGGCGGCGGCCGCCAGGAACTCGAGATCGCCGCCGATGCGCTGCGCCTGCCGCCCTGGGATGCGAAAGTCGGCGTACTCTCCGGCGGGGAGAAGCGCCGCGTGGCCTTGTGCCGGCTCCTCTTGTCCAAACCCGACCTGCTGCTGCTCGATGAGCCGACCAACCACCTCGATGCCGAGAGCGTGGAGTGGCTGGAGCAGTTCCTGCAGCGCTTTCCCGGCACTGTGGTCGCGGTGACCCACGACCGTTACTTCCTCGATAACGCCGCCGGCTGGATCCTGGAACTGGATCGCGGGCGCGGCATCCCCTGGGAGGGCAACTACTCCTCGTGGCTGGAGCAGAAGGAAAAGCGCCTCGAAGTCGAGCAGAGCCAGGAACACGCGCGCCTGAAGAGCATGAAGGCGGAGCTGGAGTGGGTGCGGCAGAACCCCAAGGGCCGGCAGGTGAAGTCCAAGGCGCGCCTCGCGAGGTTCGAAGAGCTCTCGCAGCACGAGCACCAGCAGAGGAACGAAACGCAGGAGATCTTCATTCCGGTGGCCGAGCGCCTCGGCAACGAAGTCATCGAGTTCAAGGATGTCTCCAAGGGCTACGGCGACCGGCTGCTGCTGGACAAGGTGTCCTTCAACGTGCCGCCGGGGGCCATCGTCGGCATCATCGGCCCCAACGGCGCCGGCAAGTCCACGCTGTTCCGCATGCTCACCGGCAAGGAGAAGCCCGACTCGGGGAAGATCGCCATCGGCAAGACGGTCAAGCTTGCGCACGTGGACCAGTCGCGCGAAGCCTTGCAGGGCGACAAGTCGGTGTTCGAGGACATTTCGGGCGGGCAGGACAACATCACGGTGGGCAAATTCACCATGCCTTCGCGGTCCTATCTCGCGCGCTTCAATTTCCGCGGCGCTGACCAGCAGAAGCTGGTCGGCCAGCTCTCGGGCGGCGAGCGCGGGCGGCTGCACCTCGCGAAGATGCTGGTGTCGGGCGCCAACGTGCTGCTGCTGGACGAGCCGTCCAACGACCTGGACGTGGAAACCCTGCGCGCGCTGGAAGAGGCGCTGCTGGAGTTCGCCGGCAGCGTGCTGGTCATCTCGCACGACCGCTGGTTCCTCGACCGCATTGCAACGC
>JANMUO010000044.1:0-9438 GCA_031391655.1 Betaproteobacteria bacterium
CGCCGCTGGTGGAGGCCTCCGGGCGCCTGTACGGCGGGCGCGTGCCGCAGGTCTGCGCCGGGCTGGGCGATTACTTCCGCGACGTCTACGACCACCTCTTCCGGCTCAACCAGTCGATCGACACCCTGCGCGACACGGTGACCACCGCCATCCAGGTGAACCTCGCCATGATCACCATCGGGGAGAGCGAGAACACCAAGCGCCTCACGGCCTACGCCGCCCTGGTGGCGGTGCCCACCATGATCGCTGGCGTCTACGGCATGAACTTCGAGCACATGCCCGAACTCAAGTGGGCCTGGGGCTACCCCGCGACCATCGCCGTGATGGCCGCCATCGACTCCTACCTCTTCTACCGCTTCAGGAAATCGGGCTGGCTGTAGGGCGAAAAATAGGGACAGACCCTATTTATCACAATGCGATAAATAGGGTCTGTCCCTAATTTAAAGAATCGCGGTCTTGACCGCGTCTTCGACCTTCTCGAGGAAGACGAAGTTCAGCTTTGCACGCGCCTCGGCCGGGACGTCCTCCAGGTCCTTCTCGTTCCTCTTGGGCAGCATGATGGTGGTGATGCCGGCGCGCAGCGCGGCCAGCGTCTTTTCTTTCACGCCGCCGATCGGCAGCACGAGCCCGCGCAGCGAGATCTCGCCGGTCATGGCCACGTCCGCACGGATCGGCTTGTCCTGCATGAGCGAGGTCAACGCGAGGTACATCGCCACCCCGGCGCTCGGACCGTCCTTCGGGGTCGCCCCCGCCGGCACGTGCACGTGGATGTCGGTCTTCTCCAGCGAATCGCCGCTGCGGGTCTTGGCGAGCGTGAGCGCCGCCTGCGCGGACTCCTTCATCACGTCGCCCAACTGCCCGGTGAGGATGAGCTTGCCCGTGCCCGGCACCTTGGAGGCCTCGATGAACAGGATATCCCCGCCCACCGGCGTCCAGGCGAGGCCCGTGGCCACGCCCGGCATCGCGGTGCGCAAGGCGACCTCGTTCTCGAACTTCCGCGCGCCGAGGATGCCGTGCAGGTCGCCCGCGTCCACCGCCACGTTCTCGGCCTTCTTTTCCGCGATGCGCATCGCGACGTTGCGCATCACCGAGCCGATCTCGCGCTCGAGGTTGCGCACGCCCGCCTCGCGCGTGTAGCCGGAGATGATGTCGTGCAGGGCCGCGTCGCTCAGCGATACCTGTTCCGACGTGAGGCCGTTGGCCTCGAGCTGCTTCTTCACCAGGTACTTGCGCGCGATCTGCACCTTTTCCTCCTCGGTGTAGCCGGGGAGCTGGATGATCTCCATGCGGTCGCGCAAGGGGCCCGGGATGGTGTCGAGCTGGTTCCCGGTGGCGATGAACAGCACCCGCGAGAGGTCGAAGTCCACGCCCAGGTAGTTGTCGCGGAATTTCGCGTTCTGCTCCGGGTCGAGCACTTCGAGAAGCGCCGAGGACGGGTCGCCGTGGAAGCCGCCCATGCCCAGCTTGTCGATCTCATCGAGCATCAGCACGCCCGAGCGCGTCTCGGCGCGCTTCACCGCCTGGATGACGTTGCCCGGCAGCGCGCCGATGTAGGTGCGCCGGTGGCCGCGGATTTCCGCCTCGTCGTGCAGGCCGCCCAGCGCCACGCGCTGGAACTTGCGTCCCGTGGCCTTGGCGATCGACTGGCCAAGCGACGTCTTGCCGACGCCCGGCGGTCCGACGAAGCAAAGGATCGGGCTCTTGCCCTCGGGGTTGAGCTTTCGCACCGCCAGGTACTCGAGGATGCGGCGCTTGATCTTGTCGAGGCCGAAGTGGTCATCGTCGAGCACCTTCCTCGCCTCGGCGATGTCCATCGCCTGCTGCGGCTCGGCCTTCCAGGGCAGCTCGGCCATCAGTTCCAGCCAGGCGCGCAGCATCGACGCCTCACCCGAGCCCTCGCCCATGCGCGCGAGGCGCTTGAATTCCTTCATCGCGTGCTTGAGGGTGTCCCCGGGCATGCCCGCGTCCCCGAGCGCCTTCTTCAGGTCGTCGAGTTCCGCGGCCGTGTCCTCGCCCTCGCCCAGCTCCTTCTGGATCTGGCGCATCTGCTCGCGCAGCACGTGCTCGCGCTGGCGTTCGTCGAATTCCTTCTTGGTCTTGTCGCCGATCTCCTTCGAGAGGCGCAGCACGCCCACGCGCGCGCCGAGGTGCTCGAGCACCTTGTCCAGGCGCTTCTCCAGGTCGAAGGCCTCGAGGATCTGCTGCTTTTCCTCGCTCGGCACGTCGAGCAGGTTGGCCACCATGTCGGCGAGCTGGCCGGCCGATTCGATGCCCTGCACCGCCGCGCCGAGCTCATCGGGCACGTGCGGCAGGAGCTTGATGGCTTCGGCGGACTGGGTCCTCAATTGCAGGAACCTCGCCTCCACCTTCTCCCCGCCTTCGGTGGCCTCGGGCACATACACCACGCGCGCCACGAGGAACGGCCAGCCATCGAGGAATTCCGTGATGCGAAAGCGCTGCTCGCCCTGCACCGCGAGGTGGTGCGGGCCTTCGCTTGAGGGCACGTAGCGCACGATCTCGCCCGCCGTGCCGACCCAGTACAGGTCGTCGGCGCCGATGGTCTCGATCCTGGGATCGCGCTGCAGGACGAATCCCACCTTGCGCAACTGGCGCACCGCTTCGTTCGCCGCGGCGATGGAAGAGCTCCTCCCCACTGCCACCGGGGAGATCACGCCGGGAAAGAGCACGGCGTTGCGCATCGGGATGAGGATCAGCGCGTCCGCGGGGATCGGGCGCACGGCCAGCGATGTGGAGCGGCCGCGCCGGGCGGGTTTCGCGGCAGGGGGCTCACCGCCTTCGAGGGCGTCTTGCTTCCAGTTCCAGAAGTTCATGTGGGTCTATTTTTGGGCTGATTCCTGGGAATCAAGCGGTCTGCTACCTTTGGACTATGGGGGTATTTGAGGAAAAACTTCGTTCGATTGACCACGCAGCGCTCAAGGGAATGCGCCGCGGCATCGAAAAGGAGTCGCTGCGTGTGCTACCGAACGGAGCGCTGGCGCTGACGCCGCATGCCGCCGCGCTCGGCTCGGCCCTCACCCACCCGCACGTCACCACCGATTTCAGCGAGTCGCAGCTCGAGCTCATCACCGGCGTGCACCCGAGCGCCGAGGCCTGCCTCGACGAATTGATCCTTATCCACCAGTTCGTCTACCGCGCCATCGGCGAGGAGCTGATGTGGGCGGGCAGCATGCCCTGCGGGCTGCCCGCCGAGGACGGGATTCCCATCGGGCACTACGGATCGTCGAATGTCGGGCGCGCAAAGACCGTCTACCGCAACGGGCTATCCTGGCGATACGGCCGGCGCATGCAAACCATTTCCGGCATCCACTACAACTGGTCGATGCCGGGCCTCGCCAACGCCGAGTACTTTTCGCTCATCCGCAACTTCCGCCGCCACGGCTGGCTCCTGTTCCTGCTCTTCGGTGCTTCTCCCGCGGTGTGCTCGAGCTTCGTCGCCGGGCGGCCGCACCCGCTCAAGGAACTTCGTCCCGGCACCATGCACCTTCCCTATGCCACGTCGTTGCGCATGGGGCGCCTGGGCTACCAGAGCGACGCGCAATCGTCCCTGGTGGTGAGCTGCAACGACCTGCAGTCCTACGGCAAGACGCTGCAGCAGGGACTCACGCAGGTCTATCCGCCCTACGAGAAGATCGGCATCCGCGAGCCGGGAAAAACCGGGGATGGGCCGGAAACCTACCGCCAGATGTCCACGACGCTCCTGCAGATCGAGAACGAGTTCTACGGCAAGATCCGCCCCAAGCGGCGCATCAAGCCCGGCGAGCGGCCGCTGCACGCGATGCGCGAGCGCGGCGTGGAGTACGTCGAAGTGCGCCTGATGGACCTCGATCCCTTCGCGCCGGCCGGGATCACGCTGCCGGTGATGCGGTTCCTCGATGTGTTCCTGCTGCACTGCCTGCTCTCGGACAGCCCGCCGGACACGCCGGAGGACATCGCCTGCGAAGCGCGCAACCAGGAGACGGTGGCGGCGCGCGGGCGCGAACCGGGCCTCGTGCTGGGGTGCTTTCCCGGCGACATGGGCATCGCTCCGTGGGCACATAGGCTTCTTGCCGAATGCGAGCCGGTGGCGGCGGCGGTGGATGCGGCCCTCGGGGGCTTTGCCTATCGCGAGGCACATGCCCAGCAGGCCGCGGTGCTGCGCGATCGGACGCTCGCACCCTCGGCGCACGTGATCGCGGAGATGCTGCGCACCCACGGCGGTTCCTACACCGATTTCACCCGCGAACTCTCGCGCAAGCACCGGGCTGTGCTGATGGCGCAGGAATTCCCCAAGGCCGAGGAGGAGCGCTTCGCGCGCCTCGCGCAGGAGTCCCTCGAAAAGCAAAAGCAGGTCGAAGGCGCGGACACGCTGCCCTTCGAGGAATACCGAAAGAAGTACCTGGCCGTGGAGCGGTTGGGCATCTGATTGGAGAAAAAATGGCGACGACGACTGCAAGCGGACTGATCATCGACGACAAAGTCGTCGGCAACGGCGATGCGGCCAAGGCCGGGGACGGCGTCTCCGTCCATTACACCGGGTGGCTGTTCTACGGCGGGGAGCGCGGCAAGAAGTTCGATTCGAGCAAGGACCGCGGCGACCCCTTCGAATTTCCGCTCGGCGGGGGCCAGGTGATCAAGGGCTGGGACGAGGGCGTGCAGGGCATGAAGGTGGGCGGCACACGCGTGCTCACCATCCCGCCGGCGCTTGGCTACGGTGCGCGCGGCGCGGGCGGGGTGATTCCGCCAAATGCCACCCTAATATTTGAGGTCGAATTGCTCGCGATTGAGTAATTGTTCCGGAAGTCGCGCAACCGCATCGCTTAAAATGGGTGTGTAGGGGGCAACTCTATTAAGGAGTGCCCTATGGCGGATTCTCCGTTCTGGGTGATCTGGCCTGGCAATGCAGCGCTCTCCGCGCTGGTGTGGTTCCTGGTGGCGATGCCGTTCCTCTATGCGGCACGCAAACCGGTGCACGAGCTGTTGCGCGCCGTGGGCCTGCTGGCCGGCGGGCCGTTGCGCATGGGCTCACGCTGGCTGCTCGCCGCCGCGCGCGAAATGCGCGAGAGGAACAAGCAGGTCCTCCTGGCCCACGGCCGCGACGAGGCCGAGCAGCAGATCGGGCGCGAGTTCGAGCGCGTGGCGCTGCTGGTCAAGCGCGACCTCGAGGGCTACCCCGCCCTGCAGCGCCGCCTCCTGGACGAGATCACGCGCGTCGAGGAAGACTACAAGCAGTGCGGCGAAGTCCCCCCGCCCCCGCCCGACTGGGTGGAGGCCGTCGGCGCCGTGGCCAAGGTCAAGTCCAACGGCAACGAGCTGGTGGTGAAGGTCCTCGAGGAGATCAACCGCTCCATCAAGGTGATCCACGAGAAGACGCTCGTCGAGTACCGCCGCGCCTACGAAACCCGTCACAAGATCCTCGACGGCTTCATGCCCTTCTGGCGGTCCCTGGACAAGACCCTCGCCCAGGCCGACCGCAAGATGACCAGCCTCGCCGACCGCGCGGCGTCCATCGACGGGCAGATGGAGCGCTTCGAGCAGATCGTGAAGAAGTCCGACCGGGCGGAGCACGCCCTGACGGTGTCGGCGCTGACGCAGTTCTTCATCGCCACGCTCGTCCTGGCGGTGGCCGCCGGCGGCGCGCTGATCAACTTCAAGCTGATCGCGCTGCCGATGTCGGAGATGGTGGGCGCCGGGGATTACCTCACGGCCTCACTGCGCACCTCCGAAGTGGCCGCGCTGGTGATCATCTTCGTGGAGGCGACCATGGGGCTGTTCCTCATGGAGACGCTGAGGATCACGCACCTCTTCCCGAAGATCCACTCGCTCCCGGACCAGATGCGCACGCGCATGCTGTGGATCGCCTTCGTGCTGCTGGTCACGCTGGCGGGCATCGAGGCGGCCCTTGCCTTGATGCGCGACATGCTGATCGCGGACAAGCAGGCGCTGCTGCAGTCCCTCGCCGCCTCGCAGGCGGCGGCCGCGCCGGACACCTGGCTCGCGCGCATCCCCACCATCGGCCAGATGCTGCTCGGCTTCATCCTGCCCTTTGCGCTCGCCTTCGTGGCGATCCCGCTGGAGTCGTTCATCATCTCGGCGCGCACCGTGGGCGGGGCGGCGCTGGTGATCCTCACACGCGCCCTGGCGGTGTTCCTGCGGCTGCTGGGGAACATCATCCGGCAGCTCGCGCGGGTGCTGGCCACGCTCTACGACATCGTGATCGTGGTGCCGCTGCTGATCGAGAGGCTGGTGCAGAACGGGCGCGAGGCCAAGCCCAAGGGCCGCGTCAACGTGGCGGGGTTCGAGGCGGGAGAACGCTCATGAAGCGCCGCACGTTTGTCCTGTCGCTGGTCGCGCTCGCGGCCGGCTGCGGCGATCCGCGCAGCCACTCGCAGGCGGTGTACATGCTGGTGGATACCTCCGGGACCTATGCCGAGGAGATCGGCAAGGCGCAGTTGATCGTGAACTACCTCCTGGGCACGCTGCAGCCGGGCGATTCGCTGGCCGTGGCGCGCGTGAAGAGCCGCTCCTTCAGCGAAAAGGACATCATCTCCAAGGCCACCTTCGACAACCGGCCCTCGCAGGCCAACGCGCAAAAGCGCCAGTTCGCCGAGCAGATCGGCGCCTTCACGCAGACCGCGCGCGGCAGCGTGTACACCGACATCACGGGCGGGCTGATCCAGGGCGCGATGTTCCTCAAGGAGACCGGGGCGGGCAGGAAGACCATCCTGATCTTCTCGGACATGCAGGAGGAGCTGGACAAGGCCACCGTGCGCGACTTTCCCATCGACCTGAAGGACATCCGCGTCGTCGCCGTCAACGTGGTGAAGCTGAAGACCGACAACGTCGATCCGCGGCGCTACATGGGGCGGCTGGAGTCGTGGGAGAAACGGGTGGTTGGCGCCGGCGCGCGCGAGTGGCGCGTGGTGAACGACATCGAGCACCTGGACGCGGTGCTCAAAAGCTAGGGCCAGAGCGTCGGCAGGAGGTCCGCCTTCAGGTAGAGCGGGTGGTTGGGCTGGCCCTGCGCGGTCATCTTGAGCAAGTGCAGCGCCACCCCTGCCCCGCGCAGGTTCGCCACCACCGTTGCCGCGCGGTCCTTGTGGCTTCCATGGTTGCCCCAGGCGCAGACCACGATGGCGGACTGGCGCGCGGTGCGCAGGATCGCCTGGTTGTTGCTGCGGCCCACCGGGTTCTCGGCCGCCTTCATGGCCTCAGGGTCGGTGGCGCGCCAGGCAAAGAGGTTGGTGACGATGAGCGTGCCGTAGCCCCAACTCTCGGCAAAGTCGCGCGCGCGACTGCAGGAGGGGTCGAGCTGGTGCTCATCGGCGGTGCTGGGGTTCAGCATGAGGAAGTTGGCCACCGGCTTTTCCTCGTCCCAGCGGCGCCACAAGAAGTACCTCCAGCGGCGGCAGGATGAGAAGGTGGCGCCGGAGGCGCTGGTGACGATGGGCATGGGGGCCGGCTAGCGGACGACGATGCGGCGCGGCGCGACGCGCGGGCTGCGGGAGGTGCCCCGGCGGATGCGGATTTCCACTTCGTTGCCCAGGAGCGCGAAGAACTGGATCAGGCGCTCCACCGAGAAGCGCTCCAGGCGGTAGCGCGCCAGTTCGGATACGTGCGGTTGCAGGATTTTGAGGCGCTCGGCGGCCTCTTCCTGCGTGAGGTGCAGGCCCTGCAGGACGCGGTTCACCTCGACGGCGAGCTGGAGCTTGAGGTCGCGCTCGCCGTGGGGCGGGAGCGCCGCGGGGGGCGGGGTCGTTTTTCGGCGCATGGGCCTATTATACCCAATTAGGTATAGATGGCGCGCCGCGCTAAATCAGGCTGCCTTCTTCACGACCAGCCGGACATTGAGACCCGCGCGGCTTGCAATATTTACCAGCGCGTCCAGGCTGAACTGGTCTAGCTTGCCCTTCAGCAGCGCATTGAGGCGCGGCTGCGTCAGTCCCAGCACCCTTGCAACGGCGCCCTGCGTCATGCCGCTCTCCCGATGGAAGGCGTCAATACGCATCATCAGTTCTGACCTCAGCCTGAGGTTCTCGGCCTCCGGCTTGCTGAACCCCATATCGCGGAACACGTTGCCGCTGCTACGGGTGATCCTGAGTTTTCCGCTCACAGTTGGCTCCTCATCATCAGCATTGCCCTATAACGCCTTCGCGATAGTTCGATATCCGCCCAGTCGGTCTTCCGCGACTTCTTCTGGAAGGCGTGGAGCACGTAGATCGCCTCTGCAAACTTTGCCACGTAGATAACCCTGAAAGCTCCTCCAGAGCGGACCCGGATCTCGTTCACGCCCGGTCCGACTGACGGCATGGGCCTCCAATCCTTGGGCTCCTCACCACGCTGGATGCGCTCAAGCGCGTAACCGGCATCGCTCATCGCGTCTGCCGGAAAATCCCGCAACCTGTCGAGGCTATCGTCTATCCAGGCAACAGGCTTCACGCGATTATCCCAGTTTTGGGATAGGGAAGGAACGCTTCTGTCATGCATTCATAACGCCCGCCCGGCACGCCGGTTGACTCGCCCCCCGGGGCGATTAGACTTGCGCCCCCGTGCCCCTCCTCACCCTCTTGGACGGCCAGCTCGCCTACGGCGATTTCCCGCTGCTCGACCGCGCCGCGTTCTCCATGGAGTCGGGGGAGCGCATCGGGTTGATTGGCAGGAACGGGACGGGGAAATCGTCGCTCCTCTCGGTCATCTCCGGCACCGCGACCCTGGATGACGGCGAGTTGCGCAAGAGCGAGAGCACGCGAGTCGCATTCGTCGAGCAGGAACCCAAGCTCCCGCATGCGCCCACGCTGCGCGCAAGCCTCTTGCTGCGCGGACACATCCCCTCCATCCACGACGAGCGCGAGCGCTGGAAGGTCGAGGCGCGGCTCACCGAATTTCTTCACCGCTTCGGCCTGGACGAGGAGCTCTCGCCCGAGGCGGCCTCCGGCGGGGAGAAAAAGCGCGCGGCGCTCGCTTTGGCCTTCGCGCTGCAGCCCGAGCTGCTCCTGCTCGATGAGCCGACCAACCACCTCGACATCGCCGGCATCGAGCAGCTCGAGACGCTGCTGCTGCGCCAGCAGGCGGCGATGGTCGTCACCCACGACCGCGCGTTCCTCGATCGCGTCTGCACGCGCATCCTGGAACTGGACCGCGGCATGCTGCGTTCCTACCCCGGGAATTACTCCGCCTACGAGTCGGTGAAGGCGGCCGACCTCGCCTCCGAGGCCACGGCACAGAGGAAGTTCGACAAGTTCTGGAAGGAGGAGGAAGCCTGGATCAGGAAGGGGGTCGAGGCGCGGCGCACGAGGAACGAAGGCCGCGTGCTGCGCCTGGAGCGCCTGCGCGAGGAGCGCGCGGCGCGGCGCGAGCGAATCGGCTCGGTGAAGCTCTCGCTCTCCGCGGGGCAGCGCTCGGGCAAGCTGGTGGCCGAATTGAAGGAAGTCTCCAAGTCCT
>JANMUO010000074.1:0-5033 GCA_031391655.1 Betaproteobacteria bacterium
CTGCTGGCGGTCGAGCCGCTTGCCGCGCGTGAGCGCCTTCAACTTCTCGTAGGCCTCGGGCACGCCGTGCTTGCGCATCACCTGCTGCACGGGCTCGGCGAGCACTTCCCAGTTGGCGTCCAGGTCCTCGGCCATGCGCGCAGGGTCGGCTTCCAGCTTGGACAGGCCGCGCAAGCACGAGTCATAGGCGAGGAGCGTGTGGCCCAGCGCGTTGCCGGCGTTGCGCAGCGCAGTGGAGTCCGAAAGGTCGCGCTGCCAGCGCGACACCGGCAGCTTGTCGGCGAGATGCCGGAGGATCGCATTGCCCACGCCGACATTGCCCTCGGAATTCTCGAAATCGATCGGGTTCACCTTGTGCGGCATGGTGGAGGAACCCACTTCGCCCGCCTTGGGCTTCTGGCGGAAGTAGCCGAGCGACACGTAGCCCCACAGGTCGCGATCGAGGTCGAGCAGCACGGTGTTGGCGCGCGCGTAGGCGTCGAACAGCTCCGCATAGGAGTCGTGCGGCTCGATCTGCGTGGTGTAGGGATTGAACTCGAGGCCCAGGCGCTCGACGAAGCGCCGGCAGAACACCTCCCACGGAAAACCCGGGTAGGAGGCGGCGTGCGCGTTGTAGTTGCCCACCGCGCCGTTGATCTTTCCCAGGATCGCCACGCGCTCGATCGATTCGCGCGCGCGCTTCAGCCGCGCTACGAAATTGGCCATCTCCTTGCCCAGCGTGGTCGGCGAGGCGGGCTGGCCGTGGGTGCGCGAGAGCATCGGCCGCGACGCGTGCCGGCGCGCGAGCGCGCGCAGGGCGGCGACCAGCGCGTCCAGGCGCGGCAGCATGACGCGGTCGCGCGATTGCGCGAGCATCAACGCGTAGGACAGGTTGTTGATGTCCTCCGAGGTGCAGGCAAAGTGGATGAATTCGAGCGAACGCTGCACCTGCGAGTTCCTCGCGAGCTTGCCCTTCAGCCAGTACTCGATCGCCTTGACGTCGTGGTTGGTCTCGGCCTCGATGTTCTTGATGTGCGTGGCGTCTTTTTCCGTGAACCCCGCCACCAGCCGGTCAAGCGCGGCCAGGGTCTGGCGGGAAAAGGGCTTGAGTTCGCGGATGCGCCGCGCGGCGGCCAGCGCCTTCAGCCACTCCAGTTCCACCAGCACGCGGTGGCGGATGAGGGCGGCTTCGCTGAAAAACGGCCTGAGAGGATCGGTGGACTTTTCGTACCGGCCGTCGAGGGGTGACAGCGCGGAAAGCGAAGAGGGCATGGCCCTATTATATAATCCGCGCCCCCATGACGATGAAATTGCTCGCCGCCCCCGCCAGCCCGTACTCGCGCAAGGTGCGGATCGTGCTCACCGAGAAGCGCATCGAGTGCGACATCGAGCGGGTGGACGTGCAGCCGGTGGACAATCCCGTCAATTCCCACAACCCGCTGGGCAAGATCCCCACGCTGGTGCTCGACGACGGCACGGCGCTCTACGATTCGCGCGTCATCGTCGAGTTCCTCGACAACGCCTCGCCCATCGCGCGGCTGATCCCCGAGGACAACCGCGAGCGCGTGGCGGTGCGGCGCTGGGAAGCGCTCGCCGACGGCGTGCTGGATGCGGGCCTGCTCATCCGCTACGAATCGCTGCGGCCCGCGAAGGAGCAAAGCGCGCCCTGGGTCGCCAAGCAGGCGGCGCGCATGCGCCGCGGCCTCGCGCAGATGGAGCAAGACCTGGCAGACAAGCCCTGGTGCCAGGGCGACCGCTACACGCTTGCCGACATCGCGCTCGGCTGCTGCCTGGGCTGGATCGGCTTCAGGAAACCCGCCGCCATCGACTGGCGCGCCGAGTACAAGGGCCTGGCCAGGCTCTACGACAAGCTGATGGAACGCCCCGCGTTCGCGGACACTGTCCCGACGGCGTGAAAATAGGGACAGACCCTATTTTTCACATCGTGAAAAATAGGGTCTGTCCCTAATTAAGCGATTACGGCGCCGCCCAGACAGACTTCGTTGTCGTAGAGCACGACGGACTGGCCTGGGGTGACTGCCCAGTGCGGCTGGGAAAACTCCACGTCGACCTTGCCGCCTTCCGAGCGCGAGACCTTGCAGGCCGAGTCGGCCTGGCGGTAGCGGGTCTTGGCCGAGTGCGCGGTGCCGGCGGCGGGTGCATCGAGCACCCAGCTCGCATCCAGGCCCTGCAGGGACGAGCGCAATAGCAGCGGGTGGTCGTGGCCCTGCACCACCACCAGTTCATTCTCCGCCATGCGCTTTTGCGCCACGTACCAGGGCTCGTTCCCAGCGTCACTGCGGCCGCCCAGGCCGATTCCCTTCCTCTGCCCGATGGTGTAGAAAGCGAGGCCGATGTGCTCGCCCACGCGCTTGCCCGCCGGCGTGACCATGGGTCCCGGCGTCTTCGGCAGGTAGCGGTTCAGGAACTCGCGAAACGGCCGCTCGCCGATGAAGCAGATGCCGGTGGAGTCCTTCTTGGCGTGGTTCGGCAAGCCGGCTTCCTCGGCGATGCGGCGCACCTCGGTCTTCTTCAGGTGCCCGATCGGGAACATCACGCGCGAGAGCTGGGCCTGCGTAAGGCGGTGCAGGAAGTAGCTCTGGTCCTTGCCCGCGTCGGCGCCGCGCAGCAGCTCCACCTTGCCGTCACCCTCGCGCAGCTGCGCATAGTGCCCGGTGGCGATCTTCCGCGCGCCAAGCTTCATGGCGTGGTCGAGGAAGGCCTTGAACTTGATTTCGGCATTGCACAGCACGTCCGGGTTCGGCGTGCGCCCGGCCGAGTACTCGGCGAGGAAACTCGCGAACACGCGCTCGCGGTACTCGGCGGCGAAATTGACCGCCTCGAGCTCCACGCCGATGACATCGGCCGCCGCGGCCGCGTCAACGAGGTCTTCGCGCGTCGAGCAGTACTCGTCGTTGTCGTCATCCTCCCAGTTCTTCATGAACAGGCCAACGACCTCATACCCGGCGCGCTTGAGCATCAACGCGGCCACCGACGAGTCCACCCCGCCGGACATCCCGACGACGACTTTTTCAGGCATAGGGCTTGGACAGCGCGTCGAGCGGAAAGCGCCGTCCCGCGAGGCAGTCGTCCACGCACTGCTGCACGAGGGGCGAGCGATGCTCGGCGTGCCGGGCGGCAAGCTCAGCCGGCGTCAGCCACACCGCGGCGATGATCTCCTTGTCGAGCTTCCTGCCCGCCTCCACCCCGTCCACGCGCCCGAGGAAGGCAAAGCGCAGGAAGGTGACGTCCTCTTCCTTGTCATAGCGCCAGCGGTAGATGCCGAGCAGCGCCGTGGGCGTGATGTGGTGCGCGGTTTCCTCCAGCGTCTCGCGCACCACCGCCTGCACGAGCGACTCGCCCGGATCGAGGTGGCCGGCGGGCTGGTTGAGCACGCGCCGGCCGCCGGCCTCCTCTTCCACGAAGAGGAACTTCCCGCCGCGTTCGATCACCGCCGCGACGGTGACGCTGGGTCTCCAGCGGGTCATGCCACCTTGCGCGCGTTCTTCTGGATGAACTCGGCCATGCGCGCCACACCCGCCTCGATCTGCGCCCTGGAGGCGGCGTAGGAGAACCGCACGTGCTGGCCTTCGCCCGGCACGCGCGAGCCGAAGTGGATGTCGGCGAGCACCGCCACGCCGGCTTCGTGCAACAGGCGCTTGCGGAACTCTTCCGAATCCGCGGCGCCGATCCGCTTGCAGGCTTCGGTGACGTTCGGCCAGGCGTAGAACGCCCCGCCCGGGTTGCGGCAGGTCACGCCCGGCACCTTGTTCAGCAGCCCGACGATCAGGTCGCGCCGCTCGAGGAAGCTCTTGCGCATCATCGCCGCCGCGTCCTGCGGACCGTTGATCGCCTCCACCGCCGCCCATTGCGAGATCTGCGAGGCGCAGGACTCAGTGTTGGTGATCCAGCGCGTGAAATGCGGCGCGAGCACCGGGTTGGAGGTGAAGCCAATGCGCCAACCGGTCATCGCCCAGGTCTTGGAAGCCCCGTCCGAGATGATGGTGCGCTCGACCATGTCGGGCAACTGAGCGATCGACACGAACTCCCCGGCGTAGCAAAGGCGCGAATAGATCTCGTCTGCATATACCCACACCTGCGGGTGCTTGCGCAGGACCGCTGCAATCGCCTCGAGGTCCTTCTTCGCCAGCATCCCGCCCGTGGGGTTGTGGGGCGAGTTGAGGATCAGGAGCTTCGTCTTCGGCGTGATGAGGCGCTCCAGCTCCGCCGGGTCGAAGGCGAAGTCGCGCGCCTCGTGGAGGTGGATCGGCACGGGCTTCGCCCCGTTGGCGACGATCTGCGACTCGTAGATGGGAAAGCCGGGGTTGGGGTAGATCACCTCGTCGCCCGCGCCGTAGTCGGTGGTGGTGAGGACGGCGTAGGCGATGAAGGGTTTGGCCCCCGCACCAACCACCACGTCCTCGGGCCGGATCGGGATCCCGCCGCGCATCCCCGCCATGTACTTCGCCGCCGCCGCGCGCAACTCGTCAATCCCGGCCGAGGGCGTGTAGCCGTGCTTGCCGCCCTTGATGGCGCGGATCGCCGCCTCCTGCACGTTCTCGGGCGCCGGGAAGTCGGGCTGCCCGATGCAAAAGCTCACGATGTCCTTGCCCTGGCGCGCGAGCGCGTTCACCTCGGCGAGCACGACGAAGGCGTTTTCGGTGCCGAGGCTCTGCGCCCGGCGGCTGATGGCTGGCATGTGATCCCCCTCAACGGCACATTTTACAGTGCTACGATTCGGCCAAATGCTGGTCAATTGCGTCGCCTACCAGGACGGCAGGAAGCTCGCGGAAATCACCAAGCGCGAGATCAAGGCCTATGTCAGCCGCCCGGACTGCTTCGTCTGGGTGGCGCTGCGCGACGCCGACGCCGCGGAACTCGCCGAGATGCAGGACGAGTTCGACCTGCACGAGCTGGCGGTCGAGGACGCGCGCCACGGCCACCAGCGGCCCAAGATCGAGGAGTACGGCGACTCGCTGTTCGCGGTGCTGCACCTGGTCGAGCCTGCCACCGGCGATCCGGCGGTCTTGAACGTCGGCGAGGTCGATGTCTTC
>JANMUO010000099.1:0-1786 GCA_031391655.1 Betaproteobacteria bacterium
GCGGGTTGTGCACGTCCACCGACCACGACATGGTGCCGTCGGTGCCCGTCTTGGGCTCCTTCAGGCTGAACATCGCGTCCATCACCGGCGTGACGCTGGCGGCGAAGGCATCCGACTGGCTCTCGCCCGAGAGCCCTCCCAGCTGCTCCACGCGCCAGCGCACCAGCTGCGCCAGCGCGGAAACCACCGAAGGCATGCGCTTCACCTCGCCGTGCGGCGGAAAGGGCAGGTCAAAGCCGTCGTCGCCGGTCGTCTTTGCGAGCGTGTCGAGCTTGAGCCGCAGCCAGCCCGGGTCGTTGGCGCGCATGTCCATGGACAGCGTCTTGGCTACCGCACCGAGGCCGCGCGGCTGCTCGCTGCCGTTGACCCAGACTTCGAAGGCGTGCGCGTTGCCGTTCTCCGCTTCGCCGACAAACACCGCGAAATGGTGGCGCGGGTGTTCCACCATGTAGGTCCAGGAGAGATTGCCGGCGGCGAACTCAGGCCTTCCGGGCCAGCGCAGGCTCGCGAGCACCGGCTCGGGCAGCTTGTTGATGCGGATGCGCCGGTTGACGTCGTCCTCGGTGAAATCCTGTGGCGCCTTGTCGACGGACAGCACCGAGCCCAGCACCTTGTTCGGCCGGTAGGTGGCGAGGCCCTTCAGGCCGGATTTCCAGGCGGCGAGGTACAGGTCCTTGAAATCGCCGTAGGGGTAGTCCTCCGGCACGTTCACCGTCTTGGAGATGCTGGTGTCGATGTAGGGCGCCACCGCCGCGACCATCTGCTCGTGCGCCGCCGCGGACAGTTCCAGCGCGGTGACGAAGTAGGGCGGCAAGGTGTTTGTGTCGCCGCCCGCGGCCTTGTAGCGCCGCCAGGCGTGGTCCTCCACCGGGAACTCCTGCAGCGTGCCGTCGGCCATGCGCTTCTTGCGTGTATAGGTCCAGGAGAACGGCGGCTCGATGCCGTTGGAGGCGTTGTCGGCGAAAGCGAGGCTGATGGTGCCGGTGGGCGCGATGGAAAGCAGGTGCGAATTGCGAATGCCGTGGCGGCGCACGAGGTCCTTCACCTCCTCGGGCAGGCGCGCGGCGAAGCTCGAGCCCGAGAGGTACAGGTCGGCGTTGAACAGCGGAAACGCCCCGCGCTCCTGCGCCAGCTCCACTGAAGCGCGGTAGGCCGCATCGCGCATGGCCGCGGAGATCTTCGCCGCCATGGCGCGCGCCTCGGGGGCGTCGTAGCGCAGGCGCAGCATGATCAGCGCATCGCCCAGCCCGGTGAATCCGAGTCCCACGCGGCGCTTGGCCATCGCCTCGCGGTGCTGCTCCGGCAACGGCCACGCAGTCACTTCCAGCACGTTATCCAGCATGCGCACAGCGACCTCGACCACCTTGCCGAAACCTTCGGTGTCGAACGACGCCGCCTCGGTAAAGGGGGCGCGCACGAAGCGCGTGAGGTCGATCGAGCCGAGGCAGCAGCAGCCATACGGGGGCAGCGGCTGCTCGGCGCAGGGGTTGGTGGCCTCGATGGTCTCGCAGTAGCTCAGGTTGTTGTCGCGGTTCATGCGGTCGAGGAACAGGATCCCCGGCTCGGCTAAACACAAAAAACAAAATAAAGCATAATAAAGAATTCCATTATAAATGCACCTTAAACTATATGCTTAGCGGTACATGATAAGAGATGAAAATAGTAAAATAGATGATAAAAGTGAGAGGCACGTAGGGGTCCAGACCCCGTACCTTAAATTAAACAAATTGTACAACCAACTCAGCATGTTTAAGATGCCCCCCACAAATATAACCTGACGTTGGGC
>JANMUO010000105.1:0-3335 GCA_031391655.1 Betaproteobacteria bacterium
TGGCTGATGCGCCGCGAAGGCGCCCAGGAGCGGCGCGCGCTCATCGCCTGCGTGGTGATCGCCACCGCCGGGGAGATGCTCCTCTCGCTCGGCTGGGGCCTGTACACCTACCGGCTGGAGAACATCCCGCTCTACGTGCCGCCGGGCCACGCATTGATGCTGATGCTCGGGCTGTCGCTTGCGCATCGCATGACCGAGTCCGTCGCGCGAGCGATCATCGGTGCAGCCGCTGTCTATTCCCTCGCGGCGGCCTTTGCAGGTTTCGACACCTTCGGCATCCTGCTGTGCGTGCTGCTCGCCGGCGCCGCGCTCGCCATGCCGGCGCAGCGGCGCCTGTATGCCAGCACCTTCGTCCTCTCGCTTGCGCTCGAGCTCCTCGGCACCTGGCTGGGCAACTGGACCTGGGCGCGGGAAGTGCCGGTGCTGGGCCTGGTGACCACCAACCCGCCGGGCGTGGCCGGCGCGTTCTATTGCGCCCTCGACGCGCTGGTGGCGACCTGGGTCCTGGCTGCAGGCAAGCTGGCGCGCGCGCCGGCCGGGGCGGCGACGTGAGCTTCCTCCTCTACGGCGCGAACGGCTACGTCGGCGAGGCGGCGGCGGCGCTCGCCGTGGCGCAGGGATTCAAGCCGATCCTCGCCGGGCGCGATCCGGCGAAGCTGGAGCCGCTGGCCAAGCGCCTTGGCCTGGAGTTCCGCGTTTGCGCGCTCGACGACGCCGCTGCACTCGATCGCGCATTGGGCGGCGTTCCTCTGGTCCTGCATTGCGCGGGTCCCTACAAGTTCACCTCCAAGCCGATGGCCGACGCCTGCCTGCGCGCCGGCGCGCACTACCTCGACATCACGGGCGAGATCCCGGTGTTCGAGGCGCTCGCCGCGCGCGACGCCGAGGCCAAGGCGCGCAAGGTCATGCTGCTGCCGGCGGTGGGCTTCGACGTGGTGCCGACGGATTGCCTCGCGGTCCACCTGAAGCGCCGCCTGCCCTCGGCAACGCGCCTCGCGCTCGCATTTCACAGCGTCGGGCGCTCGGGACTGCCGCCCGGCACGCAGCGCACGATGATCGAGCTTCTGCCATTTGGCGACCGCGTGCGCCGGGGCGGCAAGCTGGTGGTGCCGGAAAGCCGCGTCAAGCTGCGCAGCATCGACTTCGGCCAGGGCCCACAGGAAGGCATGCGCTTCACCTGGGGCGACGTGTTCACCGCCTACTACAGTACTGGCATTCCCGACATCGAGGTCTACACCGTGCTGCCGGCCGCGATGCGCAAGCAAATGGGGATCCTCAAGACCCTGCGGCCGCTGTTCCATTTCGCGCCGCTGCGTGCGCTATTGAAGCTCGGCGTGCGGCCCGGGCCAAACGCCGAGGCGCGCGCGAAAACGGTCACGCACGTCTGGGGCGAGGTGGCCGATGAGCAGGGTCGCACGGCGAGCTCGCGCCTGCACGGGCCGGAAGCGGGGCTCATCTGGACCACCCGCAGCGCGCTGGCGGCGGTGAAGCGAGTGCTCGCCGGGAATTTCACGCCCGGTTTCCAGACCCCGGGCAAGGTGTTCGGTCCGGATTTTGTCCTTGAATGCGAGGGCGTCCGGCGCGAAGATGTCGCCTGACCCGGGGGAACGCGCATGAGGATGCTTGCCGACGTGCTGGTGGGGCTGGTGGCGCTGCTGCACCTGTACTTCCTGGTGCTGGAGATGTTCCTGTGGACCAAGCCCCTCGGCCTCAAAGTGTTCCGCAACACGCCAGAGAATGCCGAGATGACCAAGGTGCTCGCCGCGAACCAGGGCCTGTACAACGGCTTTCTCGTTGCCGGTCTGGTGTGGGGCCTATACCTCGGAAATGCGGGGCTGCAGATCAAGGTTTTCTTCCTCGGCTGCGTGATCGTGGCCGGGGCGTATGGCGCCTACAGCGTGAGCAGGAGAATTTTGTGGGTGCAGGCAGTTCCCGGCGCCATCGCCTTGGCGCTGGTGTTGGTGTCCTGAAGTTCAATCCGCAAGGAGCAAAGCCATGATCAACCGCGACGAGTACGTGCAAAAACTGAAAGGCCAGCTCGACCAGTGGAACATCGAGTCGAAAAAGTGGGAAGCCAAGGCGCAGACCGCCCAGACCGGCATGAAGGCGGAGTACGAAAAGCAGCTCAATTCGCTCAACAGCCGGCGCGATGAGGCGATGTACCAGTTGAAGTTGCTGCAGGGCGCCTCCGCCGGCGCCTGGGAAGACATGATGAAGGGCGCCGACCAGGCGTGGAAGAACATGCACGAGGCCTTCAACAAGGCGCGTTCGCATTTCGAGAAGAAGTGAAGGTTTTCGATCTCACGGGAAAGGTGGCGCTGGTCACCGGCGGCAACGGCGGTATCGGCGTGGGGATGGCCGAAGGCCTCGCCGCCGCCGGCGCCGACCTGGTGATCTGGGGATCGAACGCGGCGAAGAACGCGGCCGCCGAGGCGAAGCTCAAGGCGCACGGCCGCCGCGTGCTGGCGCAGCGCTGCGACGTCTCCGACGAGGCGCAGGTCGAAGCAAGCTTCGCCGAGGCCGTGAAGGCCATGGGCCGCATCGACGGGTGCTTCGCCAACGCCGGCGTGAGCCAGGCGCGCTCGCCGATGGCTGAGCTGCCGACGAAGGAATGGAAGCGCGTGCTCTCGGTGAATCTCGACGGCGCTTTCTTCACGCTGCGCGCGGCGGCGCGCCACATGACCGAGCGCGCCAAGGCAGGCAAGCCGGGCGGGCGGCTGGTGGGCATGGCGAGCAGCGCGGCGATCCACGGGGCGGCGCGCGCGTCTTCCTATGCCGCCAGCAAGGGCGCCATGCTCACCATGATCCGCGCGCTCGCCGTGGAGATGGCGCGCCACCAGGTCACCGCGAATTCCATCCTGCCGGGCTGGATCGAATCGGACATGACGGCCGGGGCGATGCGCGACGAGAAGTTCGCCGGCGCGGTGCTGCCGCGCATCCCGCTGCGACGCTGGGGGAAGAAGGAAGACTTCGCCGGCATCGCGGTCTACCTGATGAGCGACGCGAGCAGCTACCATACGGGCGACAGTTTCGTCATCGACGGCGCCTACACGATCTTCTGACATGAACGACAACGTCCATCCGATCGGCCGGGGTTTCTGCTACGAGGACCTCAAGCTAGGATTCCGCTTCCGCACCCACCGCCGCACCATCGCGGAGTCGGACCTGGCGAGCTTCGTCAACCTGACCTGGCTCACCGAGGAGCTGTTCGCGGTGGCTGACGACGCCAGCCGCGCCATCAAGGGCCGCGCGGTGCCCGGCGCGCTGGTCTATTCCTTCGCCGAGGGGCTGCTGCTGCCCTCGATGCAGGACACCGGGCTCGCCTTCCTCAACGC
>JANMUO010000145.1:0-2849 GCA_031391655.1 Betaproteobacteria bacterium
AACCGAGCCGCTCGTGCAGGTGCGCGACCTGCGGGTGACCTTCACGGGAGGGCGCACACCGGTGCGCGCGGTCAGCGGCGTGGATCTCACCGTGCGCCGCGGCGAGGCCGTGGCCCTCATCGGCGAGTCGGGCTCGGGCAAAAGCGTCACCCTGCGCGCGCTGCTGCGGCTGCACTCGCCCAAGCACACGATCATCGAGGCCAGGTCGGCGCCGACGTCGGCGCCCTTGGTGAAGATGCCGCCGCCCAGCCGCGCGAAGATCGAGATCAGCGACGAGCCGAAGGCAAAGCCGAGCAGTGGCTTGAGCACCTCGGGCAGGCCGGCGCCGGCCGGTGCACTGCCCATCAGGTACCACAGGAACAAGCCCACGCCGAGCAACCCGAGGCCGACCACCAGCATGCCGGTGATGGCGCCGCCCTTGAAGGCCACCTGCAGCGCCTCGTTCAGCCCGACACGCGCGGCCTCCGCGGTGCGCACGTTCGCGCGCACCGAGATGTTCATGCCGATGATGCCCGAGGCGGCCGAGAGCACGGCGCCGAGCAGGAACCCCCAGGCGGTGGTCCAGCCCAGCTGCGGGATGAAGCCGATGGCGAGGAACAGCACCGCGCCGACCATCGCGATGGTCTTGTACTGGCGCCACAGGTAGGCGGTGGCGCCCTCGCGGATCGCGGCCGCGATTTCGCGCATGCGCTCGTTGCCCTCGGGCAGCTTGAGGATCTGCACGCTCTGCCAGACGCCGTAAACGATCGCCAATAGCGCGCACAAGAGCGCGAAGATCAGTCCGCCAGCCATGCTTGTTCTCCCCGGAAAGGGCGCGATTTTATCAGGCTAGCCGAGGGCGGCGAAAGCCCTCGCGCGGATTTCTTCGACGCTGCCCAGCCCGGAGATGCGGCAGTAGCTCGGCGCGCGCTTGTCGCCCGACGCCGCCCAGCGGGTGTAATAGTCCACCAGGGGGCGCGTCTGCTGGCGATACACCTCGAGGCGCTTGCGCACCGTCTCCTCCAGGTCGTCGTCGCGCTGGATCAGCGGCTCACCGGTCACATCGTCCTTGCCCACGGCCTTGGGCGGATTGAACTTCACGTGGTAGGTGCGCCCCGAGGCCGGGTGCACGCGCCGTCCGCTCATGCGCAAAACGATATCCGCCTCGGGCACGTCGATTTCCAGCACGTGGTCGAGCGCCACCCCGGCGGCTTTCATCGCGTCGGCCTGCGGGATGGTGCGCGGGAAACCGTCGAACAGGTACCCCTTGGCGCAGTCGGGCGCCTTCAGGCGTTCCTGCACCAGGCCGATGATGATGTCGTCCGAGACGAGGGCGCCCGAGTCCATCACTTTCTTTGCCGCCAGGCCGAGCGGCGTGCCGGCCTTCACCGCGGCGCGCAGCATGTCGCCGGTGGAGATCTGCGGGATGGCGTACTTCTGCTTGATGAACGTCGCCTGGGTGCCCTTGCCCGCCCCGGGCGGACCGAGAAGGATGAGCCTCATCGGAAGAGTTTTAACACAGCTTCAAGGTCGGCCGGGGTGTCCACGCCCGGTGGGATAGTGCCCTCCTCGATCACCGCGGCAATGCGGTAGCCATGCCAGAGCACGCGCAACTGCTCGAGCCGCTCGGCGAGCTCGAGCGGCGACGGGGTGAGCGAGGCATAGCGCTTGAGAAAGCCCACGCGGTAGGCGTAGATGCCGACGTGGCGCAACGCTTTCGCCTCGCCGCCGCGCGCGTGGGGGATGGGAGAGCGGCTGAAGTACAGCGCCTCGCCCTTCGCGTTGAGCACGGCTTTCACCACGTTGGGATTGGCGAATTCCGCGGCGTCGTGGATCGGATGGCAGGCGGTGGAGACGCTCGCCCCGGGGTTCTGTTGCAGCGCCGCGGCCACCCTGGCAATGAGCTGGGGCGCGATCAGCGGCTCATCGCCCTGCACGTTCACCACGATTGCCTCGTCCGCGAGGCCCATCTGCAAAGCGGCCTCGGCGATGCGGTCGGTGCCGGAGGCGTGGTCGGCGCGCGTCATGCGCGCGTCGAAACCATGCGTTCTCGCGGCATCGGCGATTCTCTGGTCGTCCGTGGCCACGCACACCGGGTCGGCGCCACTTGCCCGCGCGCGCTCGCACACGCGGACTACCATCGGCTTGCCGCCGATGTCGGCGAGCGGCTTGCCGGGAAAGCGGGTGGAGGCGTAGCGCGCGGGGACGATCGCCGCGAAAGACGTCACACCACCTCTTCGGCCGGGTCGAGCTTGCGCGCGTCGTCCTCGAGCATCACGGGGATGCCGTCCTTGATCGGGAACGCCAGGCGGTCGGGCTTGCAGACCAGTTCGCCCGCCTCCTTGCGATAGACCAGCGGCCCCTTGCACAGCGGGCAGACCAGGATTTCAAGCAGCCTTGGATCGATTGCGGAGCTCACCCAGCCTCCCGAGCAGCCAGTTGTCGAACGCGGGTTCCGGAACCGCGCGCACGGGCAAGATCCAGTGCTGCGGCTTGGCAAAGCGCTTGCATTTTACCGCGTCCTTCTCGGTCATCAGCACCGGCGCTTCGTCGCCGAACTCGAGGTCCTTCTCGCGGAACGGGTGGTGGTCGGGGAACGGGTGCGGCACCACCTTGATGCCGGCCTTCGTCAGCTGCAGGAAAAAGCGGTTCGGGTCGCCGATGCCCGCCACCGCGTGCACGCGCTGCCCGGCAAAGGCGCCCAGGGGCTTCCTTTCCCGCGCGTCGGTCGCCCGGTGCAGCTCCTCGCCCGCGAGGTGCATTGCATAGCCCTTCACGGCATCGGTGCCGTGGGCCACCACCGCGTCCACCGTCCACAGGCGGGTGCGCGGCTCGCGCAACGGACCGGCGGGCAGCATGAAGCCGTTGCC
>JANMUO010000167.1:0-4618 GCA_031391655.1 Betaproteobacteria bacterium
ACGTTGACGCGCGCCACTTCCATGCGCCCAAGCGCCTCGAAAGGCGCGGGCAGCCACTGCCCGAGGGCAATCCCCGCGACGATGCACAGGAAAACCCACAGCGTCAGCCAGCGCTCGAACAGCCCCATTCAGGAGATCGCCGGCGCACAGCAGGCGGCCTTGGCCCCTTTCACCTCGACGCGCGTATCGTCGCCGTAGCGCGGCGCCCCCTCCAGCGTATGGAACGATTCCCAGGCAACGCCCTGCGGATCGATGGTCCAGTGCTTGTCGCTCTTGGCGTAGCAGCAGCTGGCGTTCTTCTGGTCCGTGATCGCCACATCCGCCTGCGCCAGTTGCGAACGCAACTGGGCGAGCTCAGCGCCGCTCTCCGCCTGGATGCCCAGGTGGTCCAACCCTGCCTTGCCCGAGCGTTGCGAGATCGCAAAGTTGATGCGCGGGTCCTCCAGCTGCCACTTCGCGTAGTCGGATTTCTTCACGGTCGGCTCGGCATCGAACATTGCCTTGTAGAAACGGATGCTTTGTTCGAGATCATGCACGGCGACGTGTACGTGGAATCTTTTCATCCTGGTCTCCTGTTGAGGGTGTGCAAGCGCGGCCGCCACAGCAGTTCTCGGTGAGAAAGGCGACCAGCGAGTTCATGTGGCCGAAATTGACCGTGTAGATGACGAAGCGGCCGTCCTGGCGGCCTTGCGCCAGCCCTGCGCGCGTGAGCCCGGCGAGGTGGAAGGAGAGCGTGGCAGGCGGCAGGTCCAGCTTTTCGCCGATCGCGCCGGCACGCATGCCTTCCGGGCCTGCAGCCACTAGCAGGCGAAAGGCAGCGAGCCTCGAGGGTTGGGCGAGTGCGCTGAGGGCACCAACGGCTTGTATCGTTTCCATGTTTCCAGAATAATGGAAACGAATGGTTGCCGTCAAGCGCCTCCGGCGCTACCTACTAACCACATTGATCTTTATAGGCTTTCGGGGACTACGCGACTGTCCTTGCCGCTGATCTTCAGCTTCCGCATCTTCTCCCACAGGTTCTTGCGGCTGATTCCCAGATCAGCCGCAGTTGCCCCGATCTGACTGTTGTTGCGCTCCAGTGCCCGCAGTACGTACATCCGTTCGCAAGCCTGCAGGTAGTCGCTGAGCCCCTCGCCCGCCTGGTGGCTGGAGATGTGCCGCAGGCTTGCCTCCTCGAACAGCGCCTCGGCCTCCAGGTTCTCGCCCTCGGTGAGTATCCACGCACGCTCGATGCAGTGGCGCAGCTCCCGGATGTTTCCGGGCCACGGATAGCTGGTCAGCGCGCGCTCCGCCCCGCGCGACAGGAATTTGCGTTCGGCCGGCCGGCGCGCCATCTGTTCGGCGAGGAACTGGTAAGCGTGCCACATGATGTCCTCGGGGCGCTCACGCAGTGGCGGCACGCGAAGATTGATGACGTGGATCCGGTAGTAAAGATCCTCGCGAAACGTCCCCTGCTCGACCAGTTTGCGCATGTCGCGATGGGTGGCGCAGATCACTCGCACATCGATGGAGATCTGCTCCTCGCCGCCGATGCGAGTGATCCTGCGGTCCTGGAGCGCGCGCAGCAACTTCACTTGCATCGAGGGCGGCATGTCGCCGATCTCGTCCAAGAACAGCGTGCCGCCGTTGGACTGTTCGAAAACGCCGCGGCGCAAGCGAACCGCGCCTGTGAATGCGCCTCTTTCGTGACCGAACAGCTCGGCTTCGAGCAAGGTCTCGGGCAGGCCGCCGCAATTGACGGCGACAAACGGGCGCTCCCGGGTGCGTGGATCGGAGCCGTGGATCAGGCGCGCGACCACCTCCTTGCCGACGCCCGATTCCCCCGTCACCAGCAAAGTACTTGCCTGTTGCGCCAGGCGCGGCAGCATCGCCTCGACCTGTCGCATCGCCTGCGATACCCCGAGCAAAGGGGCCGCCTGCGAGCCCGCCTGCTGGCGCCATGGCACGCGCCCGGCGGCGGAGAGCTTAGCGATCAGTTCATCCAGATCGAAGGGCTTGGTGACGTAATCGGCTGCGCCGAGTTTCAGCAGCGCCACCGCCCGGTCGATCGAGCCGAAGGCGGTGATGAAGATCCAGGGCGGCACGAAGCGCTCGCGCTCGATGACGCGCCGGAACAGTTCCTCGCCGCTGAAATCCGGCAGCCGGATATCGCTGACCACGACGCCGTAGCTTCGGCTGGCGATCTTGTCCAGGGCCGCCCCGGCGGTCTTGCACCAGTCGAAGCTGAATCCTTCCAACTCGAGTCGGTCGCAAAGCGACTCGCCCATGATTGGGTCGTCTTCAATCAGGCAAATGTGCAGGCGCGCGCCCAAGATTCAAGCTCCGATCGGCAGGGTAACCGTAAACGTGGTCCCCGAGGGGCGGCTGTCCGCCTCGATACGACCGTTCAGCTGCTGTACCAGTTGATAGGTTACCCACAGGCCGAGGCCGTTGCCCCCGACCGTCTCGTCCCCGTGCGTCGCGAACGGTTCATACAGGTGCTCCAAGCGCTCCCGGCTGATCTGCTTGCCGTCGTTCGCGATCGACATGCGCAGGGATCCATTGACCCTGCTGATGCTGCATTCGAGCCTCCCGCGCGGCTCGACCGCTGCCACGGCGTTCATCAGGAGATTGAGGAGAATCTGGCGCACCTGGGTCGAAGGCAGCGGCAACGGCTCGACGATCTCGTTGCTCCACACCAGCTCCGCGCTCTTGCTCTGCGCGTCCGGCGTCACTAGCGTGCGCGCATCCTCGAAATCCTCGGTGGAAAGCGCATGGCTCTCCAGCCGCGCTTCGACCAGCAGCGCGCCCACCGTCTCGCGAATCTGCAGCAGCCCGCGCTCAAGCAGGGAGATGGTTTTCATGGTCATGGCGTCGCCGCTGCCATGCTTCTTGTAGGTGCTGATCGCATTCAGCATCCCGCCCAGCGGATTGTTGATCTCGTGGCTGATGCCGGCGGTCAGCCGCCCGATCGCGGCCAAGCGCTCGGAAGCCAGCATCTGCTTCTCCATTACCTTCTTCTCCTCGAGTTCGTGCAGCATCTTGCCGAATCCGGCGCTGAGCATTCCGATCTCATCGCGGCCCCGCGGCAGGCCGCGATTCAGCGCTTCGACAGGTTCGCGCCCAACCTTGGCCATGCTCTCCGCCAGCAATTCGAGTGGCGCAGCCATGCGCTTGCCCCAATACCAGCCGATCGGCAGCAAGACAAGCAGTACCGCCAGCGTCGACAGTGCCACTCCGCCAAGGGCTTCGTAGAACTGTGGCAGGAATAGCACGCGCGACGAAGAAATCACCAGTGTCCCCAGCCTCGCGCCGTCTTCCGCGAGGATCGGTACCACCACGTGGATGAAGTCCCAACTGGACTCTTCCGCCGAAAACGGCTCATCCGACGTGCTCCGTGTCACGCGCCGCTCGAGTTCGGCGAACTCCGTGTCGAGCGTGGCGAGGCGCTCGAGCATCGGGAACCGGTCGGGCGACGATGCCACGTAAACCAGGTTCTTCCTGTCCAGCACCACGATGATCCGTTCGGCAGAACCGCGCTCGGACCGGAGATCAAGCGGCGTGGTGACAATCTCGTAGGCTTGCCACACCTCGTCGTGCAACAACGCGGGCCTGAGCGTGCGCGACAGAACCTTGCCCAGGCCGAGAACGTTGGTGAGCAGTTCGCGCTTCGCGTCCTGGTAGACGCGCAGCGTCAAGGTCGCCGACACCACGAGCGCTGTCACCGCGATGACCAAAGTCAGGCTGAGCGGAATCTTGTAGTGGTATTTGAGATCCTTGAGCATTGCTTAGAGGCCCTGCACGAACTTGAGGTTCTGCTCCACACCGTCGAACAGGCGCTCGCTGCCCCGCTCGAAACCATCCAGGTTCAGTTGCTTCAGCAGGCGGCGCCCATCCACATCGTCCTTCATGCCGATGAGGAGGTCCTGCATGCGTGCCAAGTCCACGGCGTCGATGCTGCGGCGCGCGATGATTGGCGGAAACCCGTACCACGGCGACTTCCACGCGACACGGGTCCTGGCGGTGAGCTCGGGATGCAGCACCTCCAGCGTCTCCCAGACGTAGCCGTCCACGGATCCGCCTTGCGCGAGTCCGACCGCGACTGCCTCGACGACTTTCTTGTGCGCCCAGGTGAAGAACGTGCGCTTGAAATGCGAGGACGGATCGATGCTCTGGTGCCGCATCGCTGCTTGTGGTGCCAGCCATCCCGAATTGGAATCCGGGTCCGAAAACGCGTAGACCTTGCCCCGCAGGTCTGAGAATCCGTAGGTTGTGCGGTCACTGGCAGGCACGATGAGATAGGACTGATACAGCGGCTTACCCCCATGCAGCGGGACGGCAGCCAGCACCATGCGATCCCGGTTGCGCAGGTACGGCGGGCTGCACACCCAGGCAAAATCGAGACGGTCCTCGCGCACGAGATCCGTGATCTCGCGGTAGCTGCCGCGTTGCACGAACCGCACCGGCCGCCGTAACCGCTGCTCCATGTACTGCTGCCAAGCGCCGAGGAACGTCGCCTGGTCGTCGAGGAATACCGGGGTCGTGCCGATGCGGATCGGATCGGCGGCGCCTGCGGCGAGCGACGCGCAGCCGAAAGCCGCACCCAACAGCAGGGTACACAGGCGCTGACGCATGGACT
>JANMUO010000170.1:0-1752 GCA_031391655.1 Betaproteobacteria bacterium
TACACCACTGCATGGGACAGGTCGGGCGCGGCGTCGACCGACGTCAGCGTCACCAGGTTGAGGCGCGGATCCTGCAGTTCGCGCCGGATCAGTTCGGCAAGCTCGCGCTGGATCTGGTCGGCGACCTTCTGCGGCCGGCCGCGACTCACGAGGGAACCCTCACCTCGCTCACAACGTTCTAGCCACCTCGAGGACTTCGAACACCTCGAACAGGTCGCCTTCCTTGAGGTCCGAGAAGTTCTTCAGCGACATGCCGCACTCGAAGCCGGCTTTGACCTCGCGCGCATCGTCCTTGAACCGCTTGAGCGAATCGATCTCGCCGGTATGGATCACCACGTTTTCGCGCAGCACGCGCACCTGGGCGCTGCGCTTGACCAGCCCGTCCACGACATAGCAGCCGGCCACCGCGCCGACCTTGGAGATGCGGAATACCTGCCGCACCTCGACCGAGCCGAGGATCTGCTCCTTCTTTTCCGGCGTCAGCATGCCCGAGAGCGCGGCCTTGATCTCGTCGACCGCCTCGTAAATGATGTTGTAGTAGCGCACGTCGATGCCGGCGCTCTCGATGAGCTTCCTTGCGGTGGCGTCGGCGCGTGTGTTGAAGCCGATGATCACCGCATGGGCGGCCAATGCCAGGTTGACGTCCGACTCGGTGATCCCGCCCACGCCGGCGTGCACCACGCCGACCTTCACTTCATCCGTGGACAGGCGCGTCAGCGCGTGCACCAGGGCTTCCTGCGAGCCCTGCACGTCGGCCTTGATCACCAGCGAGAGCACCTTGTGGCCGCCCTCGCCCATCGTCTGCAGCAGGTTTTCCAGCCTGGATGCCTGCTGCTTGGCCAGCTTCACGTCGCGGAACTTGCCCTGGCGGAAGAGGGCGATCTCGCGCGCCTTGCGCTCGTCCGTGAGCGTCGTCAGCTCCTCGCCCGCGTTGGGCACTTCCGACAGGCCCTGGACCTCCACCGGGATCGACGGTCCTGCCGTCTCCACCGGGAGTCCGTTCTCGTCGAGCATGGCGCGCACGCGGCCGGAGACCGGACCGATCAGCACCACGTCGCCGCGTTTCAGCGTGCCAGACTGCACCAGCACCGTGGCCACCGGGCCGCGGCCCTTGTCCAGGCGCGCCTCGATCACCACGCCCCGCGCCGGCGCGTCGATCGGCGCCTTCAGCTCGAGCACTTCCGCTTGCAGCAGGATGTGTTCGAGCAACGTGTCGATACCCTGCCCGGTCTTCGCCGATACCGCCACGAACGGCGCGTCGCCGCCGAATTCCTCCGGCACCACGCCGTGCTGCAACAGTTCCCGTTTGACCTTCTCCTGGTCCGCTTCGCCCTTGTCGATCTTGTTGATCGCCACCACCAGCGGCACGCCGGCCGCTTTCGCATGGTTGATGGCTTCCACGGTCTGCGGCATCACGCCGTCGTCTGCGGCCACCACCAGGATCACCAGGTCGGTGACTTTCGCGCCGCGGGCGCGCATTGCCGTGAAGGCCTCGTGGCCAGGGGTATCGAGGAAAGTGACGACGCCGCGCGGCGTCTGCACGTGGTAGGCGCCGATGTGCTGCGTAATGCCGCCCGCCTCGCCCGCCGCCACCTTGGTGCGCCGGATGTAATCGAGCAGCGAAGTCTTGCCGTGGTCGACGTGGCCCATCACCGTGACCACCGGGGGACGCGGCTCGCCGACTTCCGCTTCCGGCGAGCCCTCCGCCAGGAAGGACTCCGGATCGTCCAGCTTGGCCGGCTTCGCCTTGTG
>JANMUO010000256.1:0-5924 GCA_031391655.1 Betaproteobacteria bacterium
TCGGGTTCACGAAGATGCTCACCACGACTTCGGCCCCGCGCTCTCGGGCGAGCCGCACGAGCGAGAGGTGACCTGCGTGAAGGGCGCCCATGGTCGGCACGAGTGCCACGGCCCGTCCCTGACGGCGCATCTCCTGGACGAGTGTCCGCAGGCGGAGGATCTTCTGGACGACTTCCACGGCGACGACCTCGGCTATCGCGTGAGGGGCTTCGCTGCGGGGTCGGAGACGGCGAGCGCCCCAGCCCCGTAGCTCTCCCGGTCGGACGGGAACTCGCCCGTGCGCACGTCCTCGGCGAAGTGGCGGATGGCCTCCTCCACGCGGCGGCCGAGTTCCTCGTAGCGGCGCACGAACCGCGGGACCGGGTCGGGGGTGATCCCGAGGAGGTCGTGGAAGACGAGCACCTGGCCGTCGCACGCTGGCCCCGCTCCGATTCCGATGGTCGGCACGCCGACGGCCTCCGTCACGCGGGCGGCGAGCGCGGCAGGCACGCCCTCGAGCACGATCGCGAACACGCCCGCGTCCTCCAGCGCGCGTGCGTCCTCGAGGATCCGGGCGGCCGCGGCCTCCTCCCGCCCCCTGGACACGGTAGCCACCCATGGCGTTCACGGACTGAGGTGTCAGGCCGAGGTGGCCCATGACGGGGATCTCGGCCTCGAGCAGTGCTCGCACGGCGCGCAGTCGCCGCCGTCCGCCCTCGAGCTTGACGGCGCTCGCGCCGCCTTCCTGGACGAGGCGGCCCGCGTTCCGGACTGCGTCCTCGGGCGTCACGTGGTAGGACAGCCACGGCATGTCGCCGACGACGAGGGCCGACGGCTCGGCCCGACGCACGCAGTCGAGGTGGTAGACGACGTGCTCGACTCTCACCTCGAGGCGATCCAGCAGGGGCCCGCGACCGAAAACCCTACGATCGTTTCCTACGGTGCCGAGGGCCTGCAGCATCCGCTCAACGAGCTCTACTTCGTCAACAACACGGTGGTGAACGACCGGCCCGCCGGCGCCCGTTTTCTCTTCGTCAGGGCGGGCACCGGTGCGGTACACATTGTGAACAACGTGTTTTCCGGTCGGGGCGCCGTATTGAGCGGGCCCGGCGAGCTGCGCGACAACGTGGCCGCCCCGAAATCCCATTTCGCCGATTCGGCGGGATTCGATTACCGGCTCAAACCGGGCGCCGCGGCGATCGGGCGCGGCGTCGATCCCGGAAGCGCGCACGGCTTTGAGCTGCGTCCCACCGCGCAATACGCTCACAAGGCGGGAAAAAAACCGCGCGGCAACTCGGGAAAACTCGACCTCGGGGCTTTTGAGTACCGGCCTTGGTCAAGTTCCAATCCCTGATTCCGGCCGTCGACAAAGACCCCTCAACCCGCGACCGCGTCGAGCAGTTTCGCCAGCTCTATGGTCCTGGACCTGCGTGAAGCCGCTGCGACCGTTGCCTCCGCCGCCACCGGCGCACGCTGCTGCCGCAGCAGCTCGAGGAAGCGCACCATCAGCCGCGCGATCTCCTCCTGTGAATCGAGCCGCGCTAGGGTGTCGATGCCCGCATTTCTGAGCACAGCAGCGGTGTCCCCCACGGGGTCCGTCAACGCGAGTATGGGGCGCCTGGCGCGCAGGTACTCGTAGAGTTTTGCGGGCACCTGGTTATTGCAGATTGCCGCCTGGAGCAACAGCAACCCGTCGGCAGCGAGCATCTCCGCGAGCGCTGCCCGGTAGGGCAGCCCCGGCTCGAGCGTGACGATGCTCTCGATGCCGTAACGCGCGATGAGCCCCCGCAGGTAATCGTCGGAACCCGTAGCTCGCAGCACTACCCTAAGCTCGCCCTGCTTGATGCCCCCATTTGCGCACAATTGCGAGAGCGCGGCAAAAAAGGGGCGCGGGTCGCGCTCTGAAGGGTACACGGTGCCGCTGTGCACGAGCACCAGCGGTCCGCTGCCTGAGCGGCCAGGACCCCGTGACTGCTCCGCCCCGACGAACGACGATTCGTCATAACCGTTCTCTATGGTCGTGAGGCGTGACTGCGAAATGTCCGGGTAGCGCTCCGCGTAGATCCGCAACGCCCCCGGCGCCGTAAACACCGCCCGCTCGCAGTGTCTCAAGGTCTGGTACTCGATCCACTGGAAAGCGCGGCGCTCCAGGGGATTGGACGGATAGTCCGCCTCGGACATCGGGTCGCGAAAATCCGCTACCCAGGGAATACCGGTAAGACGGTGCAGCGTGTAGCCGATAAGATGAGCGGTCGCGATCGGGTAGGTGGACCAGAGTACGTCTGGTTTCAGCTTCCGTATCAGCGACAGCCCTGCCGGAACCGCGCCCAGCCACCAAGTCCACCACCGGTCGGGAAGTGCTAGCCACTGAGGATACGCACCCCGCAGCGACAGGTGCCTGGCGGTATCGAGCGCGAATGCTCGCCGCACTCGCAGATGCGGCGGCACCTCGGCGAGACTTGCCGGCGACACGCCGGCATATACCCGCGGGTGAGCGGTCAGAATCGCGGGCTCCCAGTTGAATTCGGGCAGGTATTGCGCAAACCGCAGCGTGCGCTGGATGCCGCTGCTCACATTCATGGGCGGGAAGTGATAAGCCACCATCAATACCCGCTTTACCATGATTCACGACGTATCACTCGTTTCAACACACGTTTTGCGCGCTCGAACAATCGTTCGACCGCAAACACAAGGCGCGGCTTCTGGAGCGCAAACCAATACATCCTCACGTTTGCCGCCCCAAGGCTCTGCTTGTAACGCTGCGGGCCCGCCAGGAAGTCGTAGATGCGATTGCCGATCTTGAGGTTATGCGTGATTGCCAGATAGTGGCATACCAGACCCGGCCTGAGCTTGGGATCCTCCATATATTTGAATCCGCTCTGGTAGAAATACACGTGGCCGTCCCTCATGAAATTGTAGAGATAGCCGACAATTTCGTCGCCCGCCGTCACGCGCAGCAACTGCACTTCCGCGCGCGCCACCGCGTCTCGCACCAGGCGATCATGAAAGTTACGCGTGAATTCGCTGGGGAATGCGCCGTCTTTTCCCCTGCTTTGCCAGTGGGCATCGTGCAACTCCTGCAGTCCGTGCAGGTACTCGACGGCGGTCTCTACCGAAGATGCGGCCGATATACTCAGACTTCCTGATTTCTCATAGTCTCTGATGGATCGTCGGACCTGTTGGCGCGTGTTGGAACTCAGCAGGGCGAGATAGTCGCCCCCGCGGTCCCTCACTGCATCGAGATCGACGAAATAACAATCCGATTCCTGACGGAAAACCACCCGCCAATTCGTGTCCCGGACCGCAGCGTGCCATGCATCGAGGGCGCGCGCCTCAACTCCGCTCACCACGAGTTCGTCCCAGGCGATGTTCGCGGCCATGATGCAATTGACACCCGCGATGACGACCTCGCGCTCCCTTCCGGTCTCGGCGAGGATCGAGTTGTATTCGATCGTCATTCGATCCATCTCTTTGCTGCCGGTTTCGTGCAGCAGCAGCGCTCGTGTTCGCACGAAGCCATGCCGCACCACTGTGCGGGTCCCGAACACCGCCAATCCGATTACCCTGTCGCCGTCAACAACCTCAAGAAGATACAGCTCTACCGACTTCGGCAGTTGGGACAGCCACGTTCCGATCCACGTCCAGGACTGAAAAAAGGAGCAGGACGATCGCTGCTCAAGGTGTCGCCACTTGAGTCCCAGCGGACCGATAGTGGTTAGCGGCGCCACAGACGCTGCAATTCCTCGCTGTTCGACCGCGACACCCGAGTGAGCCGAGAAAGTTGTCACAGGCGCAGGCAGGCGGGCGGAAAAGTCTCTGGCGACGTCAAATTGAAACAAAGGAACGGAACCGCCGCAAAACCAGTGGGCTGCTTTTCACAAAATTTTATTCTTCAATGCAGCGTGCACGCCAACGCGCAAGGATCACTTTAGCAGACGCAGCGGTATGATGTCGCGTATCTTGGAAATTCACAATGAGCCGCCGATGGACGCAGATGAAACCCGCCAACTGCTTTGCTGAATGAGCGGTCTGTGCGGATGGTTTGACCGCGAGCGCGCCGGCCCGGCGAATCCGCAGGTGATCGCGGCCATGGCCGCCGCGATCGTTCGCTTCGACGGCAGCGCAGTGCGCAGCGTTTCCGCCGGCTTCGGCTCCGTGTCAGCGGCGGCAGGCAGCGACGCCGGTGTCTTTGAGGACGAAGGGACGCTCGTCGCCGTCTGGGGCCGGATTCAGTTCAAGGACGCCGAACTCGCCGCACTCGCGCAGCGCCACGGCATCGCGCGTGCGCTCGCGCAGGGCTATGCCCGCAAGGGACCAGACGTGCTCACGTCCCTATCTGGCGCCTTTGCGCTCGCCATCCTGGACGGCCGCAGCGGCGAGGCGGTGCTGGCGATCGATCGCATGGGCACGCGCCCGCTCTGTTACTGCATTGCCGCCGGCACGCTCGTGTTCGGGTCCACTCTCGACGCGATCAGCGCCTTCCAGGCCACAATGCCTGCGATCAATAGTCAGGCGATCTACGATTACGTGTACTGCCATATGGTGCCTGGGCCTGGCACCATCCATGCAGGCCGACAACGCCTGCTGCCGGGTACCTACCTGCGCTGGCGCAACGGCAAGGTCGAAACCCGCACCTACTGGGAGATGCGCTTCGTTGAGGAGGAGAGGCGACCTTTCCCGGAGCTCAAAGAGGACTTTCTGGCTGCGCTGCGCGAAGGTGTGCGCGAAGCGTCCCGCGACCGGACGGTCGGGGCGTTCCTGAGCGGCGGCACCGACAGCTCCACCGTTGCGGGCATGCTGGGTGAGGTCACGGGAAAGCCCGCGCGCACGTACTCCATCGGCTTCGAGGTTCGGGGCTACGACGAAATGCACTACGCACGCATCGCTGCGCGCCATTTCGGCACGCGGCACCACGAGTACTACGTCACACCCGACGACGTGGTGAGCGCCATTCCGCAGATCGCCGCCGTCCACGACCAGCCCTACGGCAACTCCTCGGCGGTGCCGACCTACTACTGCGCGAAGCTCGCCAGGGACGACGGGGTGGATACGCTGCTCGGCGGCGACGGCGGCGACGAGCTGTTTGGTGGCAACGAACGCTACGCCACGCAGTATCTTTATTCGCTCTATAGCGACCTGCCACGCGTCTTGCGCAAAGGTGTAATCGAGCCGATCGTGGGCCTGCTGCCTTCAGCCGGCATCATGGGCAAGGCGCAGCGCTACATCCGAAACGCTTCGCAGCCCATGCCGGCGCGTTACGATAACTACAACCTCCTGGAACGGCTCGGCCCGGATGTGGTCTTCACGCGCGAGTTCCTCCATGGAGTGGATCGTGCGGTGCCGGCGGAGCAGATGGCGCAAGCGTACTATTGCGCGCACGCGCAATCTCTGATCAATCGCATGCTCGCACTCGACCTGAAGTACACGCTGGCCGACAACGATTTGCCCAAGGTGGCGCGCTCCTGCGAACTGGCGCGCGTCGAGGCCAGGTTTCCGTTGCTGAGCGACGCGCTGGTGGACTTTTCGGCCCGGCTATCTCCAGGCTTAAAATTGAAGCGGGCCCGGCTGCGCTTTTTTTTCAAGGAAGCGCTGCGCGGTTTTCTGCCGGATGAAATCATCGCCAAGACCAAGCACGGTTTCGGACTGCCGTTCGGCCTGTGGCTGCAAGTACACAAGCCGCTACAGCAGCTCGTCGGCGACAGCCTGCAGGATTTGAAGCGGCGCGGCATCGTGCGCCCGCAGTTGGTCGACGAGCTGCTCGGTGACCTGGTGCACAGCCATGCGCGCTACTACGGGACCATGGCGTGGGTGTTGATGATGCTGGAACAATGGTTCAGACAACACCGGGCGGCGGCGTGAGCGGGACGAAGTCGTGCCGCGACGGCGAGAGGGCTGGCGTTGGAGCGTGCACAGCCCGCGTGCATCGTCTGGAAACCCGCGCGGCG
>JANMUO010000057.1:0-1861 GCA_031391655.1 Betaproteobacteria bacterium
GCCGAACTGTCCGGTCGAGGTCGTGCCGCGCAAGTCGTTGTATAGATACCGAACGCCGATACCGACATAGGGCGACCAGGCCATCGAGCTGCCCAGGGCGTAGTCCCTGCCCGCCAGCGCCCGCACCTCGAAAAGGAAGTCCGGCACGTTGTTCAGGGTGCCGGAGCCCTGGTAATCGAGCTCGCCGTAGGAAGCGCGCATCTCGATGCGTGCATAGGCGCGGTTCGGATTGGCGACGGTGTAGGCGCCCGTGATGCCGATGCGCTCGCCCTTCAACCACATGAAATCCGGCTCTTCGTAACGGTAGTCCGTCAGCAGGCCGCCAATCTCCCATCCGGTGCGGATGGAAAGCCCTTCCGGTGGCGCCTTCGTTTCCGCTTGCGCGGCCCCTGCCAGGACAGCCGTTGCCAAACAGATTCCCGCCAGCGTTGCGCGCAATGTCACCCCCAGATCGCGTGCGCCGCCTCCACGCACAGCCGCAGCTTAGCGCGCTCGTCTGCTTCCGTCACTGGGTTGCCGCCAATGGTGCTGGCGATGCCGCACTGCGGGCTGATCGCCAGGCGCGAGGTGTCGGCGTACTTCGCCGCCTCGTCGGCGCGCCGGCGCAGGAGGCCGAGCGGTTCGAGCGCTGCGGTTTTCCAACTCACCAGGCCCAGCACCGCGCCCTTGTCCTTGGGCAGGAAACGCAGCGGGGCGAAGTCGCCCGCGCGCGGCGTATCGAACTCGAGCAGGAAATGGTTCACCCGCGCGCGCCCGAAGAGCTTCTCGGCGACCGTGTCGTAGCCGCCCTCGGACAGGTACATGCCCTTGTAGTTGCCGCGGCACATGTGCACGCCGACCACCACCTGGGGCGGCAGGTCCCTGACGGCTTCATTGATCGCGTCCACGTACAGGTCCACCAGCTGCTCGGGGTCCTGGCCGTCGGCCTTCACCTTGGCGCGGGCCGCTGGGTCGCACAGCATGGCTAGCGCCACTTCATCGAGCTGCACGTAGCGGCAGCCCGCGCGCGCCAGGTCGGCAATCTCGGCCTGGTAGACCTTGCCCAGGTCGACGAAGAACTCCCGCGGCTCGCGGTAGGCCTTCGCATCGGCGAAATCCCGGTAGCGGTACAAGTGCATCGTCGAGGGCGCCGGCATGGTGACCTTCGGCGTGGCCTGCGTGATGCCCTTCACGAAGTCGAATTCATCGAGCGTGATCGGCTCGCCGCGCCCGACTTTCGCCTCCGCATAGGGCGCGGTGAAGTCCGATTCGTGCCCGTGGCCGTCGTGAAACTTGAACAGCGCGTCCTTCACCGAGAGGCCCTGCGTCAGGCGCACGAACTTCTCCCAGTAGGAGATGCGGCGGAACTCGCCGTCGTTCACCACCTGCAGCCCGCAGTCCTCCTGCAGCCGCACCACGTCCCGGATAGCCGCGTCCTGCGCGGCGCGGAATGCACTATCGTTCATCCGTCCGTCGGCGTGCTGGCGGAACGCGTCGCGCAGCGCGCGCGGGCGCAGCAGGCTGCCGATATGGTCGGCGCGAAAGGGCGGGCGGCCGTTGGGAGTGATCTGCATGGGGGCCTAAAGTACTATAGAAAAACGGGAGAGGAATTCATGGTTTTGCATTCCCGGCTGCGCTTTGCGCCAGCCGAGGTGAAGGTCGAAAAGCGCGCCGACGGCTCGACGGTGCTGCGCTCGCCGCAGCCGCTGCGCGCCCACGAGCGCAGTACCGGCGAATGGCTCGTGCGCTGGGCACGCGAGGCGCCGCAACGCGTGTTCCTCGCGGAGCGCGACGGGCAGCAGTGGCGCAAGGTGACCTACGCGCAGGCGCTCGACGCGGCGCGGCGCATCGGCCAGGCGCTGCTCGAGCGCGGCCTCGGACC
>JANMUO010000191.1:0-1852 GCA_031391655.1 Betaproteobacteria bacterium
CCGCAAGGCCGCGGCGGATTCCAAGAAGGGCAAGATTTTCACGCGGCTGATCAAGGAAATCACCGTGGCGGCGAAGATGGGCGGCGGGGACCCGCACATGAATCCGCGACTGCGCCTCGCGATGGACAAGGGCCGCGAGGCCAACATGGCCAAGGACAGCGTGCAAAACGCGATCAAGCGCGGCACGGGCCAGCTGGAGGGCGTGTCCTACGAGGAGGCGCGCTATGAGGGCTACGGCCCGGGCGGCGCCGCGCTGATGGTGGATTGCCTGACCGACAATCGCGTGCGCACGGTGGCGGAAGTGCGCCATGCCTTCGCCAAGAACGGCGGCAACATGGGTTCCGACGGGTCGGTGGCGTTCCTGTTCAAGCATTGCGGCCAGTTCGTGTTCGCTCCGGGAACGAGCGAGGAAAAGGTGATGGAGGCGGCGCTGGAAGCGGGCGCCGAGGACGTGGTGGCGAACGACGATGGCTCGATCGAGGTGCTGTGCGCGCCCAATGACTTCCACGCGTTGAAGGCGGCGCTGGAGAAGGCCGGCTTCAAGCCGGAGGTGGCCGAAGTCACCATGAAGCCGGTCAGCGAGACCGCGCTCGCCGGCGGCGATGCGCAGCGCATGAAGAGCCTGCTCGAGGCGCTGGAGGGCCTGGACGACGTGCAGGACGTCTACACCACCGCGGCCCTCGGGGACGCGTGAGGATCCTGGGCATCGACCCCGGGCTGCAGGTGACCGGTTTCGGCGTCCTGGAAAAGAACGGCAACCGCCTCGCCTATGTCGCGAGCGGCTGCGTGCGCTCGGGCCGCGGCGAGCTCGCCGCAAGATTGAAGACGCTCCTCGAAGGACTACACGAGGTCATCGCCACGCACCGCCCGACAGAAGTGGCGATCGAGAAGGTGTTCGTCAACGTCAATCCGCAATCGACGCTGCTGCTCGGCCAGGCGCGCGGCACCGCGATCTGCGCCGCGGTGCTTGCCGGGCTGCCGGTCGCCGAGTACACGGCGCTGCAGGTCAAGCAGGCGGTGGTCGGCAAAGGCCACGCGAACAAAGACCAGGTCCAGCAGATGGTGAAGCGCTTTCTCGCGCTGCCCGGTATTCCGTCCCCCGATGCAGCCGACGCGCTGGCCTGCGCCATCTGCCACGCGCACGGCGGCTCGCTCGGCAAACTGTCGACCGCCGGCCTGCGCATGAAGCGGGGCCGCCTCGTATGATTGGCCGACTCACGGGGAAGCTCGCCGGCAAGAATCCACCGCAGGTGCTCGTGGACTGCAACGGCGTGGCCTACGAACTCGACGTGCCGATGAGCACCTTCTACAACCTCCCCGCGACCGGGGACCCGGTGACACTGCATACCCATCTCGTGGTGCGGGAGGACGTGCAGGCCCTGTATGGCTTTGGCACGCAGGAGGAACGCGCTGCGTTCCGCCAGTTGCTGAAGATCTCCGGGGTCGGGGCGCGCACCGCACTGTCCGTGCTCTCCGGCCTCTCGGTGGCCGAACTCGCGCAGGCGGTCGCAGGGCAGGACGCAGCGCGGCTGACGAAAGTCCCGGGCATCGGCAAGAAGACCGCCGAGCGGCTGCTGCTGGAACTGAAGGGCAAGCTCGCCGACGCGAGGCCGGCGGCCGCCGGTGGCGCCTCGGACGTGCTCAATGCCCTGCTGGGCCTGGGTTACAGCGAGAAGGAGGCGGGGACCGCGCTCAAGGGGCTGCCTGCCGGATTGCCAATCGCGGAAGCCATCCGCGCAGCGCTGAAGGCCCTGGCGAAGTCCTGAGTTAGAAGCGAACTACCGCGTTGATGGACCACAGGTCGTTGCGCGCGCGGTTGGCGGCCGCGTCCTCGCCGTAACGGCTGTTGAAG
>JANMUO010000129.1:0-10958 GCA_031391655.1 Betaproteobacteria bacterium
CGCGCTGCCCCCGACCTGCAAGCCGCGCGAGCCGCCGGCGCCACCGCCAGAGGGCAGCAGGTCGCTGTCCCCCTGCACCACACGGATCTTCTGCGGGTCGATGCCGAGCTTGTCAGCCACGACCTGAGCATACGAGGTCCACAGTCCCTGCCCGATCGACTGCGTGCCCGAGTCCACGACCAGCGTGCCGTCGGCCGCTGCGATCATGCGCACGGTCTCGGTGAGCTTGGCGCTGCCCGTAATCTCGACGTAGCAGGCCAGGCCGCGGCCATAGCGCATGCCGCGCGCCGCGGCCGCCGCCTTGCGCGCCGCAAAGCCCTCCCAGTCTGCGCCAGCCAGCGCGCCGCGCAGCACCTTCGCGAAATCGCCGCAGTCGTAGGTATGCCCCGCCGGGTTGGCGTAGGGCATCTGCGCCGTCGTCACCATGTTCTTCAGGCGCAGTTCGATCGGGTCGGCGCCAAGCTCCATGGCGGCGCGCTCCACCAGCCGCTCGAGCAGGTAGCCCATCTCGGGCCGGCCGGCGCCGCGGTAGGCGTCCACCGGACCGGTGTTGGTAAACAGCATCTTCACCTCGTGGTCGAGCACGGGAATCGCGTACACGCCGGTCGGCGCCCGGGCGCCGGACATTGCCGGCACCGCCGCGCCAAAGCTGGAAACATAGGCGCCGATATTGGCCAGCGTGCGGATGCGAAGCGCCGTGAACCGGTGCTGCGCATCGAGCGCCAGTTCCACCACCGTGACATTGTCGCGACCATGCACCTCGGAGAGAAAATTCTCCGAGCGGTCGGCAAGCCAGCGCAAGGGGCGGCCTAGCTTCTTCGCCGCCCACAGCAGCGCGGCGTGTTCCGGATAGGCGTAGCCGCGCGCGCCGAAGCCCCCGCCAACGTCGGTGCACAGGATACGCAGCTGGTCTTCCTTCAGCTTGAGCGTGGTGGCGAGCTGCGCGCGCACGTTATGCACATTCTGCGTCGGGCACCAAAGCGTGTATCGGCCGCTCCCCGGGTCGAACTGCGCAGCCAGGGCACGCGGCTCGAGCGGGTTGGCGGTCACGCGCTGGTTGACGAGCTTGAGGCGCACCACGTGCTTCGCGGAAGCGAAAGCCGCCTCCCGCGCTGCGGCGTTCCCCATGTGGTAGTAGGCAGCGACCTGGCCCAGCTTCGCCGCCTGCTCCACGCCGGCGACCGCCTCGAGCGGCTCCCAGTCCACCTCGATCAGCTCGGCAGCGTCCCGAGCCTGGTTGCGCGTCTCCGCCACGACCATCGCGACTGCGTCACCGACGAAGCGCGCCACCTCCGCCGTGACCGGCATGCGCGGCGGTGCGACGATCGGCGTGCCATCCTCGCGCTTGTGCATCCGGGTGAAAGGAATCTCGCCGACGCCGTCGGCAACGAAGTCGGCCCCGAGGTAGACCGCGAGGACCCCCGGTGCGGTGCGCGCGGCGGCCACATCCATCCGGGCGATGCGCGCGTGCGCATGCGGCGAACGCAGGAAGGCGACATGCGCCGCGCCTTCAGGCTGCACATCGTCGGTATAGCGCCCCTGGCCCGTGAGCAGCCGAGCGTCTTCCAGCCGCCGCAACGGGTGGCCGATCCACTGACTCGCGGAATGCGCAGCTTCGTTCACGCAGCGGCGGATTCTATACTGCGCCCCAGGAGACTCCCATGACCGAATCGCAAGTCCTCGGCTTCATCGGCACCGGCGTGATGGGCGAGCCGATGTGCCGCAACCTGGACGCAAAGAGCGGCCGCAGAGTGCTTGCGTGGGATCCCTCCCCGGCGCCACTCGAGCGCCTGCGCGCGGCGGGCGTCGCCATCGGCGCGTCGCCTGTCGAAGTCGCCTCGAAGGCCGCAGTCCTCTTCCTCTGCCTGCCAGGCGGCCCCCAACTCAAAGCGCTCTGCGAAGGCAAGCTGCTCGGCGCGGCACGCGCAGGGCTGACTGTCGTGGACCTGGGCACCTCCGGTGCAGGACTGACACGCGAGCTGGCGCAGCGTTTCGCCGAACGTGGCGCCGATTACGCCGACGCACCGATCGCGCGTACACGGGAAGCGGCGCAAAAGGGAACTCTCAGCGTCACGGTCGGCGCCTCCGCCGAAGTCTACGCGCGCATCGAACCCCTGTTGCGTTGTATCGGATCGGACATCACCCATTGCGGCGGCGTGGGCGCCGGACAGGTGGTGAAGATCCTCAACAACATGGTGTTGTTCCAGACGGTCAATGCGCTAGCCGAGGCGCTCGCGCTCGGCAGGCGCTCCGGCGTGGAGCCCGCATTGCTGTTCGACGCACTCTCGAAAGGCTCGGCGGACAGCTTTGCGCTGCGCAACCACGGCATGAAGGCGATGCTGCCGGGTGCCTACCCGGAGCGCGCGTTCTCGGTCGAGTACGCGGCGAAGGACAATGGCTATGCGCTGGAGCTCGGGCGGGAGGCAGGCGTGCGCCTGCGCGGCGCGGCGCTGCTCGCGCAGGTCCTCGAGGAGGCCAGGGGAGCCGGACTTGCCGACGCCTACTGGCCGGTCATCGCACAGGTCGTCGACCGCGCCTAGGCCCGGTCTAGTTGAGGCGCACGCCAAGGCCGCAAAGGTAGGTGCGGTCCACCGACGACCCGCCATGCCCAAGTTTGATGCCGCAGCCAAGGCCGGTCCCGGGCCGGACAATCCAGATGGCCCCCAGCGTCGTGTAGCGGATCGAGCCGTCGCTACCAGGGAGCGGGTTCGTTTCGCCGCTCTGGTCCGCGACCAGCCTGAGCGATTCATGCATCGCGTATTGCACCGATGCAGAGACGGTGTAGAGATCCTCACGCAGGCCTTGTACATTGCGCAAATGGCGATATCCGGCGTTCGCGTGCAGCCCCAGCCTGCCCGGCTCATAGGACGCGATGAACAGCGTGCGCAGGCCGGCGCGCTCCGCGCTCAAGCCATCGTCGCCCGTGGGCAACTGGAGCCCGGGAACGAACGCGAAGCTCAGCGCATCTCGCTCGTAGAAGCGCCAGATGACGTTCACATAGGCGTCCAGCATGCCGCTGGCGATTGTCCGACCCGACGCCGTGTCCCCGGTGGCACGCAGGTAAGGAACGACAAACTGAAGGTCGACGTTCTCCGCCACCCCGTAGTAGAGGACGCTGGAAGTTGTGGTCGCGTCATAGCTGGTGTCTGGCCGGATATCGCGCGCCTGCTCGAGGGTGAGTTCAAGCCGCGCCACGCCTTTGCCTCCCGTCCCGGTGTCTTCGGTAGTGAGCGGCGGCGCAGCTTCCACCGCGCCAGTGGCAATCGCAAATAGGAAGGATTCGCAAAGGCGCCGCATGATCGCGACGCCAGTTTAGACTAGGCGCCCGATCCACCAACTGCGAAAGATCAATATGCCCTACGCCATTCAAACCGTGGACAAGCCCAACTCCGGCGCAATGCGCGCCAAGGTGCGCGAGGAGCACCTCAAATACCTCGACGCCAACATGCACCGCCTCCTCGCCGCCGGCGCCGTGATCAACGACGACGGCACCGGCGGGCACGGCGGCATCCTGATCGTGGACACCGACGTCAGGAAGGAAGCCGAGGACTTCATCGCGGGCGACCCCTTCACGAAGGCGGGGCTCTTCGAGAAGGTGACGGTCACCCGCTGGCGCAAGGCCTACTTCAACAAGCAAAGGCTCATCTAGCCGAACATCAGGCCGCCGCGGCGCAATCGAACTTGAAGCGACGCTTGCTCAGGTCCCCGAAGCGCAGGTAGAGGCAGGGCACGACAACCATGTTGAGAAGCGTCGAGGAAAGCAGGCCGCACAGAATCACGGTGGCCATCGGCGCCTGGATCTCGCTGCCCGGCTCGCCGGCCGCCAGGGCGAGCGGGACCAGCGCGAGCCCGGCGGCAAGCGCGGTCATGAGGATCGGCACCAGACGCTCGGTAGCACCGCGCACCACCGCCTCTATCGGGTCTCGCAGCTTCTCGGCCTCGACCAGGTGGCGGATATGGGCCACCATCATTACGCCGTTGCGTGTCGCGATGCCGAACAGGGTGATGAAGCCGACAAGCGTCGCCACCGACAACACGCCGCCCATCAGGTACATTGCCGCCACGCCGCCGATCAATGCAAGCGGCAGGTTCAGCATGACCAGCAGCGCGTCGCGCATGGAGCGAAACGCCAGGTAGAGCAGCAGGTAGATGCCGACAATCACCCCGATCCCGGCGAGCGCCAGGATGCGCGTGGCCTCAGCGGCGCTCTCGAACTGGCCCCCGTACTCGACGTAGTAACCGGGCGGCAGCGCGACTTGCGCCGCGATGCGCCTGCGCGCGTCCTCGACCACGCTGCCCAGGTCGCGCCCCGCCACGTTCGCCATGACGACGATCTTGCGCTGCACGTTCTCGCGGGTGACGAGGTTGGGCTGGCGGTCGCGCCGCACCTCGGCTAGAGCCGAAAGCGGCAGCCGCGCGCCGCCAGGCGTGGTGACCAGGGTGCCGGCAATCGCCTCCATCGTTGCGCGCACGGACGGGTCGTAGCGCACCACCAGGTCGAAGCTCGCCTGGCCTTCGAGTATCCGCGAGACCTGCAGGCCGCCAAATGCCACCTCGATCGCATCCGATACTTCGCGCACGCTCATGCCGTGGCGCGCGATGGCATCGCGTCTCAGGCTGAGCGTGACTGCCGGAATGTCGGCCTGCTTCTCGAGCGCGACGTCCACGGAGCCGGGAACCTCGGCGAGGCGCGCGCGCACCGCTTCGCCGATGCGGCGCAGCTCGTAGAGGTCCGGTCCGAAGATCTTCACCGCGATGCTGGAGCGCGTGCCCGAGAGCATGTGGTCGATGCGATGCGAGATCGGCTGGCCGAGGACCACGTTCACGCCTGCGAGCCTGCCGAACTCCTCGCGCAGCGCGGCGAGCAGCGCCTCCTTGGCGCGATCCTTCATGGCGAGGCTCGCCTCGATCTCCGAGGCGTGGATTTCCTGCGCGTGCGGGTCTGCCGGCGCACGCCCGGTGCGCCGCGCCGTGGCGACCACTTCGGGCTGCGCGAGCAGGGTTTCCTCGACACGCTGGCCCCAGCGATTGGATTCCTCGAGTGAGGTGCCCGGAATGGTGGTGATATTGACCGTGAGACTGCCTTCGTTGAACTCGGGCAGGAAGGCGCGCCCGGAGAACCAGAGCGCCGCGCCCGCCGCGAGCAGCGCCTCCGCTGACACGCCGGCCACCAGCCGCCAGCGGCCCACCACGCGCGCGAGGCCGGCGGCATAGGCCGACTTCATCGCCGCCAGCCAGCGCGGCTCGCGGTGCTCGCGCACGGAGCGCGCCCCGGGCAGCAGCCACAGCGCGAGCGCGGGCGTCACCGTCACCGCGACGGCGAGCGAGGCGGCGAGCGCCACCACGTAGGCGAGGCCAAGCGGCTGCAACAGGCGCCCTTCCACCCCGGAGAGCAGGAACACCGGCAGGAACACGAGCATGATGACCAGGGTGGCGAACACGATCGAGCTCTGGATCTCGCGCGCGGCGTCGCTCACCACGTCGCCGGTGGCCCGGCGCTCGGCCGCCGGAAGCGCGGCGTTGAGCTTGAGCCGCCTAGCGATGTTCTCCACGACGATGATCGCGTCGTCCACCAGCGCTCCGAGCGCGATGGCGAGGCCGCCGAGCGTCATGGTGTTGAGCGTGGCGCCGAAGGCCTGCAGTACGAGCACCGCCACTGCGAGCGACAGCGGCAGCGCGACCAGCGTGACCACAGTGGCGCGCAACGAGACGAGGAAAGCGAAGACGATGGCGACGACCAGGACCGCGCCGTCGCGCAACGCGGCGGCGAGGTTGTCGATCGCGCGCTCGATGAAGTCGGCCTGGCGGAAGATATGCGACTCGATCCTCATGCCCGCGGGCAGGCTCGCCTGCACATCGCCGAAGGCGAGGTCGAGACGCCGCGTGAGCTCGAGCGTGTTGGCGCCCGGCTGCTTCTGGATGGCGAGCACCACGGCCGGCTTGCCGTTGTGCGAGCCGGTGCCGCGCGCGACGCCCTTGCCGATCGCCACGCCGCCCAGCTGGCGCACGAGGACCGGCTGGCCGCCGCGCATGGCGACCGCCGTCTCGCCGATCTCCTCGGCGCGCCGCACGCGGCCGATGCCCTGTATCAGGAACTCCTGCGCGCCCTCGAGGTAGAAGCCGGCGGACACGTTCTGGTTCGAGCCGCGCAGCGCCTGTACCACCTGGTCGACCGTGACGCCGTGCGCCGCGAGCCGTTCCGGCTGCAGGGTCACCTGGTACTGCTGCTCGTCGCCGCCGATGGCGAGCACCTCGGCGACGCCAGGCACTGCGAGGATGCGCCTCCGCAACACCCAGTCCGCAGTCGCCTTGAGCTGCATGGAGTCGTGCGATGCGGAGGTGAGCGCGATGAACATGATCTCACCCATCACCGAGGCGGCCGGCGCCATTTGCGGCGACGCCAGGTCGGACGGCAGGCTTGCGCGCGCGAGCTGCAGCCTCTCGGCGACGACCTGGCGCGCCTGCAACACATCGGCGCCCCAGGCGAACTCCACGGTGACCACGGAAAGCCCCACCGCGGACACCGAGCGCACGCGGCGCACGCCCGGCGAGCGGGGTAGCGCGGTCTCGACCGGGAAGGTGACCAGCATCTCCACCTCGGTCGGAGACATGCCGTGCGCCTCGGTCACCACGGTGACCGCGGGCGCGGTCAGGTCGGGAAAGACGTCCACCGGCATGCGTGCGGACTGCAGCGCACCCCAGGCGAGGAGCAGCGCGGCGACCACGACGACCACCACGCGGTTTTGCAGAGACCATTCGATGAGGCGGGCGATCATGGCGCGCCCCTCAGTGCGCGTGGCCGTGGCCGGCCTGCGCGGGCACGCTTGCGGCGAGCCGCACCTGCCAGGCGCCGCGCGTCACCACGCGTTCGCCGACGGCGAGGCCCGTAAGGATGGCGATCCAGTCGCCGTCGCGCGCCCCCGGCGTAACGAGGCGCCGCTCGAAGCTTTCGCCCCCTTTCTGCACGAAGAGGACCGGCTGCCCGGCATCGTCCACCAGCGCGCTTGCGGACACCGCGACGCCTTGCACGACGCGGCCCGTAAACAGGTTCGCGCGCAGCTGCATGCCGGCTTTCAGCCGCGCGCCGGTGTTGGCGAACTCGAAAATGGCAGGAACGGTGCGCGTCTCGGGATTGACCAGGCCGCCAAAAGCGATCAGCCGCGCGTTCTTGCCTGCTTCGAGCACGATAGCCTTGTCCTCACCGTCGAGCCTGAAGAACGCGCCTGCGGGCGTGCCGACGCGCCCGAGGTCGCTTTCCGCCACCTGCGCCTCGAGCCACAGGCGGCTTAGGTCGGCGACGTGGAAGATCGATTGACCTTCCTCGAAGGAAGCGCCCGCCTGCCCGGCGACCGCCACGACAGTCCCGCCGATCGGCGAGCGCAGCGCGACGCCGCCCGTCCCGCCCTGGTAGGCGGCGACGCGCCGCTCCGCCGCGACGAGCTCCGCCTTGGCACTGCGCTCCCTGAAGCGCGCTTCCTGCACGCGTTTCTCCGCCACCGCTTCGAGCTGCAGCAGCTTCTCCAGTCGCGCAAGCTCCTGGGCCGCAAGATCGGCATCGAGCCGCGTTTTGGCCACCGCCAGCTCGAGCGCAGCGATGTCCGTGCCCGTACCGAGCCGCGGCAGCAGGTAGCCGAGGACCTGTCCCGCCGCCACGCGGCTGCCGATTTGAGGCAGTCCCGCGGGCGCGGCGCGGAGCAACCCGGGCCCAGGCGCGCTGATGCGCGCTTCGCCCGCGGCGCGCGGCCGGATGAGCGCGGTGACTGCCACCGACTCGCGCACTCCCTGCTCGGCCGCTGGCAGAGCGGCGAATTCCACGCGCCACTGCTGCTCCTTCGTGTAGCGGATCGCGGATTCCTCCGCCGGAGTCGCCGCAGCCGCCGCCGCCTTCGCGTCGGCGAACACCTGCACTTCGCCCACTTCGTGGGTCACCTCGAGGCCTGGCGCCGTCAGCGCGAAGCTGAGGCGGCGCTTGCCCGCGTGTTGCGGCGCGAGCAGAGGCCGGAAGATACCCGGCATGGCGCTGACCGCCGATTCACCCGACTCTTCGGGTTGCCCTCCGCCCCTCAGCGTGACGACGAGCGTGCCGTCGGCGACCGGCTTGAAGTCCGCGAGGCGCGTCAGGTGCGCGACGAACTCGGCGTCCGTGCCGCGCACCAGCGGCGGAAACTCGACGAACAGCTCCGTGGCGCCAGTGTAGTGGGTGAGCGCGAAGCTCACCGGCTCGTCGGTGCGCTCCTCGTGGTCGTGCCCCTGCGTGCACGCGGCAAGGAGGATGGCAAGGGCGGAGGCCAAAGGGATCAGGCGTTCAGTTTGCAAGGTCTGCTCCAGAGGATTCGTCCAACTCGATGCGCGCGAGGCGCGCGCGCAACTCCAAGTTCAACGTCGCGAGCGCCGCTTCCAGCTCCGAGCGGTAGGCATCGAGCAGCTCCAGGATGCCGCCCTCGCCGGCGCGGTATGCGGCTTCTGCCGTGCGCGACAAGTCGTCCATCGGTGCTGCGCGCAGCGCTGCCGCGCTCTCGCGCAGCTCGAAGGCTTGCTGCCAGAGGCCGCGCAGCGCGGCCTCGAGGCGCGATGCGCGCAAGTCATGCTCCGCACGCAGCGCGCGTGCCTGCCCGGCGGCTGTCTCGCTGCGGCCTTGGCCGCGGTCGAACAGCGCCAACGGAAAGGCGAGCGAGATGATTACGCCGGTGTCGCTGCGGTTCGCCTCGTCGACCTGCTTGTGGCCGAGGCCGAGCGTGAGGTCCGGGGCCCACGCGTGCTCCGCAGCCGTTCGCTCGCGGTCGTAGGCCGCGGCCTGAGCCTGCAGTGCCGCCAGGTCCGGCCTTGCGCGCAGGCGCGCCACCAGTGCGCCAAGGGGCGGCAGTTCCGCAGTCGCCAGGTCGCCGGCGAGATGCAGCTCTTGCGCGTCCGCCAGCCCGACGAGCCCGCGCACGCGTTCCTTGACGCGTGCGGCTTCCGCCGATGTCATGGCCAGCCGCACCCGCGCGGCCCGCACCTCGCGTTCGATCCGTCGGTGCGCGTAACCTGCCACCTCACCCGCTTTCGCGAGGCGCCCGACTGTCCCTCCCGCCGCCTCGATGCGCTTCACCCATGCGCCAAGGGCCTGCTCTTCGCGCTCGAGGCTCAGCGAGTCGGCGAAACTGCGTCGCACCTCGGCAGTGGTCTGCAGCCGACGGTCATGCGCATCATGCTCCGCGGCCGCGAGACGCTGCTCGGCAGCCTGCACGCGCAGCGAGCGTCGGCCGAAGAGGTCGAAGCTCTGCTCGATGACCACCGTGCGCTGAGTGAGCCGGCCCGGGCCGGCGGTGAGTCGCTCCTCCTCCAGGGTCAGGACCGGATTGGGGAGGAGGCCCGCTGCCGTGACCGCGCCGCGCGCCACGGCAAGGCGTCCGACCTCCAAGTCGACGTGCGCTGGCCGCGCCAGCGCGCGCGTTATCGCTTCCTTCTCGGTGAGCTCCACACCCAAGCCCGCGCTCGCGCAGGCGGTAAGCGCGGCCGCGGCGGCCATGCGGACGCCGCGCAAGTTCTGATCCATTGTGTTCTCCGTCTCATAGTAGTGGCTGCCGTGCGCGCAAGCGCGCGCGGCCCCGGAACTACGCTAGGCGAGACGGAGCGACGACGGCGGCCGATAGGGCGGCGAGGCCTGGGCGGATAGCAGCAAGGAAGAGACTTCCGCCGAGGGAACCACCTCTTCTACGACGGGAAGGAGGACTTCGGGCCGCGACAGATGCATCGGCATGTGCCCCAGCAGGTGGCCGATCGAGGCGTGCGCGTCACCCAGCGCATCGCTCGCGGCGCGCGAACTGCCCCCGTGATCGTGTCCGTTGCCAGCGTCCGCGTCGGCGGAGATCTCGTGGTGCCCGGCGTGCAGGTGCCAGGCGAGCGTCGGCGACAGGAAAGTCGCCAGCATCACCACGAGCAGCAGGCGCGTCACTATTCGGCCACCTCGATTGCGCATGGCATGAAGAGTAACGCAAAACCCGCGATTCGACCGGATTCAGAGACCGCGCCAGCAAGTAAGCCGAGGAGTTCATCGCGGGCGACCCCTTCACGAAGGCGGGGCTGTTCGAGAAGGTGACGGTCACCTGCTGGCGCAAGGCCTACTTCAACAAGCAAAGACTCATCTAGCCGGACATCGGACCATGCCCGCGGCCGCGCCGGGCGAAGCGCGCAGCGAGCTTCTTGCGCTGCTCAGGCGTCAGCACCTCGGCAACGTCGGTCAGCGCCTGCGTGAAGCGCTTCGAAGAAGCGTCCGCCGCACTGATGCCCTCCGCCCGCGAGCGCTCGATGGCGGCGCGGTCGATCTTGTCGGCAGAGAACAGCTCGGCGCGGCGCTTGCGCGCTTCCAGGCGCTTGGCGCGCAGCGGCTGCAGATCCTTCGCCGCCTGTTTCACGATCGGGTCGAGTTTCTGCTTCTGCGCGTCTGTGGCGTCGATCTCAACGTAAAGGTGCTTGAGCATCTTGTCGAGGCGCTCCTCCGACATGCCTTCGCCGCCGCCGTGATGGCGCCCGCGCGCGAAGGCGCCCAGGCCGAGGCCGGACAGGCCGGCAGCCACGGTGGTGAGGGCGGCAAGCTTGAAGAAACCGCGGCGCGGAGAGGACTCAGGGGGGTTCTTTTCCATGGCGTTTCCTTTTGTAGTTTGGGAATGCGCCGCCAGTGTGCGCGGCAGACGTAAGGCCGCAATGTCAATTCGTAAGCAAATGTTTCACGGCGCCGGTTCCAGCCGCGCCAGCACTGCGCGCGACTCGTCGGTGAGCAGGTAGACCAGGCCGTCGGGCCCGACGCGCACGTCGCGGATGCGCCCGAGCGCGCCCTTGAGCATCCGCTCCTCGTGCACGACCAGGTCGCCTTCCAGGCGCAGGCGCACCAGCATCTGGTCCTTGAGCGCGCCCACGAACAGGTTTCCCTGCCAGCGTGGGAACTTGTCCCCGGTGTAGAACGCCATCCCGGAAGGGGC
>JANMUO010000138.1:0-11101 GCA_031391655.1 Betaproteobacteria bacterium
AAAACCACCTGCCTGCGCACCATCATGGGCCTGTGGCGCGCCTCCGCCGGCGAGGTGCGCTACGACGGCCGCGACGTCACGCAGATGCCGACACCCGACCTCGCGCGCCTCGGCGTCGCCTACGTGCCCGAGAACATGGGCATCTTCGCCGGGCTTACGGTGCGCGAGAACTTGCTGCTCGCCGCGCGCGCCGGCGAGCCCGAGGCCAAGCGCCTCGAATGGATCTACGGCCTGTTCCCGGCGATGAAGACCTTCTGGAACTCGCTCGCCGGCAACCTCTCCGGCGGCCAGAAGCAGATGCTGGCGATCGCGCGCGCCATCGTCGAGCCGAGAAAGCTCCTCCTGGTGGACGAGCCGACCAAGGGACTCGCGCCGTCGATCATCGCCAACATGGTCGAGGCCTTCCGGGAACTGAAACGCACCGACACCACCATCCTGGTGGTGGAGCAGAACTTCAACTTCGCCAGGTCGCTGGGCGACAACGTCGCCGTCATGGACTCCGGCCGCATCGTGCATGCCGGGCGCATGGCGGCGCTGGCCGCCGACACCGCGCTGCAGACGAAGCTCCTCGGGCTGTCGCTGGATTCGCACCAGTGAAAACAGACTGGCTCCCGCTCGCCCTGGTGCCGCTCCTTGCGGCACTGGCTCTCCCGCTCATCGGCAGCGTGCCGACCTGGGTGACGCTGACCGTGGCGGGCCTCGCCATGGGAATGATGATCTTCCTGATGGCTTCGGGCCTCACGCTTGTTTTCGGCCTGATGGACGTGATGAACTTCGCGCACGGCATCTTCATCTCGGTCGGCGCCTACGGCGCCGCCACGGTGCTCACGCGCATGCGCCCGCAGATGGAAGCCGGCAACCTCGCTTCGGACCTGTCCGCCATGATCCCCGCGGTGCTGGCGGCCATCGCGCTCGCGGGAATCCTCGGCTGGTTCTTCGAGCGCGTGCTCATCCGGCCGGTGTACGGCGACCACTTGAAGCAGATCCTCATCACCATGGGCGGGCTCATCGTATTCGAGCAGCTGATCCACGTGGTGTGGGGCGCGGACATGATCCCGCTGCCGCGCCCCAGCGCCATCACGGGCTCGTTCATCCTCGGCGAGGCGGCGATCGAGCGCTACCGGGTGCTGGCCGTGATCGTGGGACTCGCGGTGTTCGCCGGCATGTGGCTGCTGCTCAACCGCACGCGCATCGGCTTGCTGGTCCGCGCCGGGGTGGAAAACCCGGAGATGGTTGAGTCGCTGGGCTATCGCATCCGGCGCCTGTTCGTCGGCGTGTTCGTCGCCGGCTCCGGCCTGGCGGGACTGGGCGGCGCCATGTGGGCCATGTACCAGGAGCAGGTCACCGCGCAGATGGGCGGCCAGGTGCTGGTGATGATCTTCATCGTGGTGATCATCGGCGGGCTGGGCTCGGTCGGCGGGTGCTTCCTCGGCTCGCTGCTGGTAGGGCTGATGGCCAACTACACCGGCTACCTCACCCCCAAACTCGCGCTCGGCTCCAACATCCTGCTCATGGTGCTGGTGCTGCTGTGGCGCCCGCGCGGCCTGTTTCCGATCGGCAAGGCCTGACGCGATGTTGACAAGGCTCCTGTCGGGCGATTTTCCGCGCAGCCGCGCGCTCACGGTTCTGCTCGTGGCGATCCTCGTCGCGCTGGCGCTGGCGCCATTCATCTTTCCCGGCACCAAGTCGCTCAACGTGGCCGCCAAGGTCGCGGTATTCATTCTGCTGGTGGCGAGCTACGACCTGCTGCTCGGCTACACCGGCATCGTGTCCTTTGCCCACACCATGTTCTTCGGCATCGGCGGCTACGGCGTGGGCATCGCCATGGCGAAAATGGGCACCGGCTGGGGCGCGCTGGCGTTGGGCATCGGCGCCGCGCTGGCGCTGTCGCTCGCCATCGCGCTGGCCATCGGGCTGCTGTCCCTGCGCGTGCGCGCGATCTTCTTCGCCATGATCACGCTCGCGGTGGCGACCTTCTTCCAGATCCTCGCCTCGCAGCTCTCGCCCCTCACGGGCGGCGAGGACGGGCTCACCTTCCGCCTGCCCGAGCTGCTGCGCGACCGGCTGGTTTCGTATTACCTGGTGCTGGGAGTAGCGCTGGCACTGTTCCTGGTGCTGCTACGGGTGGTGAACTCGCCGTTCGGCCGCGTGCTGCTGTCGATCCGCGAGAACGAGTTCCGGTCCGAAGCGCTGGGCTACCGCATCGTCACCTATCGCACGGTTGCCAACTGCCTCGCGGCCTTGGGCGCCACCGTCGCGGGCGTGCTCTATGCCATCTGGCTGCGCTACACGGGCCCAGACACCACGCTGTCGTTCAACATCATGATCGACATCCTGCTGATGGTGGTGATCGGCGGCATGGGCACGCTATACGGCTCGGTGCTGGGCGCCACGATCTTCGTGGTGGCGCAGAACTACCTGCAGGACCTGATGAAGCTCGCCAGCGGCGCGACGCAGGGCATCCCGCTGCTGCCCAACCTGCTGCACCCCGACCGCTGGTTGCTCTGGTTGGGGGTGCTGTTCATCCTGTGCGTGTACTACTTCCCGACGGGCATCGTCGGCAAGCTGCGCGCCAGGCGCTGAACTACTTCCCGGCGCGGTAGGCCTTGCCGCGCTTCTTGCCGCGGCCGATGGCGCCCTTGCGCTGCACGGAGCCGAAATTGAAGCTGTTGTCGCCGGCGGCCTTGGCGGCCTCGCGGCTGCGCTGTTCGGCGATCGATTCACGCGCCAGCCCGGCGCCGTACTTGCGTTTCATGATTTCTCCACCAGGTAGGGTGTTTCGAGGGGCGCCATCTTACCCCAGAGGCGACTGTTCGGGCGCCGCGGCCTTGTCCCGCGCGCCCACGAAGCGCGACAGGAACAGGCCCGCCTCGTACAGCAGGCACATCGGCACTGCCAGCATGAACTGCGACAGCACGTCAGGCGGCGTGACCACCGCCGACACCACGAAGGCGCCGACGATCACGTAGGGCCGCGCCTCCTTGAGCTTTTCCACGCTCACCACGCCGAAGCGCACCAGCAGGATCACCACGATCGGGATCTCGAAGGTCACGCCGAAGGCGAGGAACATGGTGATGACAAAGCTGAAATAGGCTTCGATGTCCGGCGCCGGGGTGATGGACTTGGGCGCAAAGTCGTTGATGAACGCGAACACCTTGCCGAACACGAAGTAGTAGCAGAAGGCGACGCCGAGCAGGAACAGCACCGTGCTCGCCACCACGATCGGCAGGGCTAGCTTCTTCTCATGGTCGTACAGGCCGGGGGCGATGAAGGCCCAGGCCTGGAACAGCACATACGGGAGCGCCACCATGAACGCCACCATTGCCGTCACCTTCATCGGCACCATGAAGGGCGTGATCACCCCGGTGGCGATCATCCTGGTGCCTTCGGGCAGCGCCTGCAGCAAGGGGGCGGCGAGGAAATCGTAGATCGCGCCCGAGCCAGGCCAGAGGAATAGCGCGATGAACGCAAGGACGAACGCGATCAGCGCATGCATCACACGCGTGCGCAACTCGACAAGGTGCGAAACGAAAGTCTCTTGCGTGCTCACGCTTTCGGCTTTTCTACGATCGACCCCTCCGCTTGCGGAGGGGTCGAAACCTCGGCGTCCGCCTTTCCTTCCACCGCCGCATTGAGCTCCGACTCCGTCTTATTCATCTCCGTCGTCACCGAACTCTCAAACCCGCTCGCTGCCTGCTGCATCGAATCGCGCATCTTGCGCAACTCATCGAGCTCGACCTCGCGGTTGATGTCCGCCTTCACGTCGCTCACGTAGCGCTGCAGCCGCCCGGCGAGGTGGCCCAGGGTGCGCGCGACACGCGGCAGGCGCTCGGGGCCGATCACGATCAGCGCCACCAGCGCGATCACCATCAGTTCGGAGAAACCTATGTCGAACATGCGGCCCCAGAGAAGCAAAGGGCGCCCGCAGGCGCCCGTGAAGCATCGCGAAAAAGGCCGCTCAGGCCTTGGTCTCGGTCCTGCTCTTGACCTCGCCTTCGATCGTCTTGCCGGAAACCTGCGGCGCGCCCTCGGCCGCCTTGTCCCCTTCGCGCATGCCATCCTTGAAGCCGCGCACCGCGCCCCCGAGATCCGCGCCGATATTGCGCAGTTTCTTGGTGCCGAATACGAGCATCACGATGACGAGGACGATCAGCCAATGCCAGATGCTGAACGAGCCCATGGTTACCTCCTACTTTTGTCGCACGATCATCGGGCCGAGCGGGGTCGGCCCGCCGATCACGTGCATGTGCACATGATACACCTCCTGATGGCCCACCCGCCCCGTGTTGACGATGGTGCGAAAGCCGTCCGCCGCCCCCTCTTTCCTCGCCAGTTCACCAGCCAGCGCCAGCATCTTGCCCAGCGCCTTGTGCTGCGCCATCCCCGCCTCGTACAGGGTCGCCACATGGGCCTTGGGGATGATGAGGAAATGCACGGCTGCGACCGGCCGGATGTCGTGGAAGGCGAGCACGTCCTCGTCCTCGTAGACCTTCTTCGCGGGGATCTCGCCGCGCACGATCCTGCAGAACAGGCAATCCGGATCGTCCATCACTTCAGCGCTTCTTGCGCGCCGCTTTTTCGTCGATGCCGGAAATGCCTTCGCGACGGCGCAGCTCGGCCAGCACGTCGCCCGGCCCCAGCCCGTGTCGCGACAACAGGATCAGGCAGTGGAACCACAAGTCCGCCGTTTCGCGCACCAGGTGCAGGCGGTCGCCGCTTTTTGCGGCGAGCACCGTTTCGGTGGCCTCCTCGCCGATCTTCTTCAGCACCGCATCCTCGTCCCCCGCGAGCAGGCCCGCGACGTAGGACTTCTTCGCGTCGCCGCCCTTGCGGCTGTCGATGGTGGTGGCGATGCGCTCCAGCGTTTCGGCCAGTCCGAGTTTCATTGGTCGCCGTAGATGAGTTTCGGGTCCTTCAACACCGGATCCGTGCTCACCCACCTCCCGTCCTCGAGTTTGCGGAAAAAACAGCTTTCGCGCCCGGTGTGGCAGGCGATGCCGCCGCCCTGCTCGACTTGCAGCAGGATCGCGTCGGCGTCGCAGTCCAGGCGCACTTCCAGCACCTTTTGCACATGGCCCGATTCCTCGCCCTTGTGCCAGAGCCTGTTGCGCGAGCGCGACCAGTAGACCGCTTCCTTGCGCGCCACGGTCTGTTGCAGGGCCTCGCGGTTCATCCAGGCGACCATCAGGATCCGTCCTGAGGCGGCGTCCTGCGCGATCGCGCTCACCAGGCCCTCCTTGTCCCAGGGCACTTCGTCGATCCAGTTCACAGCCTGACCTCGATGCCGCGGTCGCGCATGTGTTCCTTGGCCGCGCGCACGGTGAAATCGCCGAAGTGGAACACGCTCGCCGCGAGCACGGCGTCCGCCCTGCCCTCGATCACGCCGTCGGCGAGGTGCTGCAGGCTGCCGACCCCGCCCGAGGCGACCACCGGCACGCTCACCGCGTCCGCCACCGCCCGGGTGAGCGCGAGGTCGAAGCCGTCGCGCGTGCCGTCGCGGTCCATGCTGGTCAGCAGGATTTCGCCCGCACCCGCGGCCACCATGCGCCGCGCCCAGTCCACGACGTCCAGGCCCGTGGGCTTGCGCCCGCCGTGCGTGTAGACCTCCCAGCCGCTCGCCACCTTCTTCTTCGCGTCCGATTTTGGATCGACGCGTTTCGCGTCGATGGCCACCACGATGCACTGGTTGCCGACGATGCCGGAGGCTTCCTCCACCAGCGCAGGGTTCTGCACCGCCGCGGTGTTGATCGACACCTTGTCCGCGCCGGCATTGAGCAGGCGCCTGACGTCTTCGACCTTGCGCACGCCGCCGCCGACGGTGAGCGGGATGAACACCCTGGCCGCCACCGCTTCGATGACGTGCAGCAGGATGTCGCGCTCATCGGAGCTCGCGGTAATGTCGAGAAAAGCCAGTTCGTCGGCGCCTTCCGCGTCGTAGCGCGCGGCGATCTCCACCGGGTCGCCCGCGTCGCGCAGGGAAACGAAGTTCACGCCCTTCACGACCCGCCCGGCGGTCACGTCCAGGCAGGGAATGACGCGCTTGGCGAGGCTCATGGCTTACCGGCCGTCTTTACGACTGCCTTGTCGGCTGCCGCCTGCGCCTTCCTGAAATCGATCTTGCCCTCGTACAGCGCGCGCCCGGTGATCGCGCCGATCACGCCTTCGGGCATCAGCGTCCGGCACACCGCCTCGACGTCGGCGATGCTGTTCAGGCCCCCGGAGGCGATGAGCGGGATCTTGATCGCCTGCGCGAGCTTGAGCGTGGCTTCGATGTTGATGCCGGTCATCATGCCGTCGCGGCCGATGTCGGTGTAGACCAGGGCCTCGACGCCGTACTCCTCGTACTTTTTCGCCAGGTCCACCACGTCGTGCCCGGTCATCTTCGACCAGCCCTCCACGGCCACCTTGCCGTCCTTCGCGTCCAGCCCGGCAATGATGTGGCCGGGGAAGGCGTAGCTCGCGTCCGACAGGAACCCCGGGTTCTTCACCGCCGCGGTGCCGATGACGACGAAGCTGACGCCGGCGTCGATGTAGCTCTCGATCGTGTCCAAGTCGCGGATGCCGCCGCCGAGCTGGATCGGCATGGCGTCGCCGACTGCCTTGATCATCTCGCGGATCACCTTCTCGTTCTTGGGCCGGCCCGCCACCGCGCCGTTCAGGTCCACGACGTGCAGGCGCCGCGCGCCCTGCGCCGCCCAGTGTTTCGCCATGGCGACGGGATCGTCGCCGAACACGGTGGCCGAATTCATGTCGCCCTGCTGCAGGCGCACGCAGCGGCCGTCCTTCAAGTCGATTGCCGGGATGATCAGCACGCGGTGACGCGCAGGGCCTTAAAGGGCTACGGCCGCCATTGGACGAAGTTGGAGAGCAAGCGGAGCCCGGCGGCCTGGCTTTTTTCCGGGTGGAACTGCACGGCAAAGATGTTATCCCGCGCAATCGCGCAGGTAAAGGCGACTCCGTAGTCGCAGGTCGCCGCCACCAGGCGGGGATCGGCCGGCGCCGGGTAGTAACTGTGCACGAAATAGAAGCGCTCGCCGCTCGGCACCCCCGCCCAGAGCGCGTGCGGCCTGGCCTGGCGCACTTCGTTCCAGCCCATGTGCGGCACTTTCAGCCCGGCCATGCGCGCGGCCGGGAAGCGCGGCACGCCGCCGGCGAGCAGCCCGAGGCCGGGCGTGTCGCCCTCCTCGCCCCGCTCGAACAGCATCTGCATGCCGATGCAGATGCCCAGGAAGGGCTTCTCGCGCGTGGCCTCGATCACCGCGTCGCGTGCGCCGCTGGCGGCGAGCTGGCGCATGCAATCGGGCATCGCGCCCTGGCCGGGAACCACCACCCGCTCGGACGCGCGGATAACCGCCGGGTCGGCGGTGACTTCCACCTGCGCCTGCGGCGCGACGTGCTCCAGCGCCTTGGACACCGAGCGGATGTTGCCCATGCCGTAATCAACCACCGCAATCTTCAATTAGAGCGAGCCCTTGGTGGAAGGAATGGTGCCCGCCGCGCGCGGGTCGGCTTCCGCCGCCATGCGCAGGGCGCGCGCAAAGGCCTTGAAGATCGTTTCGCACTGGTGGTGCGCGTTGTCGCCGCGCAGGTTGTCGATGTGCAGCGTCACCTGGCCGTGGTTGGCGAAGCCCTGGAAGAACTCGCGCATCAGGTCCACGTCGAATTCGCCGATCAGCGCGCGCGTGAACTTCACGTGGTACTCCAGGCCCGGCCGGCCCGAGAAATCGATTACCACGCGCGACAGCGCCTCATCCAGCGGGACGTAGGCATGGCCGTAGCGGCGCACGCCGGCCTTGTCGCCGATCGCCTTGGCGAACGCCTGGCCGAGGGTGATGCCGATGTCCTCGACCGTGTGGTGCGCGTCGATGTGCAGGTCGCCCTTGGCCTCGATGTCCAGGTCCAGCAGTCCATGGCGCGCCACCTGGTCGAGCATGTGCTCGAGGAACGGCAGGCCGGTCGCCAGCTTCGCGACGCCCTTGCCGTCCAGGTTGAGCTTCACCCGGATCTGCGTCTCCTTGGTGTTGCGGGTGACTTCGGCGGTGCGGTTCACAGCGCTTCTCGCATGGCGGAGAGGAGTATACGGTTTTCGTCGGGCGTGCCGACGGTGAGGCGCAGGCAGTTGTCCAGGCTCGGCAGCCCACCGGAAAAATCCTTCACCAGCACCCCCTGAGCCTTGAGCGCGTCGAAGACGCGAGAGCCAGCGCCTTTGCCGCCCGCCACGCGCACCAGGAAGAAATTCGCCGCCGTCGGGTACACCTTCAATCCCGGGAGGCGCTCCAGCTCGGGGCGCAGGCGCTCGCGCTCGGCGAGCACCTTGGCGGCCTGCGCGTCCAGCACCGCCTTGTTCTCCAGCAGCTTGATCGCCACCGCCTCGGTGACCACGTTCACGTTGAAGGGCGAACGCACCTTGTTGAAGGCCTCGATCCACTCCGGGCGGGCGGCGACATAGCCGAGGCGCAAGCCCGCCATGCCGATCTTCGACGCCGTGCGCATCACCGCCAGGTTCTCGAACTCCGCGAGGCGCGGCATGAAGGTCGCGCCCGCGAAAGGCTGGTAGGCCTCGTCGATCACCACGAGTCCCGGCGCCGCGCGCACGATGCGCTCGATGTCGGCGACCGGGAAGGCGTTGCCGGTCGGGTTGTTCGGGAACGCGATCCACACGAGCGCGGGGCGCTCCTCGGCCATCGCCGCGAGGAAGGCGTCGGCGTCCAGCGAAAAATCCTCGCGCAGCGGTTGGCCGGCGAAGCGCAGCCGGTAGAACAAGGCGTGCATCGCGAACATCGCGAAGGAGGGCGCGGGTGCCATCACCACCGCGCCCTCCCGGGCGACGCTCGCGGTGATGTACTGGATGCACTCGTCGGAGCCGTTGCCAAGCAGCACGTCGCAGCCCGCCGGCACCTGCATCACCTGGCGGATGAGCGCGCGCAGCTTTTGCGCCGTCGGCACCGGGTAGCGGTTGAGCGAGAGACCCGCCACGAGGCGGCCGATCTCCTCGGCGAGTTCCTTCGGCAGGCCGTAGGGGCTCTCCATCACGTCGAGCTTGACCAGGCCGGTGGCGTCGGCCACCTGGTAGGCGTGCATGGCCTGGATCTCTGGCCGCACGATCTTGTCGGCGGTGCTCATTTGAACCTCATCGCCGCCGCGGCGGCGTGCGCCGGCAGGCCTTCGCCTTGCGCCAGCGTGACCGCAATGCGGCCAAGCGCCTGCGCCGCTTCCCGCGACACGCCGATCACGCTCGTGCGCTTCTGGAAATCGTAGACGCCCAGGGGCGAGGAAAAGCGCGCGGTGCCGGAGGTCGGCAGCACGTGGTTGGGACCGGCGCAATAGTCGCCGATCGCCTCCGAGCTCCACTTGCCGAGGAACACGGCGCCCGCGCGCGTCATCTTGGGCAGCCAGGATTCCGGATTCTCCACCAGCAGCTCCACGTGCTCGGGGGCGATGCCATTCGCCACCCGGCAGGCCTCCTCGAGGTCGCGCGTCAGGATGAGCGCCCCGCGCGCCTTGAGCGAAGCTGCGATGACCTTCTTCCTTTCCATGCCCGGTAGCAGCCTGCCGATGGCCGCTTCGACCGCGTCGAGGAAATGCGCGTTCGGCGAAATGAGGATCGCCTGCGCCGACTCGTCGTGCTCCGCCTGGGAGAAAAGATCCATCGCCACCCAGTCGGCCGGCGCGGAGCCGTCCGCGACCACCACGATCTCGGAGGGCCCGGCCACCATCTCGATGCCCACGTCGCCAAACACCTGGCGCTTCGCTTCGGCGACGAAGGCATTGCCCGGCCCGACGATCTTGTCGACCCGCGCGATGGATCGGGTGCCGTAGGCGAGCGCGGCGATCGCCTGCGCGCCGCCGACTTTGATCACGCGGTCGACGCCGGCGAGCGCTGCTGCGGCGAGCACCAGCGGGTTCGGATTGGGGCTCGCCATGATGAGCTCGCCCACTCCAGCAACCTTTGCCGGCACGGCGTTCATCAGCACGGACGACGGATAGGCGGCCTTCCCGCCGGGCACGTAGAGCCCCACGCGGGCTAGCGGGCTCAGCTGCTGGCCGAGGCGCGTGCCTCCCGAGTCGGTGTATTCCCAGGACTTCTGCAGCTGCTTTTCGTGGAAGGCCCGGATCCGCTCGTGCGCCTGGCGCAGCGCTTGCGCCTGCGCGGCCGGAATCGCATCGAGAAAGCCGGGCGAAACGGCGAACTGCTTCGGCGTGAAGCCGTCGAACTTCCTCGTGTACTCGCGCACCGCCGCGTCGCCGCGCTTGCGCACGTCGGCGAGGATGCGCCGCACGGTCTTCTGCACGGCCGGGTCCCGCGCCGCGTCGTGGCGCGTGAGCGCGGCGAGCTTGCGTTCGAAGCCGGGTGCGCGCGTCGAGAGGCGGCGCAGCTTCATCGGCGCGCCGCCTCGGCGAAGGCGTCGATCAGCGGCTGCAACGCGCCGCGCCTGGTCTTCAGCGCCGCCTGGTTGACGATGAGGCGCGCCGACACCGGCATGATCTCCTCGACCGCCACCAGCTTGTTCGCCTTGAGCGTCCGGCCGCTGGAGACGAGGTCCACGATCGCGTCCGCGAGCCCCAGGATCGGCGCCAGCTCCATCGAGCCGTAGAGCCGGATCAGGTCCACGTGCACGCCCTTCGCGCCGAAGAACTCGCGCGTGGTGTGCAAATACTTGGTGGCGACACGCAGGCGCGCGCCCTGCTTCACGGCGCCTTCGTAGTCGAAGCCTTTGCGTACCGCGACCATCATGCGGCACTTGGCAATGCCGAGGTCGAGCGGCTGGTACAGGCCTTCGCCGCCGTGCTCGGCGAGCACGTCCTTGCCGGCGATGCCAAGGTCGGCGGCGCCGTGCGCGACGTAGGTGGGGGTGTCGGAGGCGCGCACGATGATGAGGCTTACATCGCGGCGCGCCGTGGGGATGACCAGCTTGCGGGAACGCTCCGGGTCTTCCTTAGGACTGAGGCCGGCGCGCGCGAGCAGCGGCCCCGTCTCCTCCAGGATCCGTCCCTTGGACAGCGCGATGCCGATGCCGGTCATGGTCCAAATGAAAAAAGGCCCCGAAGGGCCTTCCGCAGCGTACTTTGGGGGAGGGATTCTACCGCATCCGTTCTACAA
>JANMUO010000275.1:0-1573 GCA_031391655.1 Betaproteobacteria bacterium
CCTCGTGACCTCGGGCCCGGGGCTGACCAACGCCGTGACCGGCATTGCCACGGCGTACATGGACTCCATCCCGATGATCATCATCAGCGGGCAGGTGCCGACGCACGCCATTGGCGAGGACGCGTTCCAGGAGTGCGACACGGTGGGCATCACGCGCCCCTGCGTGAAGCACAACTTCCTCGTGCGCGACGTGAAAGACCTCGCGGTGACGATGAAGAAGGCCTTCCATATCGCCACCACCGGACGCCCCGGGCCGGTGCTGGTCGACATCCCGAAGGATGTCACGGTGAACAAGTGCGAGTTCCACTACCCGGAAACGGTGTCGATGCGCTCCTACAACCCGGTGAAGAAGGGCCACGCCGGGCAGATCAAGAAGGCGGTGCAGCTGCTGCTCGAGGCCGAGCGCCCGATGGTCTACACCGGCGGCGGCGTGGTGCTGTCGAACGCCTCGGCGCAGCTGAAGGACCTGCTGAAATTCACTGGCTTCCCCATTACCAACACGCTGATGGGGCTTGGCGCGTACCCGGCCACCGATGCGCAGTTCCTCGGCATGCCCGGCATGCACGGCACCTACGAAGCCAACATGGCGATGCAGCATTGCGACGTGCTGCTGGCGATCGGCGCGAGGTTCGACGATCGCGTGATCGGCAATCCGGCGCACTTTGCGCAGAACCCGCGCAAGATTATCCACATCGACATCGATCCGTCGTCGATTTCCAAGCGCGTGAAGGTGGACGTGCCGATCGTGGGCAACATTCCCGACGTGCTGGAGGAGTTCCAGAAGCTGCTGAGCGGGTCCAGGACGCGGGACATCAAGGCGTGGTGGAAGCAGATCGGCGAATGGCGCGCCAGGGACTGCCTCAAGTACGACCGCAAGTCGGCGATCATCAAGCCGCAGTTCGTGCTGGAGAAGCTCTACGAGGTGACCGGCGGCGATGCCTTCATCACCTCGGACGTCGGCCAGCACCAGATGTGGGCGGCGCAGTTCTACAAGTTCGACCAGCCGCGTCGCTGGATCAACTCCGGCGGCCTGGGCACCATGGGATTCGGCCTGCCCGCGGCGATGGGCGTGCAGATGGCGAACCCTGGCGCCACGGTGGCCTGCGTGACTGGCGAGTCCTCGATCCAGATGTGCCTGCAGGAGCTTTCCACCTGCAAGCAGTACCGCCTGCCGATCAAGATCGTGAGCCTGAACAACAAGTACATGGGCATGGTGCGCCAGTGGCAGGAGTTCTTCCACGGCAACCGGTATGCCGAGTCGTACATGGATGCGCTGCCCGACTTCGTCAAGCTGGCCGAAGGCTACGGGCACCGCGGCGTGCAGATCACCGAGCCGCGTGACGTCGAGCCTGCGCTGCGCGAGGCGTTCAAGAGGAAGAGCGAGCTGGTCTTCATGGATTTCCTCACTGACCAGACCGAAAACGTCTTCCCGATGATCCCGGGCGGCAAGGGCATTTCGGAGATGATCCTCTCCGAAGAGCTCTGAAGCGGCCGGCGCCCGTGCGACATATCATTTCCATCCTCCTCGAGAACGAGGCCGGCGCGCTTTCCCGCGTTGCGGGCCTTTTCTCGG
>JANMUO010000418.1:0-18448 GCA_031391655.1 Betaproteobacteria bacterium
GACAAGTTCACCGACACCACCGGGACCTGGGTGGCCTGGCTGAACGTGCCGCTGGTGCTGGCGGTATGTTACGAAGTGTTCTCGCGCTACCTGTTCAACGCGCCGACCATGTGGTCGTTCGACGTCACCTACATGCTCTACGGCACGATCTTCATGCTCGGCTCGGCCTACGCGCTGCACAAGGGTGCCCACATCCGCACCGACTTCTTCTTCGAGAAGTGGTCCATCCGCACCAAAGGCATGATCGATTCGATCGCCTATATCGTCTTCTTCTTCCCGTCGATCTTCGTGTTCCTCCTGGTGAGCGGCGCCGAGGGCTGGTACGCCTTCCAGATCGGCGAGACCTCCGAGCAGACGCCCTGGCGTCCGGTGCTCTGGCCGTACAAGTGGGTGGTGCCGCTGACCTGCCTGCTGCTGCTCATCCAGGGCGTCTCCGAGCTGATCAAGAGCTTCTACGCGGCGCGCACGGGCATCGAGCTCGAGCACAAAGAAAAGATCGAGATCTAGCCATGTCCGCCCTTGCGCTTCTCGGCCTGGTGATGCTGATCGTGATGATCGGCGCCATCTTCATCGGCTTCCCGATTTCCTTCACGCTCCTTTTCCTCGCGCTCACCTTCGGTTACTTCGGCCTGGGCGAAGTGGTGTTCAGCCTGGCCTACTTCCAGACCATCGGCATGATGAAGGAGGAGCTGCTGGCGGCGGTGCCCCTGTTCATCTTCATGGGCTTCCTCACCGAGCAGGCCGGGCTGATGGAGCGCCTGTTCAACGCCTTCCGCATGCTGCTCGCGCCGATTCGCGGCGCGCTGTTCGCGGTGGTGATCCTCACCGCGACCGTGTTCGCCATGGCCACCGGCATCGTCGGCGCGGCGGTGACCGTGCTGGGGATCATGGCGAGCCCGATCATGATCAAGACCGGCTACGACGCCAAGCTCTCCGCGGGCTGCATCACCGCCGGCGGCACGCTCGGCATCCTCATTCCGCCCTCGGTGATGCTGATCGTGATGGGGCCGGTGATCGGGGTCTCGGTCTCGGAGCTGTACTCGGCGGCGTTCGGCCCCGGGTTCCTGCTCGCCGGCGTTTACCTCACCTACCTGATGATCCGCTCGAACCTGAACCCCAAGCTCGGTCCGCCGGTGCCGATGGAGGACCGGGTCAGCTCGCCGTTGCAGCTCATCACGGAGGTCCTCGTCGGCGTGGTGCCGCTGTTCGTGCTCATCGGCGCGGTGCTCGGTTCGATGCTTGCCGGGCTCGCCACCCCGACGGAAGCAAGCGCGATCGGTGCGTTGGGCGCCTCCCTGCTGACCTTCGCCTACGGCAGGTTCACCTGGGCTGGGCTCAAGCGCGCGGTCCTGAGCACCACGGCGACCTCTAGCATGGTGCTGCTGCTCGCCACCACCTCGAACGTGTTCGGCGCGGTGTTCGCGCGCCTGGGCACCGCCGGCTGGATCACCGAAACAATGCTGGCGCTGCCGTTCTCGCCGGTCGTCATGCTGGTGATGGTGCTGGTGCTCATCTTCCTGCTCGGCTGGCCGTTCGAGTGGCCGGCGATCATCCTTGTCTTCCTGCCGATTTTCTACCCGGTGGTGGATGCCCTGAAGCCGGAGCTCGGCAAGGCGCTCGGCATTCCGCTCGACATGGTGATGGTCTGGTTCGGCGCGGTGGTCGCTGTCGTGCTGCAGACGGCGTTCCTCTCTCCACCGGTGGCGATGTCGGCCTACTACCTGCGGCAGGTGGTAAAGGAGTGGTCGCTGGCGACGATCTACAAGGGCATGTTCGAGTTCATGGTGCTGCAGGTGATCGTCATCGCCCTGATCGTTGCCTTTCCCAAGATCGTGACCACGTTCCCCGAGCAGCTGCGCGAGGAGTCGGCGGCGATCAAGACCGAGGACGTGGACGACAGCATGAACAAGCTTGAGGCCGACCCGTACAAGGGCGGCCAGGTGGACAAGGACAGCGAGGAGGAGGGAGGGGAGGCAGAAGACGACCTGGAAAAGGACCCGATGTCGAAGAAGAGCAAGAAGTAGGGAGCGACAATCCCCTGATTTCGACGCCGGGCCCTGCCCGGCGTTTTTGTTTTACCCTTCACGCATGCCTTTCGATTTCGACGCCCCGGTGGACCGCACCGGCACCTGGTCCTCTCGCTGGGAGCGCTACGCCGGGCGCGATGTGATTCCGCTGTGGGTGGCGGACACTGATTTTCGCGCGCCGCCCTGCGTGCTGGAGGCGTTGGCAGCGCGCCTTGCGCATGGCGTGCTCGGGTACACCGTGCCGCCGCCCGAGTTGCGCGAAGCGATCGTGGCGCGCATGCAGAAACTGTACCGCTGGCGCATCGAGCCCGATTGGATTGTGTTCCTGCCCGGCGTGGTGCCCGGGCTGCACCTCGCCGCGCGCCACCTGGTTCCCCCGGACGGGCATGTGCTGGTGCCGACGCCCGTCTACCACCACCTCAAGCGCGCACCGGAACAGGCGCCGCGCGCGCACACGGACATCCCTCTCGTGCTGCGCGCAGGACGGTGGGTGTTCGACGAGGAGCGGCTGGCCGCGGCAGTACGATCCAATTCGCGCCTGCTGTTCCTTTGCAATCCCCAGAATCCCGGCGGCACGATTTTCTCCCGCGGCGAGCTCGAGCGGCTGGCGGACTTCGCGGATCGGCACGACCTGGTGATCTGCTCGGACGAGATCCACGCCGACCTGCTGCTCGACGTAGGCAAGCCGCACGTGCCGATCGCCAGCCTGTCGCCGGAAATCTCGCGCCGCACGGTCACCCTCGCCTCGCCCAACAAGACATTCAACTTTCCCGGCGCGGGCTGCGCCTGGGCGATTGCAGAGGATCCCGCACTGCGCCGCGCGCTGTCTGCGGATCTGCACGCCACGGTGCATGATGCATCGCTCTTCGGCTACGTGGCCGCCCTCGCTGCGTACCGCGAAGGCGACGGTTGGCTAACAGCGCAGCTCGACTACCTGCGCGCCAATCGCGACCTCGTCGAGCGTGCCGTGGCCGGAATGCCGGGCCTGGCGATGGCGCACGTGGAGGCGACCTACCTGGCGTGGATCGATGCGTCGGGCCTGGGCGCCAAGGACGCCACCGCGCATTTCCTTGCGCACGGCGTGGCGCTGTCGCCGGGTGAGCAGTTCGGCGCCCCGGGCTTCGTGCGCCTGAACTTCGGCACTCAGCGCGCGCGCCTGGAAGGCGCCCTGGCGCGCATGGCCTCGGCGGTCTCCAGCACGCGCGCGAGGTGAGGGTCGGTGACGCCCACCTCGAGCATGTGCTCGAGCGTGTAGCGGATGTAGTCGGTGCAGCGGCCGCGCTCGCCCACTCCCTGCGCCACTAGCTGGGCGCGGCTGTCCAGGTCGAGCTCCCGGCAGTACTGCGCGTGGCCGGGGTCGGCGATGAAGGCGAGCGCGCGAACGCGCCTGCCGCGTGAGATGCGCACGGGGACGAGCCTCGGGTAGTACACGCTGCGGCGCATCTCCCGGTGCCAAAGGCGTGCCAGCGTATCGGTGATGCGCGCCGCCGGCACGCGAAACGCCACGCCCCAGCAGGAGCCGCCGCGGCAAAGCCCCATCACCAGCCCGGGCCGCCGGTCCGTGCCGCGGTAGCGCGTGGACAGGATGCACAGCGCGCGGTGGTAGCCGCGCAGCATGCCCACCGAGCGTTCGCGGAAGGCGAACTCCGGCGACCACATCAGGGAGCCGTAGCCGTACACCCAGAGATCGCCGCGCGGCAGGGCGGCGCGGAACTGCGCAAGGTTCATCAGGTTCCGCATTATAGAATCGGACGGAGGAAAACCACGATGTCCCGCCCCACGCGGCGGCCGCCGATCATCGGCCGCTACACACCCGAAGAAGTCGCGCTCGCGGCGCGCAACCATGGCATGCCGCTGGAGGCGCTGCGCCACGATGTGACGCCGGCCGGATTGCATTATTGCCTGATCCACTTCGACATTCCCTTCGCCGAGGCGGCGCAATGGCGGTTGCGCGTGGACGGGCTGGTCGAACGCCCGCTCGAGTTGTCGATCGAGGACCTGCGTGGCATGCGCTCCGTGACGGTGCGCGCAACGCTGGAGTGCGCCGGCAACGGGCGCGCACAGTTGTCGCCACGCTATCCCTCCATCCCCTGGGTGGAAGAAGGCGTCTCCACTGCGGACTGGACCGGCGTTCCCCTGCGCGACGTACTGGGCGCGGCCCGCCTGCGCGCTGGCGTGGCGGAGATCGCGTTCCATGGGGCCGATCGGGGCATCGACCGCAATGTCGAGCATAGCTTCTCGCGCAGCCTGGTTCCCGCCGAGGCGCTCCACGGGGACGTGCTGCTCGCCTGGGCGATGAACGGCCTGCCCCTGCCGCCGCAGCATGGCTTTCCGTTGCGCCTGGTGGTGCCGCGCTGGTATGGCATGGCGAGCGTGAAGTGGCTCCAGCGCATCGAAGTGCTCGAGCGTCCCTTTGACGGCGTGCAGCAAGCGCTCAGCTACCACTTCAGGACGGTGGCGGGGGAGCGTGGCGCGCCTTGCCGCCTGATGCGCGTGAATTCACTGCTCGTGCCGCCCGGGGTGCCGGACTTCTATACACGCCGTCGCGTGGTGGGCGCGGGGCATGTGGAGATCTTCGGCCGCGCCTGGTCGGGAGAAGCGCCGGTCGAGCGCGTGGAGTTCGCCGCGGATGGCGACTGGAGAGAGGCGAAGCTGCATCCCCCCGCGGGCGAGCATGCCTGGCGCGGCTGGCGCGCCGCCTGGGATGCGGTTGGCGGGGACCATGAGCTTACCTGCCGCGCCACCGACGCTGCAGGCAACGTGCAGCCGCTCGAGCCGCCCTGGGACCTGACCGGGTTCGGCAACAACGCGGTGCAGCGCGTCGCAGTGCGCGTGGATTAGAATCGCCCCGCTTGAACGCTCCCCTTCCCGCCGCAGTAGATTGGCCGCTCGCCGTGCACCAGGTGCTGTCGCAGCATCGCGTCGGCGTGGTGGGCTACGTGCCCGATGCGGGGCATAAGCGCCTCATCGAGCTGTGCGAGGCCGATGCAGGCATGCGCAGCGTCGTGCTGAGCACGGAGGAGGAGGGCATCGGCCTGGCCGCCGGGGCATGGCTCGGCGGTCAGCGCAGCGTCCTGCTCATGCAGTCCAGCGGCGTCGGCAACGTCATCAATGCGCTCGGCATGGTGCGGGAATGCCGCTTTCCGCTGCTCGTGCTGGTCACCATGCGCGGCGAGAACGGCGAGTTCAATCCCTGGCAGGTGCCGATGGGGCAGGCGACGCCCGAAGTACTGCGCGCCATGGGCGTGGCGGTGCACGAAGCGTCCACCGCGGCAGACGTCGCCGCGCAGGTGGATGCGTCGATGCGCATCGCCCACGGCAGCTATTGCGGCGCAGCGGTGCTGATCTCGCAGCGCCTGATCGGCATCAAGAGCTTCCAGGACCAGTCCAGCCGATGACGCTGCAGCGGCGCGACGTGGTGAAGTCCTTGTTGGCGGACCGCGGCGGCTTGCTGGTCGTCGCCGGCCTGGGTTCCACCGCCTGGGACTGCACCGCCGCCGGCGACCACGACCTGACGTTCCCGTTGTGGGGTGCGATGGGCTGCGCCGCCGTGATCGGCCTGGGGCTCGCGCTCGCGCAGCCGCAGCGCCGGGTGCTGGTGATCACGGGCGACGGCGAGATGCTGATGGGCCTCGGCTCGCTCGCCACCATCGGCGTGCAAAAGCCGAAGAACCTCTCGGTCGTGGTGATCGACAACGAACGCTACGGCGAGACCGGGATGCAGAAGACCCACACTGCCTACGGCGTGGATCTGGCCGCCATCGCGCGCGCCGCCGGATTCGCTTCCGGGGTGCTGCTGCGCGATGCCGCGGGCGTCACGGCGCTGCGCGAAACGGTCCACGGCGCGACGGGGCCGAACTTCGCCCAGGTCAAGGTGAGCGCCGAGAAGATCCCGCTGGTGCTGCCGCCGCGCGAGGGCGCGCTGCTCAAGAACCGCTTTCGCGCCGCGCTGCTGGGCGCGGGTGCGGCGCTGGAATGAGGCTTGCGGCGGCCACGCTGCTGCCGCTTCTGCTGCTATGGTGCGCGGCGGCGGGCGCGCAGCTGCTGCCCTGGAAGGGCGGCGCGACGCCCGAGCTGCGCCTGCCCGGCCTGGACGGCAAGCAGCACGCCCTCGAGAGCTATCGCGGCAAGGTGGTGCTGGTCAATTTCTGGGCCACCTGGTGCCAGCCCTGCAAGGAGGAAATGCCCTCGATCGAGCAGCTGCGCCGTTCGCTGGAGGGCCGGCCTTTCGCCGTGCTGGCGGTGAACCTCGCCGAGCCCGACACGCGCGTGCAGCGCTTCCTGAGCGAGGTGCCGCTGGGTTTCCCGGTGCTGATGGACCGCGACTCGGCGGTCTCGAGGGCCTGGAAGGCGCGCATTCTGCCGGCGACCTACATCGTCGGCCCCGACGGTCGCATCCGCTACAGCTACTTCGGGGAGCTCGATTGGTCGCAACCGGCCATCCGCGACGCCATCGCCGCGCTGCTGCCGCGCTAGCGGCGCTTGCGTGCTCCACGGCGCTCGCCCAGGACGGCGAGGTGCGCGCGCCTTTCATCACCACGCCGCCCGAGGTGGTGGCGCGCATGCTGCAGATCGCGGACATCGGGCCGCGGGACTTCGTGGTTGACCTCGGCTCTGGCGACGGGCGCATCGTCATCGCGGCGGCGCGAGAATTCGGCGCGAGCGGGCTGGGCGTCGAGCTGGAGCCCGAGCTCGTCGCCAAGGCACGCGAGAACGCGCGCCTCGCCGGCGTCACCGACCGCGCGCGCTTCGAGGCGGGTGATGCGCTGAAGGCGGATGTCTCGCAGGCGAGTGTGGTGACGGTGTACCTGCTGCCCTCGCTGCTGGACCTGCTGCAGCCGCGGCTCCTCGCGCAGATGCGCCCTGGCGCGCGCGTCGTCACGCACGCCTTCGTGTTCAAGGGATGGCAGCCGGACCGCGCGGAAACGGTGCGGCTGTCCGCGCGCCACGAGGGACAGGGCGACGAAAGCCGCATCTACCTGTGGTTTATTCCTGCGAAGGCGCGCGGTGGGTGGAGCGCACCCGGCGGCTGGCAGCTGCGCATCCACCAGAATTACCAGGCGGTCGAGGTCGAAGGGACGTTGGATGGGAGTCCGCTCGCCGTGGACAAGGCGCGGCTCGAAGGCACGCGGCTCACGTTCTCCGGACCCCGCATCCATTTCAGCGGGGAGGTCGCGGAGAACAGATTGCAGGGAGAAATCGAACGCGACGGCCGGCGCGAGCCGCTCGTTTTCCAGCGGATGCGTTAGAGGACCTTGCCAGGGTTCATCAGGCCCTGCGGGTCCAGGGCACGCTTGAGCGTGCGCATGAGCTCCAGCTCGAGGGCGCTCTTGTGGCGCCGGATCTCCTCGCGCTTCAACTGCCCCAGGCCGTGCTCGGCCGAGATCGATCCCTCGAGGTCCGCCACCACGTCGTAGACCACGCGGTTCACCTCGGCGCGCCGCGCGAGCAGCGCCTGGTCGCCGACATTGTAGTGGATGTTGCCGTCGCCGATGTGGCCGAAGGCGTAGATCGGCGCCCCGGGGAAGGCCGCCTCGAGCGCCCGCCCGGCGCGCTCGATGAGCTCCGGGACTTTCGACACCGGTACCGAGACGTCATGCTTCACGTTGGCGAACTGCGCCTCTGGAATCGTTTCCCGAATTCTCCACAGCGCCTGCGACTGCGCAGTGCTGGAGGCCAGCACCGCATCATCGACAAGCCCCGCACATGCGCCGAGCGCCTGCTCCACTTGTGCTGCCAGCGCTGCCGCCTCGCCGGCATCGGCAATTTCCACCAGCACGTACCACGGATGCGGGCCCGCGAACGGGTCGCGAATGGCCGGCGCGTGCCGCAACACGGATTCGAGGCAGCGGCGCGACACCAGCTCGAAGGCGCTGATGCGCTCGCCTAGGTTTTGGCGCAGTTGCGCCAGCAATGCTACGGCGCGCGCCGGGCCCTGCACGCCGATCCAGGCGGTGACGTTCGCAGAGGGTTTTGGATGGAGCTTGAGCACTGCAGCGGTAATCACGCCGAGCGTCCCCTCGGCGCCGAGGAACAGGTGCTTGAGGTCGTAGCCCGTGTTGTCCTTGCGCAATGCGCGCAGGCCGTCCCACACCCGCCCGTCGGGCAGCACCACCTCGAGGCCCAGCACCTGCTCGCGCGCATTGCCATAGCGCAACACGTTCACCCCGCCCGCATTGGTGGAGAGGTTGCCGCCGATCTGGCAGCTGCCCTCCGCGGCGAGGGACAGCGCGAACAGGCGCCCCGCCTGGTCGGCCGCGCCCTGGATGCTGGCGAGCACGCAGCCGGCTTCCACGGTCATGGTGTCGTTGAGCGCATCGATGCCGCGGATGCGATTCAGGCGCGAGAGCGATAGCACGACCTCGGGCCGCGCGCCGGTGGGCACCGAGCCGCCGGAGAGTCCCGTATTGCCGCCCTGGGGCACCATGGCGATGCCCTCGCGCGCGCACAGGGCCACCACCGCCGCGACTTCGGCGGTGCTTGCCGGGCGCAGCACGCACAGGGCTTCGCCGCGGTACTGCTTGCGCCAGTCCGTGGTGTAAGGCGCTGTGTCCCCCGCAGCGGCAAGCACGTTCCTCTCGCCGATGAGCGCAGCGAACGCGGACTGCAGCCGGGCATCCATGTTCGGTATTATCGCCCGATGAACACTGCCACCCATGATCCGGCAAAGGGCGCTTTGCCCTTCGTTGCCGGCAGCGTCTCGCGCACGATCGAAGAGGCGATCCTTTCGCGCCGCAGCCTGCGCGCCTTCCGTCCCGAACCGGTGCCGCGCGAAACCGTGGAGCGCATCCTCGCGCTCGCCAGCCGCGCCCCGTCGGGCACCAATATCCAGCCCTGGAACGTCTATGTGGCCGCCGGCGCGGTGCGCGTGCGGGTGGCGACGGCGATGCACGCGGAATTCATGCAGCACGGTGACGAGGGCTGGACGCGCGAATACGAGTACTACCCCACGAAGTGGCGCGACCCCTACCTCGCGCGCCGCAGGAAGCTCGGCTGGGACCTCTATGGCCTGCTGGGCATTGGCAAGGGCGAGCGCGAAAAGACGCAGCGGCAGCACGGGCGCAACTATCTTTTCTTCGATGCGCCGGTGGGCCTGGTGGTGACGCTGGAGCGCGACCTGCCGGTCGGAGCCTGGCTCGATACCGGGATGTTCCTGCAGAACCTGATGCTCGCTGCGCGCGCCTTTGGCCTGGACACCTGCCCGCAGGCGGCCATTGCGTCGGCGCACACGGTGCTGCGGCGCGAGCTGCAGATCCCGGAAGGGGAAATCGTGGTCTGCGGCATGTCGCTCGGCCATGCGCTCGACGGGCCGATCGAGAACACGCTGGTCACTGAGCGCGAACCGGTGTCGAAATTCGCCCGCTTCCTGGGCTTCTAGTGCGCTCGCTGGCATTCCTCTTGGCACTGGTGTCGGCGCAGGCGCTGGCGCAGCCGCTGGTGGTCGGCGCCGTGGTTGCGCAGTCCGGGCAGCTTGCCGACCTGGCCGCGGACATGCAAAAGGCGCTGGTCCTGTGGCAGGAGACCCGCAATGCCGGGGGCGGGCTGCTCGGCCGGCGCATCGAACTGAAGCTCCTGGACGACCGCTCCGAAGGCTCGGCCTCCACCCGGCTCTACGAGCAGCTGATCGACGCAGAGCGCGCGGAGCTGCTCATCGGCCCCTTCGGCAGCGCCGCCTCGGTGAGCGCTGCCGCCGTCGCGGAACGCCGCAAGCGCGTGCTGGTGAATGCCACTGGCCTCACGCGCAACGTGCATCGCGCGGGGACGCGCTATGTGTTCCAGGTGCCTGCGCCGCTCTCCGCCTACGGCGAGGGGGCGCTGGAGATCGTGCGCGCCATGGGCTACCGGCGGCTGCAGGTGGTGGCACGCAACGACCCGCCTTCGCGCGAGGCGGCGGCGCAACTCGTCGAGCGGGCAACTGCCGCGGGCCTCGAGCCCGGCCCGGTCGAACAGGTTGCCGCAGGGGCGAACGACTACAAAGAGCAGATGGCCAGGGCACGCGCGCGCGACGTGCAAGCCTGGATCGCGTTCGGCCAGCCGGAGGACGCCGCAGCCATGGTCAAGGCGTTCAAGCGCGTGGGCTACTCGCCCTGGCTGTTCCTCGCACAGGGTTCGGGCGAACCGCGGTTCCTCAAGATGGTGGGACGCGACGGCGAGTTCGTGCTCGGCATCTCACCCTACGAGACGGGCTTCGCCACGCGCGGCAATCGCGAGTTCCTGGACGCCTGGCGCAAGCGCTGGCCCACCGAGCCCGGCGTGATCGCCGCGACCACGTATGCCGCGGCGCTGATCTTGGAGGAGGGCGTGCGCAAGGCGGGCTCGGTCGAGAGCGAGGCCCTGCGCAGCGCGCTCGCCGAACTGGACACGGAGACCCCGATCGGCCGCTTTCGCGTGAATGCCGGGGGGATCCAGGTCGCCGCCAAGCCTGTCGTGGTGCAGATCGTCGCCGGCCGCCGCGAAATCGTGTGGCCCGAGGCGCTCGCCACGGCAAAATGGCGCCTCCCCTATCCACGTTGGGACGAAAGGTAAGCCTGTGTCGCTGAACAGAACATTCCTCTTCGCCCCCGGTAACCACCCGCGCCGCGTTGAAAAGGCGCTGGCCCTGGGCGCCGACGCCGTGATCCTCGACCTGGAGGACGCGGTGGCGATCTCCGACAAGGCGGCGGCGAGAAAGCCGGTGGCCGAGGCGCTCAAGCTCCCGCGCCGCTGCCGCGGCTACGTGCGGCCGAATGCGCCCTCGTCGCCTTTCTGCTACCAGGACCTCGTGGAGACCATCCACGACAAGGTGGATGGCGTGGTGCTGCCCAAGGTGGAGAGCGCCGCGGACCTGCACGCCGTCGACTGGCTGCTCGCAGCGCTGGAGCGTGAACGCGGCATCGCCGAGGGCTCGATCGACCTGATCCCGATGGTGGAGACCGCGGCGGGCGTGGCGCGCGTGGACCGCATCCTGCAAGCGAGGAGCTTGCGGCCCTACCGGGCGGCCTGGCGCGTGAAGCGCTGCGCCTTCGGCGCTGGCGACTACAGCCTGGACGTCGGTCTGCAGCCGTCGCACGAAGAACCCGAGCTGGCTGAAGCGCGCGCGCGCGTGGTGCTTGCCTCGCGCGCCGCCGGCATGGAGGGTCCGCTGGACAGCCCGTGGTTCCACCTGCGCGACCTGGAGGGATTCCGCCGCGCGCTGGAGCGCAGTCGCCGCGGCGGCTTCCAGGGGCGTTTGTGCGTGCACCCCGACCAGGTGCCGGTGGCCAACGAGGCGTTCACGCCGAGCGAGGACGAAGTGGCGCGCGCCGAGCGCATCGTCGCCGCGTTCAAGGAGGCGGAAAGCCGGGGTTCCGCGGCGGTGGAAGTGGACGGCCAGATGGTTGACTACCCGATCGTGTACCGCGCCCAGGCGCTGCTCGAGGCGATGCGCGCCGTGCGCGCCAAGTCCGGCACCAGCTGAATCCACTGCGCGAGGTCCTGCTTCCGCTTTCGGTCACCCTCGCGGTCCAGACCCTGGTTTCGTTCGCGATCTACTGCGCGCCGGTGATGGCGCCGGTGGCCGGGCCGGCGCTCGGCGTGTCGCCCGCCGCGGTCGGCTACTACATCGCCATCACGTACTTGGGCAGCATGCTCGGTTCGGCCGCTGCCGGCGGCTGGGTTGCGCGCTTCGGGCCGATCCGCATGAGCCAGGTCGGGCTGCTGCTGTGTTTTGCGGGACTGTCGCTCGCGGCGAGCGGCCGGCCGGCCCTGGTGATGCTGGGCGCCTTCGTCGTCGGCCTGGGCTATGGCCCGACCACGCCGGCGAGCTCGGTGATCCTGGTGCGCGCCGCGCCGCCTGCGCTCTTTGCCCTCACGTTCTCCATCAAGCAGACCGGCGTGCCGGCGGGCGGGGTGCTCGCCGGGGCGATCGTGCCGGCGCTGATCCTGGCGGTGGGCTGGCAATGGGGCGCGTTCGCGATCGGGTGCACCTGCGCGATGCTCGCCGCGCTCATCGCGCCGGTGCGCGCACGCTACGACACGGGGCTCAACCCGCAGGCGCCGATCTCGGCCAGGGCCGCGTTCGCGTCGGTGGGACTGGTGGCGCGCTCGCCGCGCCTGCGGGAAATGGCCGTCACGGGGCTGGTCTACGGTGGCGTGCAGATCACGCTGGTGACCTACCTGGTGACCTTCCTCACCCATGACTTTGCGCTGACGCTGGTGCTCGCAGGCTTCGTGATGGCCGCCTCGCAGGTGGCGAGCGTGGCGGGCCGCATCGTATGGGGCGCGCTCGCGGATCGCGCGGTGGCGCGGCGCACGATGCTCGGCCTGCTGGGCCTCGGCATGGGCGTGTCGGCGATCGCCACGCTGGCGGCCGGTCCGCACTGGCCCGGCTGGGTGCTGTTCGTGTTTGCCTGTGTGTTCGGCGCAACCGCGGTGGGCTGGAACGGCGTGTACCTCGCCGAAGTGGCGCGCATTGCGCCCGCGGGGCAGGTGAGCCAGGCGACGGGCGGGTGCCTGTTCTTCACGTTCCTCGGTGTGGTGGTGACGCCGCCCCTGTTCAACCTGGTGCTCGCGCTCGGCGGCGGCTACTCGGTGGCCTATGCACTGCTCGGCGTGCCGGGTCTGGTGGTTGGCGCACATTTGCTGCTGCGGCGCGCAGGCTAGAATCGAACGATGAGCGACATCCCCGCGGGCTTCAAGCCGCTCGCTTCGGCGAGCCCGTTCAACGAAATGGTGGGGCCGTTGCACGAGAAACGCGGCGAGGGCGTGGTGTCGCTCGGCCTGCGCGTGGAAAAAAAACATTCCAATTCGCGCGGCATCTGCCACGGCGGCGTGCTGGCGACGCTCGCCGACCTGGCGCTGGGCTACGGCATGATGGCGAAGGCTGGCGGGCGCGGCGGCTTCGTCACCGCGCACCTGGACATCGACTACGCGGGCGCGGCATCCATCGGCGAGTGGATCCACTCGGACGTCGAGGTGCAGCGCATGGGATCTCGGCTAGCCTTCGCCAACGGCTACCTCTGCGTCGGCGACAACCGCATCGTGCGCATGAGCGGGATCTTCGCGCTGCCCGGCCGGGCTGCTTCCTGAACGCATTGCGCGACGTCGTCCTGGTCCACGGCCTGTGGATTCCCGCTGTGGTGATGAGGCCGCTTGCAGCGCGGCTGCACACCGCGGGATTCCGTTGCCATCTTTTCGGCTATCCCGGGCGCGACCGGCCACTGGAAGCGCACGCCGAGCGTCTCGCGCGCTTTGCACGCGACATCGGGCCCGCGCATTTCGTCGGCCACAGCCTCGGCGGGCTGGTGGTTCTGCAAGCGCTGGAGCAGGACCGCTCGCTGGCGGCGGGAAATGTCCTTCTCGTCGGCGCCCCGGCGAGCGGAAACTTCGCGGGGCGCAGGCTGGCGCAGCACGGCTGGGGCCGCTGGTTCCTCGGCGCGAGCGAGCCGCTGTGGCGCGAGGGCAGGGGCGCGCGCTGGACGCGTCCCGAACCGCTCGGCGTGCTCGCCGGGACGCTGCCCTTCGGCTTGGGACGCCTGTTTGGCGCGCTGCCCGGGGCGAACGATGGCGTGGTGCGCGTGGAGGAGACAGCGGTCGAAGGCATGCGCGAACAAGCCGTCCTGCCGGTAGGCCACAGCGCGATGCTGGTATCGGCGCGCGTGGCGGCGCAAGCGGTTTCCTTCCTCAACGATGCGCGCTTTCTGCCTCGCGCTTAGCGCCCTCGCGCTCTCGGGCTGCGAGACGCTGTCCTACTACGGCCAGGCCGTGGGCGGGCATTTTGCGCTGGTGGGCAGCGCGCAGTCGGTAGCGAGGCTGCTGGCCGATCCCGCGACGTCGCCGGCGCTGAAGGCCCGCCTGGAACTGTCGGTTGCGATCCGCGACTATGCCAGCCGGGAGCTCAAGCTCCCCGACAACGGCTCCTATCGCACCTACGCGGACATCGGCCGGCCCTTCGCGGTGTGGAACGTGGTGGCGTCGCCGGAGTTCTCGCTGCGGGCGGTGCAATCCTGCTTCCCGGTCGCGGGCTGCGTGACCTATCGCGGGTTCTACGACCGGGCGGCGGCGGAGCGCCACGCGCGCGAGATGCGCGGCATGGGTCATGACGTGGTCGTGTACGGCGTGGCTGCCTACTCGACGCTGGGCTGGTTCGACGACCCGCTGCTGTCCACGTTCATCGGCTACCCGGATGCCGACCTGGCGCGGATGGTGTTCCATGAGCTCGCCCACCAGCTCGTCTATGCGAAGGGCGACACCACCTTCAACGAGTCCTTCGCGGTGGCGGTCGAGCGTGAAGGGGTGCGGCGCTGGCTCGAGGCGCGCGGAAAGCAGGCCGACCTCGCCGGCATCCGCCAGCAACAGGTGCGCCGGGCGGATTTCGCGGCGCGACTGGACGCGGTGCGCACGGCGCTCGGGGCGCTCTACGGCAGCGGGCTCGCGCCCGAGGCGATGCGGGCAAGGAAGCGCGAGGAACTCGCGGCGCTGCAGCCGCTGCTCGCGCGCATGCCGGCCTTCGAGGGCCAGGAGCCCAACAACGCGCTGCTCGCTTCCTACGCGACCTACACGGACCTGGTGCCGGTATTCGACAAGCTGCTCTCGGAAGCAGCGGGCGACCTGCCGGCGTTCTACGCCAAGGCGAAGGCATTCGCCCAGGAGCGGGCGAGCCGCCCGGGCGTTACCGGGCCGTCCAGCCCAGATCCATCGTCAACGCGGCGCCCGTGATGGTGCCGGCCGCATCGCCGCACAGGTAGGACACGAAGCCGGCGACTTCGGCCGGCTCGACCAGGCGCTTCACTGCCGCTGGCTCGAGCATGATCTTCTCGATCACCTCCGCGGGAGAGATGTTGTTGGCCTTCGCCTGGTCGGCGATCTGGCCGTCCACCAGCGGAGTACGGACATACGCGGGGCAGATGGCGTTGACGGTGATGCCGTGCTCGCCGCCCTCGAGCGCCGCGGTGCGGGTGAGGCCGATCAGGCCGTGCTTGGCGGAGATGTAGGCGACCTTGAACGGCGAGGCGACCAGGGCATGGATCGAGGCGATGTTGACCACGCGGCCCCATTTCTGCTTTTTCATCGCCGGCCAGCAGTAACGCGTCAGGAGGAACGGCGCGGTGAGCATGAGCGAGAGCATGCGCTCCCACTGTTCCTCGGGAAAATCCTCGATCGGCGCGACGTGCTGGTAGCCAGCGTTGTTCACCAGCACATGCACCGTGCTGTGGGATTTCAGCGCCTGGTCGGCGAGGTTCCTGCAGCCGGCGCGCGAGGTGAGGTCAGCGGCGATGAAGGTGCCGCCCAGGCGCTTCGCATGTTCGGTGCCGGCTTTCTCGTTCACGTCCGCGAGCACCACTTTCATGCCGTCGGCGGCGAGCCGCTCCGCGCAGGCGAGGCCGATGCCGCTCGCTGCGCCGGTGACGATGGCGACCTTGCTCATGTCAGGGGCAGGTCCACGTGCTTGACGAAACCCTGGCGCTCCTGCAGGCGCTTGAACCACGCCTCGACGGCCGGGAACCGGGGGCGCTCGATCGGCACGCGCATGTAGCGCTGCACCTCACAGCCGATCGGGATGTCGCCCATGGTGAAGGCAGCGCCTGCGACATACGGCCGTTCAGCCAGCGCTTTCTCGAGGACGGGGAGGAGGGCGATGGTCTTCGCGCGGCCCTCCTCGATCGCCTTCGCGTCGCGCTTTTCCGGCGGCGTGCGGATCAGGCCCCAGAACACGTTGCGCATCGCGCCCTGGAAGGTGAAGGCCCAGTCCATCCATCGCTCCGCGTCGGCGCGGGCGCGCGGATCGGCGGGGCAGAGCTTGCCCAGGCTGTGCTTCGCGCAGAGGTAGCGCACGATGGTGTGCGACTCCCACAACGTGAATCCGTCGTCGTCGATGGTGGGCACCAGGCCCGTGGGATTCATCCTGCGGTACTCGGGCGTGTTCACCACGCCGAACTGCATTCCCGCGTCGGTGCGCTCGTGCGGCAAGCCGAGCTCGGCCACACACCACATCGCCTTCTTCACGTTGACCGAATTGACCCGCCCCCAGATCTTCAACATCGCCACCTCTAACATAGGGACAGACCCTATTTTTCACAATGCGATAAATAGGGTCTGTCCCTATTTTAAAAACCGACTGCTTGGCCATCCCTTCGGGGGTCGCTGGCGGCGATGTAGCCGCCGTCGGTCTTCCAGATGAGCTGCGCGCTGCCGAACTGGTTGTAGTCGTCCACCTTGACGATCTTGTGGCCGCGTTTCTGCAGTTCTTCCAGCGTGGAGCCGGAGAAGCCGCCTTCCTCCACGCTCACGTCCATGCCCTGCACGAAGCGAAAACGCGGGCCGTCGCAGGCCGCCTGCGGATGCTGGCCGTAGTCGGCGATGCGCACGATCACCTGGGCGTGGCCCTGCGGCTGCATGGTGCCGCCCATCACGCCGAAGCTCATCACCGGCTTGCCGTCCTTGGTGAGGAAGCCCGGGATGATGGTCTGGTAGGGGCGCTTTTTCGGCCCGACCTGGTTCGGGTGGCCGGGCTTGAGGGAAAACGTGCCGCCGCGGTTCTGCAGCGAGATGCCGGTGCCCGGCACCACCACGCCTGAGCCGAAGCCCATGAAATTCGACTGGATGTAGGACACCATCATCCCCGAGGCGTCCGCTGCGGTCAGGTACACGGTGCCGCCCTTGGGAGGTTTGCCGGGGCCGAAGTCCTGCGCCTTTTTCAGGTCGATGCGCTTGGCGCGCTCCTTGAGGTACTCCGCATCGAGGAGCTGCGCGGGCGTCACGTCCTTCATGTGGTCGAGGTCCGCCACGTAGGCCCAGGCGTCCGCGAAGGCGAGCTTCTGGGCTTCGATCTGCAGGTGCAGGCTGTCGGGACCGTCCACCGGGTGGCTCTTCACGTCAAAGTGCTGCAGCATTCCCAGCGCCATCAGCGCGACGATGCCCTGGCCGTTGGGCGGGATCTCGTGCAGCGTATAGCCGCGGTAGTTCATCTCCAGCAGCTTCACCCAATCGGACTTGTGCGCGGCGAGGTCCGACACTTTCATCACGCCGCCGTTCTGGCGCGAATGCGATTCCAGCCGCTCGGCGAGGGGCCCGTTGTAGAACGCCTCGCCCTTGGTCTTGGCGATCGATTCCAGCGTCGCCGCGTGGTCCGCGAACTTGAACACTTCGCCGGGCTGCGGTGCGCGGCCGTTGGGCATGAACGCTTCGGGGAATCCCGGCTGCACCTTGAGCTCCGGCACCTGCCTGGCCCACTGGCTCGCGATGGTCGGCGAGACGAGGAAGCCATCCCGCCCGTACCTGGTCGCGGCCTCGAACAGCCTGTCGAAGGGCAGCTTGCCGAACTTCTCCGACAGCATCTTCCAGGCCGATACGCAGCCCGGCACCGACACGCTGTTCCAGCCGCGCTGCGGCATGGACTTGTGCTCCTTGAAGAACTCCGGCGTCCAGCCCGCGGGGGAACGCCCCGAGGCGTTCAGGCCGTGCAGTTCCTTGCCGTCCCAGACAATGGCGTAGGCGTCCGAGCCGATGCCGTTGGACACCGGCTCGACCAGCGTGAGCGTGATGGCGGTGGCGAGGACCGCGTCCACCGCGTTGCCGCCCGCGTGCAGCATCTGCAGGCCGGCCTGAGCGGCCAGCGGCTGCGTGGTCGAGACGATGTTCCTCGCGAGAACGGGTTTCCTCGGCCAGGCGTAGGGGTTGGTCCAGCTGAAAGGCGTCACGTCGCTTCTTTCTCCATGTCGATCACCACGCGGCCCAGGACCTTGCCGGCCTTGAGCTCTTCCAGCGTTCGGTTCACGTCGCTCAAGCGCCGCAACTCCACCGGCGTCGCCTTGAGCTTCTTCTTTTTCGCCAGGGCAACAACCTCCTTCAGCTCCTGCAGGTTGCCGACGTAGGAGCCGATGATGCCGATGGCGCGCTGCGCGATCGGCGGCAAGGGGTGCACGAACTCCCCGCCGTACAGGCCGCAGAGCACGTAGCGCCCGCCTTTTCGCAGCGCGCCCGTGCCGAGCATCGCCGTGGCCGGCATGCCGACGAAGTCGATGGCGCCGGCGAGGTTGCCCATCGCCAAAGCGCTTAGCTTCTGCGCGGCGTCCGGCGCGCGCGTGTCGAGCGTGAGCTTCGCGCCCTGCTTCTTCGCGGCAGCGAGCTTTCCTTCATCCACGTCGCAGGCGATGACGTTCTTCACGCCCCTGGCCTTGAGGATCGAGATCCCGACCAGGCCGAGGCCGCCGCAGCCGATCACGGCGACCCAGTCCTTCGGCCCGAGCTTGGGCAGCTTGTTCAAGCCGCTGTACGCAGTGATCGCCGAGCAGCCGAGCGTCGCAGCAAAGCCTTCGTCGATGCCCGCGGCGTCCACGAGGTACTTGGGATGCGGAATCAGCACGTGGCTGGAGTAGCCTCCGGGCTTCATCACGCCGAGGAACTGCGCCTTCATGCAGTAATTGTCCTGCCCGGCCTTGCACACCGGGCACTTGCCGCAGCCG
>JANMUO010000022.1:0-12426 GCA_031391655.1 Betaproteobacteria bacterium
GGTTTCCTTCACCGCGTACAGCGGGCTGGTGCCGATGTCGCCGTAGACGATGCCCAGCGCGAGGAGCGTGAGCGCGGCGGTGGAGGAAGAGCGCGTGGGCTGCACGGATGGACGCGCAAACTACTCCCGCACTGCACAAAAAGCAAATTGCCTACCGCCGATTGGGCGAGCGCGCGGACCTCGCCTCCGCGGAGGCAGTGGGCTTGGGAATCGTGGGCTTCGGCGGTGCGTCGCGCGTCGGGCTGAAGTCCAGGTTGATCATGTCCCCCAGCGCATCCGAGTAGGTCTCGCGGACCTTCCTCATTGTCGGCAGCGCCTTGTCGAAAGCCGCCGCCAGGCCGGGGTCAAACTGCTTGCCGAAGCTCTCCTTGATGAGCTTGGCGGCCTCGTCGATCGTGAAGGGCTTCTGGCGGTAGAACTGGGTTGTGGTCATCGATTCGAACGCATCCACGATCGCCATCACGCGCCCGCCCCAGGGGATGTCCTTGTCCTTCAGCTTCTTCGGGTAGCCGGTGCCGTCCCAGCGCTCGTGGTGCGTGAGCGCGAGGATGCGCGCCAGCTTGAGCACCGGGTCTTCGTGCTCGCCGATGATCTCGGCGCCCAGTTCCGGGTGGCGGTGCATGCGCTCAAGGTCCGGGGCGGTGAGCTTGCCGGGCTTGCGCAGCACTTCGGAGGGCACTCCCATCTTGCCGATGTCGTAGAGCGGCGCGGCTTTCTGGATCAGCTCGGCCACTTCGGGCCGCGCACCCGACCCCTGCGCGATGAGGCGCGCGTACTGCGCCACGCGCGCCACGCGGTTGCCGGCGGCCGCGCTCTCGTGGAACTCCATGGCGCGCGCCAAGCGCCGGATGAGCTGCTCGCGCGCGTCCTCGAGCTGCGCCGTGCGCTGCTGCACCTGGCGCTCGAGTTCCGCGTGGCGGTTGGCGAGCGCGAGGTGGATGCGTACGCGCGCCATCAGGAGCTTGCCGTTGATCGGCTTGGTGAGGTAATCCACCGCGCCGTGGTCCAGGCCCTCCACCTGGTCGGCGGCCTCGGTCTTGCCGGTGAGGAAGATAATCGGGATGTGCGCGGTCGCCGGGTCTTCCTTGAGCAGCTGGCAGATCTCGAACCCGGTGGCCCCCGGCATCTCGACGTCCAGCAGGATCAGGTCGGGCTGCGGCGCCGCGGCAGCGAGGGTCAGGGCGTCGCCGCCGTCGCTGGCGAGCTTGACTTCGTACTCGGTGCTGAGCGCCTTGCCGATGAGGGCGAGCAGGTCTTCCGCGTCGTCCACCGCGAGGATCACTGCCCGCGCGCCGTCCTGGGCCATATGGCGGGGAGTCTACCCCCGTTCGCAGCGGTGCTTGACAGGCGGGGCGTTCATGTATAATCCGCGGCGCTGGTTTCCTCAAGCAGTCCCGCTGGTCCAATCCTGCGTCTTCTACTTGGTGTTCCGGCAGTGGGCGAAAGCCCGTTACCTTTAAATTTATCGAGAGGCAAGACGATCATGGCAACTGGAACAGTCAAGTGGTTCAACGATGCGAAGGGCTTCGGCTTCATCACCCCGGACGGCGGCGGCAAGGACCTGTTCGCGCATTTCAGCGCGATCCAGGGCTCGGGCTTCAAGAGCCTGAAGGACGGGCAGAAGGTTTCCTTCGACGTCACCACCGGGCCGAAGGGCGACCAGGCGACGAACATCAAGCCGATGTAACTGTCGGCTCAGGCAGCAAACGAAAGGCCCGCGCAAGCGGGCCTTTTTGTTTGTGAAAATAGGGACAGACCCTATTTATCACATCGTGAAAAATAGGGTCTGTCCCTATTTTTTATACAGCCCCTTCTTTGCCGCCTTGTGCGCCGCCAGGGCGATGACGGTGTCGAGGACCGGCGTGGCGACGCCGGCGGCGCGCGCGAACCACAGCGGCGCCATGAGGATGGCGTCGATCTCCATCGGCCGCCCCAGTTCGTAGTCCTGCAGCATCGAGGTCTTGTGCACCGGCCCGCCGCCCGTGTGCGGCGGCGGCAGCGGCGCGCCCTCGGTGCTCACGCCGTGCGCCGCGGCGACGGCACGCGCCTCCTCCTGCATGCGCTTGCGCAAATCGGCGATCGCCGGATCGGCGAGGTCCTCCTTCACCGTGCCCCCGGTCACCACACCGGTCGAAGAGCTGGCCAAGTTGATCACCACCTTGGCCCAGACCGAGCGGCGGATGTCGGATTCGATCGGCGCGCTGACGGAGGATTTCTCCAGCGCCGCGGCAAGGCGCTTGACCCGCTCGGTGCGCATGTCGTCAGGCTCGCCGAGCACCAGCACATTGCGGCCCGGCGCGTTGTTGCGCACCACGCCCGGCTCCAGCACTTCGTTGGCCGAGTAAATCACCCCGCCGATGATCCGGTCGGCGCCGATCGCTTTCGCCAGGGCGCCGCCGGGATCGAGCCGCGCGAGGTCGGGCGGCTTGGGCCGCTGCGCCGACAGGCCCTGCGCGTACCACCAGGGAATGCCGTTCTGCGCGAACACCACCGCCGTATCCTTGCCGAGCAGCGGCCGCACCCGCTCCGCCAGCGCGCCCAGCGCCGTGGCTTTCAGCGCCACTAGCACGAAATCCACTGGCCCCAGTTCCTTGGGGTCCTCCGCCGCATTCACCTTGGCGACGATGCGCTGCTCGCCTTTGAGCAGCGTCAGGCCGTTGCGGCGGATCGCCTCGAGGTGGGCGCCGCGCGCAACCACCGACACCTCGTGGCCGGACGCCGCGAGCTGAGCCGCAAAATGCCCGCCGACCGCGCCGGCGCCGAAAACGCAGATGCGCATGCCCCGACTATACTCACTCGCCATGAGCGCGTTCCAGGGCAAGAGCGCATTCGTCACCGGCGGCGCCTCGGGCATCGGGCGCGGGCTGTGCGAGGCGCTCGCGGCGCGCGGTGCCGACGTCACCGTCACCGACCTCAACCTCGAGGGCGCGCAGGCCGTGGCCGCAGGCATCCAGCGCGCGGGCGACAAGGCGCGCGCCCTCCGCCTCGATGTGGCCGACGGCGAAGCCGTCACGCGCGCACTGGAATCCGCGGGCCGGCTCGACTATGTGTTCAACAACGCGGGCGTCGCCATCGTCGGCGAAGTGCGCGACTCGGACCTCGCCTCCTGGCGGCGCATCGTGGACGTCAACCTGATGGGCGTGGTGGCCGGGTCGCTCGCGGCCTACAAGGTCATGGTGCGCCAGGGCAGCGGCCACATCGTCAACACCGCGTCCCTCGCCGGCCTCGCCGGCATGCCCACCGGCGCCGCCTACGCCATGACCAAGGCGGGCGTGATCATGTTCTCGCAGATGCTGCGCGCCGAGGGCGAGGCGCTCGGCGTGAAGGTGAGCGCCGCCTGCCCCGGCTTCATCCGCACGTCGATCTTCGACAACGCGCAGTACCTGCGCGTGGACCAGGCGCGCGCGGTGCGGCTGATCCCGTTGCCGATCATCGAGCTTGCGCCCGCCATCGAGGGCATCCTCGCCGGGGTGGAACGCAACGACGCGCTCATCGTGCTGCCGTTCTACGCGCGGCTGCTATGGCGCCTGATGCGCTGGTTCCCGTTCCTCGGCGGCCCGCTCGGGCGCAGGGCGATGGCCGACTTCCGCCGCCTGCGCCAGCCCTAGAGGAGCGACGATGACGACGTTCAGGAAAGTGACCCTGTTTACCGACCGCGACGGCCGCGCGAAATTCCGCGAAGAGGACCTTCCACTGCCGGAAGGAAACCCGCAGGCGATGCTCTCGGCGCTCTTCCCCGCCGCCGGCTGTCAACTGAGGCACAGCCCGGTGGGCTTCCGCAGCCAGTGGCACTGCACGCCCAAGCCGCAGTGGGTGTTCATCCTGGGCGGCGAGATGGAGATCGGCCTGCAGGACGGCACGACACGCCTGTTCCGACCCGGGGAGCACTTTTTCTCCGCTGACACCCTGCCTGAGGGCGCCACTTTCGATGCACAGCAGCATGGGCACTGGAGCGCGCAGCGCGGTTCGCATCCGCTACTGACGCTTTTCGTCAGGATCTGAGCAGCGCGTCACCGGCCGCTGTTGCGCCGCTCTAAGTCCGGGCGTATCTTGGTCCAGGTTGGAAACCAAAGGGAGGAGTCCAGCATGAAAACGTTACTCATGGCGCTCGCGCTCGCCGTGGCGCCTGCAGCGCTGATCGCGCAGACCGCCCAGGACCTGATCAAGGATCAGGAGAGCACGGGCAACGTGCTGACCTACGGCATGGGCTACGGGCTGCAGCGCTACAGCCCGCTCACGCAGATCGGCAAGGAGAGCGTCAAGCGGCTGGTGCCGGTTTGGAACTTCAGCCTCAATAACCCTCAAGGGCAGGAATCGCAGCCGATCGTGCACGACGGCGTGATGTACGTCACGACGCATACCGACACCTTCGCCATCGACGTCCTGAGCGCGAAGCAGGTCTGGCGCAACACGCTGGAATTCGCCCCCGACGTGCCGAAGATGGCCTGCTGCGGATTGCTCAATCGCGGCGTGGCGATCTACGAGGGCAAGGTATTCCGCACCACGCTGGACGCGCAGGTGCAGGCGCTCGACGCCAAGACCGGCAAGGAACTGTGGAAATCCAAGGCCATCGACTACAAGCTCGGCCATGCGATGACGGTGGCGCCGCTGGTGGCCAACGGCGTGCTGATCACCGGCATCTCGGGGGGCGAATACGGCACGCGCGGCTTCATCGACGGCTGGGACCCGGATACCGGCAAGGCGCTGTGGCGCCGCTATACCACCGCGGTCCAGGGCGAAAAAGGCGGCGACACCTGGCCCGGCGACACGGCGCAAAAAGGCGGCGCGCCGGCCTGGCTCACCGGGTCCTACGATCCGGAGCTGGACCTGGTGTACTGGGGCACCGGCAACGCGGGACCCTGGAACCCCGAGTTCCGCAAGGGCGACAACCTGTACGTGTCCTCGGTGCTGGCGCTCAGGCCGAAAACCGGCGAGATCGTCTGGCACTACCAGTTCACCCCCAATGATCCCTACGACTACGACGCCACCAACGAACTGGTGCATGCCACCCTGGCTGTGAACGGCGTGCGGACCAAGGTGATCATGCAGGCGAACAAGAACGGCTTTTTCTACGTCATCGACCGCACCAGCGGCAAGCTGCTCGCCGCCAATACCTTCGCCAAGAAGGTCAATTGGGCCGATCGCATCGACCTGGCGAGCGGGCGCCCCGTGGAGAGCGAGCTGACGCGCAAATTCCGCGCCGGCGAGAAGGTGGAAGTGTGGCCCTCGGCGCTCGGCGGCAAGAACTGGATGCCGATGTCCTTCAGCCCGAAGACCGGCCTCGCCTACGCCAACACGCTGGATTTCGGCATGCCCTACAAGCTGCTCCAGCCCGAGTTCAAGCAGGGCGAGTGGTTCCTGGGCGTCGAGTTCACCGGCGTGACGCCGGCCAAAGGCGTGCGGGGCTCCCTGCAGGCGATCAACCCGATGACCGGCAAGGCCAAGTGGGAGATGCCGTGGGAGGAAATGCCGAGCCTGTCGGGCACGCTGGTCACCGCTGGCGGGCTGGTGTTCACCGGCGCGATGTCGGGCGCGTTCATGGCGCTGGACGCCGACACCGGCAAGAAATTGTGGCAATTCCAGACCGGCTCGGGAATCGTCGGCCAGCCGGTCACCTGGCAGCACAAGGGCCAGCAGTACGTCAGCGTGGTGTCCGGCGTCGGCGGCGTGTACGCGCTGATCGGCGACGAGCGCCTCGCCAAGGTGCCGGCGGGCGGCTCGGTCTGGACTTTCGCGCTGATGAAGTAGCGTGCGGCGAGGATTGCGAAACGCGGCGCGGATCGCCGCGTTTTTTTTTCCTGCGGCGGCCCTGATCGCCCCGCCGGCGCTCGCCGATGGCGAGCCCCTGGAGCGCGGCCGCGAGCGCTACCGGCAGACCTGCGCGCAGTGCCACGGCCACAACATGGTCAACGCCGGCGTCACCAGTTTCGACCTGCGGCGCTTCCCAAGCGATCAGCACGAGCGCTTTCGCAATGCGGTCACCAACGGCAAGGGCAACATGCCGGCGTTCAAGGGTGCGCTGTCCGAGGCGGAGATCGAGGGCCTGTGGCTTTACGTGAAGACGCGCGGCAAGGCGCCGGATGCGCTCTCCGTCTGTGTCGCCGAGGGCAACGCACCGTATGCGGCGCGCGCAAAGGGCACGGCAGCGGGATTCGATGTCGCGCTCGCTGCGGCCGTCGCGGCGCGTTTGCACAGGCCGCTCAAGCTCCTGTGGTACGAAGTCGAGCTGGAAAAGGAAACCTCGCCGAGCCTGGAGGTCAACGCGCTGCTCTCGGCCGGGCTGTGCGAACTCGCCGCCGGCTACATGTTGTACGCGCCGGCGCTGGGCGCGCCCGCCGCCGCGAGCGCGCGCCCGCCCGATCACGACGGGGCGAAACCCAAACGCCAGCGGGAGCGGGTCAAGCTCGAGCGCTTGATCGCGAGCGAGCCCTACCAGGCTTCGGCGCTGACGGTGGTACTGCGTCCCGGACTGGAGGGCGCGCCGGTGCGCTCGCTTGCCGATCTGCAGGCCTTGCGCACGGGCACCGTGGCCGGCTCGCTTGCGGGCTCGATCCTCACGCTGTTCCGGGACGGCGCCTTGCGCAATCAGCTGGTGAGCCTAGGCTGGCGCGACGACCCATTGCGCGAACTCGAGGCAGGCAGATTCGACGCCACCCTGATCGAGCTGAACCGGCTCGATGCGTACCGGATGAGGAATGCCGGCACGCGCCTCGCGGACACCGGTTACCTCCTGCCGTTGCGCTTCAACCTGGGCTACGCTGCGCTGGAATCGAGGCGCGAGCTGGTCGAATCGGTCAACGCCATCCTGCGCGAGCTGCAGGCGCAGGGCCGGCTGTCGGACATCGCGCGCGAGTCCGGGCTCACCCACGTTCCGGCGCGCGCGCCGTTCGTCCAGCCCGAAATCACGCTGCAGAACCTGCGCGAGGCAGGCGGCTGATCAAGCCCTGACGCGCACCTCGAGCGGCATGCCGCCGCCCGGGATCAGCGTCACGCGCGCCACCGGCGCCGGCTCCCGCCCGGCGACCGGCGCAAAACTCGCGTGGCGCAGCATCGTCGCGAGCATCGCGGTGGCCTCCATCATGGCGAAGCCCATGCCGATACAGATGCGCGGCCCTGCGCCGAAGGGCATGTACTGGTAGCGCGGGATCGCCGCTTCTCGCTCGGGCGCGAAGCGCGTGGGGTCGAAGGCATCCGCATCCTCCCAGCGCCTGGCATGGCGGTGGATGGCGTAGATCGGCATCACCACCGAGGTGCCGGGGCGCACCGGGTGCCCGCCAAGGTTGCTCTCGGCCACCGCCTGGCGCGTCATCAGCGGCACCGGCGGGTACAGGCGCATGGATTCCTTCAGCACCTGCTGCGTCAGCACCAGCCGTTCGAGGTGGCCGGCATTGATTTCCGCGCCGCCCGTGACGCGCTCGATCTCCTCCACCAGTGCCTGCGCCCAGTGCGGCGATCGCGCGAGGAGGTACAAGGTCCAGGTGAGCGCCTTCGCCGTGGTCTCGTGGCCGGCGAGGTAGAAGGTGAGCAGGTTGTCCACCAGCTGCTCGTCGTTCATCGATTGCCCGGACTCCGGGTCGCGCGCCTGCAGGAGGCGATGGAGCAGGTCGTCTTTCGCCGCGCCGCCGGCGCGGCGCTCTTCGATCAGCGCCCGCACCCCCGAGCGCAGCGCGGCGACCGCGCGCGCCATCGAGCGCCGCCCCGGCTGCGGCAGCCACCTGGGCATGTTGGCGACGGCGAAGAGCTGGCCCCAGGCGCCCGAGCGCTGGAACAGGCCCGTCGAGCGCTCGATGGCCTCCGGCATGCGCTCGTCGCCCGAGGGCAGCAGCGTCGCTGAAATCACCTCGAAGGTCGCCTGCGTCATGTCCCGGTCCACCGGCTGTACAGCGCCGGGCTGCGCGCGCCAGCGCTCCACCACGTTGCGCGCCGCGCGCACGAAGGTCGGCACGAAGCCCGCGAGCTCCTGCGGCCGGAACATCGGCGCGGAGGCCTGGCGCTGCCACTTCCAGTCCGCGCCTTCGCTGGTGAGGATGCCCTTGCCGAGCAGCGGCGAGAGCAGGCGGATCTGCGCCAGCTTGAGGAATTTCTCGCGCTCATCGAGCAGCACGGTCTTCACCATCGCCGGCGCGGTGATCCACAGGATCGGGGTCTTGCCGCGCATCATGGCCACCAGGTCGCCTTCGTAGGCCTCCTGCGGCACCACAGCAAGCGGGTTGCGCACGAAGCGCGCGAGGAAGGCGAGGCCGTGGAGCGGCTTGGCCGGCGGCGCGACGCGCGGCGGGACGAGCCTCGGGAGGGCAGCTTCCATCCCGCCACTATAGGGAATATTCCGCCGCTGCTGGCCGTTTACTGGCGGCACGCACCCGAGGAGGGAACCCATGAAACGCACGGCTCTTGTTCTGTTGTCCTGCGGCGTCGTTTTTTCCGCATTTGCGCAGGCGCCCGCGCGCCCGCAGGTCGAGGTGAACAAGGTGGACGGCACCGACGGCGTCTACGTCTTTCGCAACGGCAACCACCAGTCCATCTTTATCGTCACCGCCGACGGGGTGATCGCCACCGACCCGGTGGCCTACGGGCGGCCGCAGGGCGGGGCGCAGTACGTGGCCGAGATCCGCAAGATCACCGACAAGCCGATCAAGTACCTCATCTACAGCCCCCACCACTACGACCACATCGCCGGCGGCCAGGCGTTCAAGGACGCAGGCGCCACCATCGTCGCGCACAAGCGCGCCAGGGAGCGCCTGGCGCAGATCCAGGACCCGCATACGCCCCTGCCCGACGAGACCTTCGAGAGGGATCGCACCATCACGCTGGGCAGCACCGCGCTCGAGATGAAGTTCATCGGCCTCAACCACTCCGACAGCACGCTGGTGATGCGCCTGCCCAAGGAGCGGCTGTTGTTCGTGGTCGACCTGCTCCCGGTGGGCGGCGTGCCGGGTCGCGGCATGATCGACTTCTACCCGCTGGATGCCGAGGATTCGATCCGGCAGATCCTGGCCATGGACTGGGATCGCATGATCCCGGGCCACCCGGGGCCGGGTGACCGGCTGGGCACCAAGCAGGACGTCGAGGCGCAGCTCACGTTCCTGCGGGACGCCTCGGACGCGGTGAAAGTCGCCGCGCGCGAGGGCAAGTGCTGGGACGGCGTGGAAAAGGAACTCAAGCTGCCCAAATATGAAGCCTGGCCGGGCTACGCCAACAACCTGCCCTTCGTGCTGCGGCGCTATTGCGGGCTATGGGGCCGCGGCACGTAGAATGGGCGCTTCGCCAGGAGAAACCGATGCCCAAGGGAATGGAACGCAGCAACCGCGAGAAGAAAAAGCCGAAGAAGGCGCCTAAACCCGTGCCGATCTCCCCGATCCGCACGCCGGGCAAGTAGCCGGGCCCTGAAAACGAAACGCCCCGGGCGGTTTCCCGCCCGGGGCGTTTTTACTGCGGTTAAGGCATTGCCGGCGAACTAGCGGGCGATGCTCCTAGTCCCTTGAAATGATCCGGTTTTGGAGTCCAGCCTGCCGGTGGTGCCTTGGTCGATTCTCACTGGATCACCTCCTTCCGTTGTTGGCCAGTCTGCAGTGTAGCAAGACTTTTAATAGAATTCGCGCCATGGACATGTCAGCCGAAGAGATCAAGCAGTTCTGGCGCGGCTACTGCGAGCGCCGCAAGGTGGCGAAGGACGTCATCGCCAGGGGCGAGAAGAAAATCGACGAGGACCCGGAGTTCTGGGCCGACCAGACCATGGACGAGCTGCTGAAGCTCGTCGCCTAGCTCACTTCTTCTTCGCGGCGGGCTTGGCGGCCTCCGGCCAGTAGTAGTTGGCGGCGAAGGAGTACGGCGGCTGCATGTAGCGCTTGGCCGGCACCACCTTGGCGGCGTACTCGCGTTGCGACTCGTACACCTTCTTGAACACCGCGGACTTGGCGGAGTTCTCCGCCGCCACCTCGTCCCAGGCCTTGAGCGTGGCGATCAGGATGTCGGGCGGCGTCCGGCGCACCTGCACGCCGTGCTTGGTGACCATCTCCTCGATGGCGTCGGCGTTCTGCTTCTGCCAGCGCGTGATCCACAGGATGAACGCGTCCCGGATGGCGGAGTTCACCGCTTCCTGCTGCGGCGCCGTGAGGGTTTTCCACGAGTCCAGGTTCAGGCCGAACTCGCCGATGGAATTGTTCTCGTGCATGCCCGGGGTGTAGTGGTACTTGAATACGCCAGGCAGCCCGAGGCGCAGGTCCTCCACGCCGCCGACCCACTCGGCGCAGTCGATCACGCCGCGCTGCGCTGCCGGCACGATTTCGCCGCCGGGCATGTTCACCACCGCCATGCCGAGCTTGGCGTACACCTCGGCGTTGAGGCCCGTCTGCCGGCACTTCAGGCCCTTGATGTCCGCCACGCTGCGCAGCGGCTTCTTGAACCAGCCGAAGGCTTGCGGGCTGGAGGGCTGGGCGGGCCAGACGATAATGTTGAGCTTCAAGTCGTTCTGGTAGAAATCGCGCCACATCTCTAGCCCGCCGCCGCCGTACAGCCAGCCCAGGTAATCCATGTGGTCCATGCCGAAGGGGCCGCCCGGAGGACCGGCGAACAGCGCCGCCGCCGGATTCTTGCCGACCCAGTAGTACGAGATCGAGTGGAAGCCGTCGATCACCCGCTTGTTGGTGGCGTCGAGCACTTCGAACGCCGGCACGACCTGCCCTGCCGCCAGCGCCTCGACCTTGAGCGAGCCGCCCGTGAGCTTGTCGATGCGATCGACGATGATCCTCAAGTGGTCCTGGATCGTCAGGCTCGCCGGCCAGCTCGACTGGACTTTCAGGGACTTCACTGCCGGGGCCTGCGCGTGCGCGCCCAGGCTGATCCCCGCTGCAAGTGCGATGGCGATGGCGTGCTTGGTCATGCTCTCCCCCTGGTTGGACTGCCTCCCAGGGGGACGCTAAACCCGCGCCCGCACCGGTGTCAACGGGAAGTTACTTCTTCTTCGCCGCCGCCGGCTTGAACTCCGGCCAGTAGTAGTTGGCGGCGAAGGAGTACGGCGGGAACATGTAGCGCTTGGCCGGCACGACCTTGGCCGCGTAGGCGCGCTGCGACTCGTAGACCTTCTTGAAGGTGGGGTGCTTGGCGGAGTGTTCCTTGGCCACTTCGTCCCACGACTTGAGCGAGGCGATGAGGATGTCGGGCGGCGTGCGCAGGATCTGCACGCCGTGCTTCTGCACCATCTCCTCGATGGCATCGGCGTTCTGCTTCTGCCAGCGCGTGAGCCAGGTGATGAAGGTGTCCTTCACCGCCGAGACCCAGGCGTCCTGCTGGTGCGGCGTGAGCCCGTTCCACACATCGAGGTTCAGCACCACCTCGCCGATGGAGTTGTTCTCGTGCATACCCGGGGTGTAGTGGTACTTGAACACCGTGTGCAGCCCGAGCTTCAGGTCTTCCACGCCCCCGACCCACTCGGCGCAATCGATCACGCCCCGCTGCGCGGCGGGCACGATCTCGCCGCCCGCCATGTTCACCACGCTCATGCCCAGGCGCGCGTAGACCTCGGAGTTCAATCCCGTCTGCCGGCACTTGAGGCCCTTGATGTCCTTCACGCTCTTCAGCGGCTTCTTGAACCAGCCGAAGGCCTGCGGGCTGGAGGGATGTGCGGGCATGGGATACAGGTTGAGCTTGAGGTCGTTCTGGTAGAAGTCGCGCCACATTTCCAGCCCGCCGCCGACGTAGAGCCAGCCCAGGTAGTCCATGTGGTCCATCCCGAACGGCCCGCCCGGCGGCGCGGCGAACAGCGCCGCGGTCGGGCTCTTGCCGACCCAGTAGTAGGCGATGGCGTGATAACCGTCGAGCACCTTCCTGTGCGTGGCGTCCAGCACTTCGAAAGGCGGCACGATCTGCCCGGCGGCCATGGCGTCGATCTTCAGCGAGCCCTGGGTGAGCTTGTCCACCCGTTCGGCGAGGATCCTGAAATGATCCTGCAGCGTGTTGCTCGCCGGCCAAGTGGATTGCATCTTCAGCGATCTGGGCGCCTGCGCGTGGGCACTGGTCCCGGCGGCGAGTGCGATGGCGACGGCGGCTGCAAAAACGTGCTTTTTCATGATGACGATCCTTCCGTTGTTGGGCAGTGCACGGCTAAAGCTGGAACCGGGCCATGCTAAGGTCAATGGGAGTTCCGCTCAAGCGGGCGCGCCGGCCACCCAAACTGGTGCGCACACCCGGCAGGACGCACAAATGCTGCGATGCACCCTGCGAGCCGCCCTACCCGCAGTGCCGGGACACAGGGTAGTCTTTCGTTTTTCCGGGGAGACGACATGAGCAAGATCAGCCGCAGGGACATCCTGAAGTTTGGCGCCGGTGCCGCCGCGGGCCTCGGCTTTCCCGCAATCGTCCGGGCGCAGCCCAAGGAGATCGTGATCCTCGGCCTCTGGGACCAGACCGGGGCCTTCGCCGACGTAGGGC
>JANMUO010000197.1:0-8365 GCA_031391655.1 Betaproteobacteria bacterium
ATCCCGGCGACGCAGGCCGACACTTGGGCGGCGCTCAACGATCCCGAGATCCTCAAGGCCTGCGTGCCCGGCTGCGAGGCCGTGGACCGCATGGCGGACAACGAGTACCAGGTGCTGATGGTCGCGCGCATCGGCCCGGTCAGCGCCAAGTTCAAGGGCAAACTCACGCTCTCCGACCTCAACCCGCCGCACTCCTACGCCATCGCCTTCGAGGGCCAGGGCGGCTCGGCCGGCTTCGGCAAGGGCTCGGCGCAGGTGCAGCTCGCGCCCGAGGGCGGCGGCACGAAGCTCACCTACCAGGTGAAGGCCAACGTCGGCGGCAAGCTCGCGCAGATCGGCTCGCGCCTGGTGGATGCCGCGGCGAAGAAGATCTCGCAGGATTTTTTCAACGCGTTCAACGCGAAGGTGGGCTCGCTGCACAGCGCGCCCGCCGCGGACGCGCACGAGGAGCACCTTGCGCAGCCCGTGCCGCGCGACCCCGACCTGCCCACCGTCTCCGACGCTTCGCTGGTGTTCCTCGCGGCGGGCGCGCTGGTGGTGTTTGCCGTGGCGCTGTTCGCGCTCTACGGCTAGAGGCCACCGGTCGGCCATGGCGCACCGCCCATCCTGCCCGCTGCCCGGCGGCGGCACTAGTTCCTCCCCCGCGCGCGGGGCCCTGCCTACGATGTCCGCGTCACCCCGAGCGGAGCATTTCCAATGGGAGTCCAGGTAGTGGCCGTCGCCTCGCAGCGAGACAACGCCGCCGTGCGCACGCCGTCGGTCGTGCTGATCGCCGAATTGCGCAATTTCACCAGCATGTCGGAAATGCTCGATGCGGCGCGCGTGCTGGCGCTGGCGGACCAGTTCTTCGACTGCGCCGCTGGCGCGTTGACCGCCAATGGCGGCGATGTGATCGCCGTGCACAACGACTCGCTGCTCGCCGCGTTCCGGCGCGGCACGCCGGCCGAGCAGGCGCTCGGCGCCGTGCGCGCTGCGCTACGCATGGCGGAGGATTTTGACCCGGTGGCGCAGGCCTGGCAGCGCGACTACGGCCTGCGCGTGGCGATCGCCCTGGGCATGCACCTGGGCGACGCCGTGTTCGGCGAAGCCGGCCCTGCCGGGCAGCGCAACGACGTGGTGTTCGGGGATTGCGTCAGCATCGCCGAGCGCCTCGTGCATCGCGCGCGCGCCGGCGAACTGGTGCTGTCGCACGCGGTGATGGCCGTGTCGCCGATCGCCGAACTGGAACTGGACGCCCAGCAGCTGCCGCCGCTGGAACTGCACAACCGGCCGTCGCTGCGCATCTACGGCGTCCTGCGCAACGACCGGCTCGACTTTACGGCGTAGCCGCTTCGCGCATCGCGGCGGCGAGCGCTTCGGGCGGCTGCGCGCCGGAGACGCCGACCTTGCGGTCCAGGATGAAGGTCGGCACGCCGCTGATGCCCAGCGCCTTCATGCCCTCTTCGAGCTGTGCGACGCGCTGCGCCTGCGCCTGGTCGCCCCAGCGCGCCTCGACGTCGCCCCGCGGCAGGCCGGCGGCCTCGGCGATGCCCAGCAGCACCTCCCGGTCGCCGGTGTCGCGCGCCTCCTCGAAATAGGCGCGGAACAGGGCATCCACCACCGCGCCGCCCGCGCCGCGCTCCTGCGCCAGGTCGATCAGCTGGTGGGCGGCAAAGGTATTGGGCGTGCGCTCGATGCGCTCGAGTGCAAACTCGATCCCCTCGCCGCGCCCTTCCTCGGCCACGCGCGCATCGAGCTGGCGGCCGCGCTCCACCGAGCCGAACTTGGCGCGCCGGTATTCGGCGCGCCGCATGCCCTCCGGCGGCATGGCGGGATTCAACTGGAACGGCAGCCAGAGGACCTCCGGGCGCAGTTCACCGCCCACCAGCGCGAGCGCCTTCTCCATGCGGCGCTTGCCGATGTAGCACCAGGGGCACACGACATCGGAGACCACTTCGATTTTCATTGGGAGGGCTTTTTCGTCGCGGGGACCACCCAGAAGTACACGGTGCGGCCGTTGGACTCGAGCTTCTTGTCCGGCTTCCAGCTGCCCATGTCGAACTGGTGCGACACGATGCGCGTGCCGGGCTTCAACTCGCGCAGCAGCTTCGGGCGCAGCTTCACGTTGAGGTCGGGCAGCAAATAGAGGGTGATAACCGTGGCGTCGCGAAAATCCGCCCTGAACAGGTCATCGGTGCGGAACTGCACCAGCTTCTCCACGCCGCTGCGGCGCGCGTTCTCGCGGGCCTCGCGGATGCGCTCCGGATCGATGTCGATGCCGACCGCGCGCACGCCGTAGCGCTTGGCCGCGGTGACTGGGATGCGCCCGTCGCCCGAGCCGAGGTCGTAGAGCACGTCGCCCTTGCGCACATTGGCCAGGCGCAGCATGTCGTCGACCACTTCCTGCGGCGTGGGAACGAAGATGACGTCCGGGTTGCGCTCGCCCCGATCGATCTGCGCCTGCGTCGCCCCGTCCAGGGCGATCGTCGATCCAGCAGCAAACAACAGGCAAGCAGCGAAGAACGGTCCGCGCATGGCAACTCCGCGAGTGGGCGCTCGCCGATTATGCACGATGCTGGTGCGCGCGGCCCGGATCCGGGCTAGAAGGTGGATACCCAGCGGCTGGTGGCGAGCGCCTCATCCACTGCCCGGGCATCCCGCGCAGCGGCGTCGCCGTGATGCGACGCGTTCGCTTCCGGTTCCTCGTACAGTGCCGCCCGCAGGTCGCCCGTCCCGTGGACTTCGATGCGAGCCCAGGCGATGAGCAGGGAAACGAGGACGATAGCGGCGACGGCGAGCCAGGCAATGACGGGGTGTTCGCGTTCCGGTTCGGGCGTGGTGGACGAGGTGAGGGTGGCCATGGCAGCACTCATGCAATGTCCATGCCCGATGGACCGCACTACGCTCCGGCGATGGTCATGCGCTCCACCAGGATCGACCCACTGCGCCGCGAGCCGCGCACCACGGCGTCGCTGCCCACCGCGGTGATGCCCCGGAACATGTCTTTCAGGTTGCCGGCAATGGTGATCTCCTCAACCGGATAGGCGATCTCCCCGCCCTCCACCCAGTAGCCGGCGGCGCCCCGCGAGTAATCGCCGGTCACCAGGTTGATGCCATGGCCGAGAAGCTCGGTGACCAGCAGCCCACGATCCATCTGGCGCAGCATGCCGCGGAAATCCGGCCCTTTCGACTCCAGGCTCAGGTTGTGGTTGCCACCTGCGCTGCCGGTGCTCTGCATCCCGAGCTTGCGCGCTGAGTAGCAGCCCAGGAAGTAGCCTTCCAGCACACCATCGCGCACCACGCAGCGCGCGCGCGTCGCCACGCCCTCGTCGTCGAAAGGCGAGCTGGCGAGCGCCTTGAGCTCGTGCGGGCGCTCCTCGATGTTCACCCCGCGCGCAAACACCTGCTTGCCGAGGCTGTCGGCGAGGAAGCTGGCCTTGCGGTACAGGCTCCCGCCGCTCGCCGCGGACACGAAGCTGCCCAGCAGCATGGCCGCCTGGGGCGCCTCGAACAGCACCGGCGCCTGGCGCGTGCCGATCTTGCGCGCACCGAGCCGCGCGGGCGCGCGCTCGCCGGCGTAGCGGCCCAGCGCTTCAGGCCGCGCCAACTGCGAAGGCACGCGCTCCGCGCTGTACCAGTCGTCGCGCTGCATGCCGCGCTTGTCCTCCGCGATCACCGAGAGGTAGAGCGAATGGCGCGAGGTGGGAAAACCGCCGACGAATCCCAGGCTGTTGGCGAACACGAACTGCGAGTGTTGCGCCGAGGCCGACGCGCCTTCCGAATTGCGGATCCTGGGCGACAGCGAGAAGGCGGCAGATTCGCAGCGCTGGGCGATGCCGATCGCCTCCTCGGTGCCAAGCTCCCAGGGATGGTAGAGGTCGAGGTCGGGCTGCTCGCGCGCCAGCAGTTCGCGCTCGGGCAGGCCAGCGCAGTCGTCCACCGCGGTGTGGCGCGCGATGGCCAGCGCCGCCGCGACCGTCTGCTCCAGCGCCGCGGGGGAAAAATCCGACGTGCTGGCGTGCCCGCGGCGCGCGGCGGGCCGCTCGCCCAGGACCACGCTCACGCCGATGCCCTTGTCGCGATTGTGCTCGATGGTATCGACCGTGCCCTTGCGCACGGTGACCGACAGCCCCTGACCTTCCGACACGTCGCACTCGCAGGCGCTCGCGCCCAGGCGCTTCGCATGCGCGAGCACGTCGGCGGCCAACTGGCGCAACTGCGCCTGCGTGTAGCTGAAGCGGCTGCCGTCTTTCATGGCGCGCTATCATAGCAGCGCGATGCAGGACGAAATCCCCAGCAAGACGAAGAAGAAGCAGGAAATGCACGAGCTGCAGAAGCTCGGCGCCGCGCTCGTCGAGTTGTCAGTCGCGCACCTTGCGCACATGACGCTGCCCGAAAATCTAGCGCAGGCGGTGCAAGATGCGCGGCGCTTTCGCAGCCACGAGGCCAAGCGCCGCCAGGTGCAGCTCATCGGCAAGCTGATGCGCGACCTCGATCCCGAGCCGATCCGCGCGCAGCTCGCGGCCGTCGAAGGCGGCTCCGCGCAGGAGCGCGCGCGCCACCAGCGGCTCGAGCACTGGCGGGCGCGCTTGATGGAGGACGACGGCGCGCTGACCGAATTTGCCAACGAATACCCGATCGCCGACCTGCAGAACCTGCGTGCGCTGCTGCGCAACGCGCGCAAGGAGCAGAAGGAAGGCAAGCCGCCGCGAGCGTACCGCGAGCTGTTCCGTGCCATGCGCGAGGCCGCGGATGAGTGACACGCTGCGCGTCGGGCTGCTGTCGGCGAGCGACCGCGCCGCCGGCGGGGTTTACAAGGACGAGGGCATACCGGCGCTGAAGGCCTGGCTGTCGCAAGTCGTGAGGGCGCCGGCACTGCACTTCGAGGAACGGCTGATTCCGGATGACCAAGCCACGATCGAAACGACATTGCGGGAACTCGTGGACGGGAAAGGCTGCCACCTCGTGCTCACCACCGGCGGCACGGGCCCGGCGCCGCGCGATGTCACGCCCGAGGCGACCCTCGCTGTCGCCGACAAGGTCATGCCCGGATTCGGCGAGCAGATGCGCGCGGTCAGCCTGAAGTACGTGCCCACGGCGATCCTGTCGCGGCAGGTGGCGGTGGTGAGAAAGCAGGCGCTGATCATCAACCTGCCCGGCCAGCCCAAGGCGATCAAGGAAACGCTGGACGGGGTGTTCGCCGCGGTGCCCTACTGCATCGACCTGATCGGCGGCCCCTACATCGAGACCGACGAGGCGCTCGTCACGGCGTTCCGGCCAAAATCGGCGCAGCGGCCGAAGCCGGCCTGACTTGCGGCATGTGAGCGCATACTTCTCCTGATCATTAGGTGCCGTCTCCCTGCGCGCCGACGGTGCCCGCCCACAGGGCGAGAAGAGCCGCGGCCAGCTGTTTCTCGAAATCGACGCGGAACATGCTCATCTCGGGCCGCTGCATGGCTTCGCGCAGGCAGGCGGGCGGATCGGTTAGCTGCCAAAGGCCGATCATCAGCGCGTAGAAGCTCATCATCATCCCCACGCCGTCGCCCTTGGCCATGCCAGGGTAAAGCACCTCGAGGCGCGCCCCGATCGCCACCAGGCGGGTACCCAGCGCGCGCTTGAATTCCAACGCCGCCTCCGTGCTCGTGTTGGCCTCGAGCATGCCCCGGCAGTTGGTGGCCAGCGGCAGGAACTCGGGGTGCGCGCGCAGGTAGCGCAGCGTGGCACGCACGGCGCCGTAGCCGACGTTGGGCTGCGGGGCGGCGAGCTCCTGCTCCAGCGCATCGAACAGCCCCTGCAGCCGCTCCCAGTGCACCTGCAGCAGCACCTCTTCGCGGGTGCGGAAGTACAGGTAGACGGTGCCCTTGGCGAGGCCGGCGCGGCGTGCCAGGTCTTCCACGGTGATGCCGCCACTCGGGGTGGCGTGCAGCAGCTCTTCGGCAGCGCGGAGGATCACGGCGCGGCGCTCGGTCTTCTCTTCCGGGCCAGTTGCTCGCATGCGCGGCTTGATCTTTAACTGACTTCTGGTCATTTAAATCAAAGATTAAATGACTATTAGTCACTTAGTCAAGCACTCCTCCCCCCGCTACAATTTCCGCCATGACGCAACTGCCCGAAGCGATCGAGATCGAGACCGCCGCGGCGCCCGACGCCGCGGTCATCTGGCTGCACGGATTGGGGGCCGACGGCCACGACTTTGAGCCGGTGGTGCCTGAGCTGCGGTTGCCGCCGGGACTGCGCCTGCGGTTCGTTTTCCCGCATGCACCCGTGCGGCCCGTGACCATCAACATGGGCATGGCGATGCGCGCCTGGTACGACATCCTGCAGATGGGCGGCGGCCGGGAGGACGACGCCGGCATCCGCGCTTCGCAGGCGCTGGTCCAGGGACTGGTGGAGCGGGAGAAGGGCCGCGGCGTGAAGCCCGGCCGGATCGTGCTGGCGGGGTTTTCGCAGGGCGGCGCCATCGCGCTGTATGCGGGGCTGCGGCACCCGGAGCGCCTCGCAGGGATCCTTGCGCTGTCCACTTACCTGCCGCTGGCGGCGAGCCTGGCCGCCGAGCGCAGCGCCGCCAACGCCGGCCTGCCCGTCTTCATGGCCCACGGCACCCAGGACCCGATGATCGGCATCGCGCGGGCGCGCGAATCGCGCGCGGCGCTGCAGGCGCTGGGCTATGCCGTGGAGTGGAAGGAGTACGCCATGGCGCATTCCGTCTGCGGCGAGGAGATCGCCGACATCGCCGCCTGCCTGCTCAGGCTTCTCGCACCATCTCCCTGAACCGGCCGATCTCGTAGTCCTCGCCGCGCTCGCCAAAGCCGGTCGGCATGTAGAGGTGCTGGCGCCCGGCGAGCGTCGCCTCGAGGTTCTGCCCGGGAGCGAACACGCCGGGCCGTAGCGCGATCTGCACCTCGGCGGAAGCAGGATCGTTGCCCTTGAGCAGCACGCCCCGCTCGCCCGCTACGGCGCGCGACCCGCTGATGGCGAACTGCGAGACCGCCGGGAAACGCGACAGGGTCTGGATGCCGACCCGTGCCTGCTGCCCGGCAGTCTTGTTGACGCGACGCACCAGGCCGACCACCCAGTTGTTGCCGCCTTCGGGCTGCATGGCGACCAGCGCCCCCACGCGCAGCCAGTCGCCTTTGACCTGCGAGACGATGGCGCCGAACCCGCCCGCGCTCACGTTCTCGACGATCCAGCTCTCCGCGTTGCTGCCGTCGAAGGCAAGCGTGGACGGCTCGCCCAGGGTCTCGATGACGCCCTTCAGGCCGTTGGTCACGCTGAGCCTCGACTTGACGCTGTGGCGCTGGTGCTTGCGCTCCGGCGGCTGGGGCGCCCAGTACATCGCGAGGTGCTCGAGCACCTCGAGCACCTCGTCCGCATCGGCCGGCGCGCCCAGGTCCAGGTCCGGGGGCACGGCGGCGGTGGCGCGGATGCGGTCCGCAAGCGCCATCACTTCGCCCAGCGCCGCGCCCGCGCCGAAGCAGCGCAGGCCTGGCGCCGGCGGCGGCGGCTGGACGGCGCGCAGCGGCGCCATCGGCTGGCCGATGTCGGTCCAGTAAGGCAGGTCCGGCGCGCTCGCGCCCGCCATTGCGAAGTGCGGCGAGTACTGCGCGATCACCTGCTCGGCGAGCTCGATCTCGGCCGGCAGCAGGCCCTCGGGCGAACTGGCGCTGAACATCAGGCCGCGCAGGTACTCCTGGCGCGGCGTCGTCTCTCCCTGCACCCCGGCCAGCGCCAGGTTGCGCGACTCGGCATAGGCGTAGACCCGGTTGAAGACGCCCCACACGGCCTGGTCGTAGGGCCCGTAGCGCAGGTGCATCCACTTGATCTGCTGTGCGAGCGAGCGCAGGCAGCGCGTCAACAATTGCGGCAGGAGCGCCTTCGCGCCGTCCGCGCCCTTGGCGCCTTGCACGAAGAGGTCCACGCTGCGCGCGAAAGCAAGTCCTGCCTGGCGCCAGTAGCCGTGTGCCACGGTCCACAGCCGGTTCTCCTGCACGCGCGACAGGCGCCCCGGCGCGCGGTAGTCGCGCGCGATCCTCTTCACGCGCCCCTGCGCCGCGTCAGCGAGCTGCAGCAGCAGCTGGATGCGCCGCTCCGGCCGAAAGCCCTCGGCCAGCGACACCGACTCGAGCCAGTCGCCAAGTTCTTCCAGCGCCTTCAACGGGTCCTGCGCCGGCAGTTCGTCCAGCAGGCGTTTCGCTTCTTTCGCGTCCGCCATCGGATGGTCCGGACCGCCGCTGCCGAACAGCTTAATCATGCGAAAATCCTACCACGCAGGCCCTATGCGATTTCTCATCGTGGACGAATCCCGCGAGTTCCGCAGCACTCTCGCCGGCATGCTGCGCGCGCGCTGGCCGCAAGCGGAAATCGAAGACTGGAATCCGCGCGAACG
>JANMUO010000093.1:0-1932 GCA_031391655.1 Betaproteobacteria bacterium
GTGATCACTTCCTCGGAGGTCGGCTGGATGACGAAGTCGCGCTCGTGGCGGTCCTTGAAGCGCAGCAGCTCCGGCCCGTAGGCCTGCCAGCGGCCCGACTCCCGCCACAGCTCGGCAGGCTGCACCGCTGGCATCACCAGCTCGATGGCGCCGGCGCGGTTCATCTCCTCGCGCACGATGGCCTCCACCTTGCGCAGCACGCGCACGCCCAGCGGCAGCCAGGTGTAGATGCCGGCCGCCAGCCGCCGGATGTAGCCCGCGCGCAGCATCAGCTGGTGGCTGGCGAGCTCCGCGTCGGCGGGCGCCTCCTTGATCGTTCCGAGATGGAATCGCGATGTGCGCATCGGTGCGGCGACGCGTTGTGTTTGCCGTGCGCCTGTGAAAAAATGCGGAGGAATTCTAACTTAGGTGGTGTGGGCATGCTCGACCGCGACGGCTACCGTCCGAACGTCGGCATCATCCTCGCCAACGGCCGCGACGAGGTGTTCTGGGGCAAGCGCGTCAATCAGCACGCGTGGCAGTTTCCCCAGGGTGGCATCAAGCACGGCGAGGCGCCGGAGCAGGCGATGTATCGGGAGCTGGAGGAGGAAACCGGCCTCAAGCCGGACCACGTCCGCGTGCTGGGGCGCACGCGCCAATGGCTGCGCTACGAGGTGCCCGACAAGTGGGTGCGGCGCGACTGGCGCGGCACCTACCGCGGGCAGAAGCAGATCTGGTTCCTGCTGCGCATGCTGGGGCGCGACTGCGACGTGCGCCTGCGCACCAGCGACAAGCCCGAGTTCGACGCCTGGCGCTGGCACGACTACTGGGTGCCGCTCGAGGCGGTGATCGAGTTCAAGCGCGACGTGTACCAGCAGGCGCTGGCCGAGTTGCACCGCTTCCTCGGGGCCGACCGGCGCTCGCGCGCGCGGCGCGCAGGATAGCGGACGTCAATTGCCGGTATTGCAAAAATCGATTTGATCTATCGTCGGGGTACGCGTAGCTTCTGCGCACCCGGCTGGACAACGCACGACACAAGGAGGCAGTCATGGCAGCACTCAAAGGAACCAAGACCCACCAGCACCTGAAGGACGCGTTCGCAGGCGAATCGCAGGCCAACCGCCGCTATCTGTACTTCGCAGCCAAGGCTGACGTGGAAGGCCAGAACGACGTCTCGGCGCTTTTCCGCTCCACCGCGGAAGGCGAGACCGGCCACGCGCACGGGCACCTGGAATACCTGGAGCAGGTGGGCGATCCGGCGACCAACCTGCCGATCGGCCGCACGCGCGACAACCTCAAGTCGGCGGTCGCCGGCGAGACGCACGAGTACACCGACATGTACCCGGGCATGGCGAAGGACGCGCGCGGCGAAGGCTTCACGGAGATCGCCGACTGGTTCGAGACGCTGGCCAAGGCCGAGCGCAGCCACGCCAACCGATTCCAGAAGGCGCTGGACGCCCTCGCCGACTGATGATGGCGCGCATCGAGCGCGGCAGCCTCCTGTCGCTCGAGGAATACGCGCGCGAACGCAACGCGTTCCGCGCGCGGGTCATCGAGCACAAGAAGCGCCGCACCGTCCACGTCGGCGAGCACGTCACGCTGATCTTCGAGGTCGAGCTGACCATCCGCTACCAGATCCAGGAGATGCTGCGCATCGAGCGCATCTTCGAGGAGGCCGGCATCGAGGGCGAACTGGAGGCCTACAACCCGCTGGTTCCCGATGGCAGCAACCTGAAGGCCACCATGATGATCGAGTACCCCGACGTCGTGGAACGCCAGCGCAGCCTGGCGCAGTTGAAGGGCGTTGAAGACCGGGTGTGGGTGCAGGTGGAGGGCGCCGCGCGCGTCTACGCCATTGCCGACGAGGACCTGGAGCGGGAGAACGACGAAAAGACCTCGGCGGTGCATTTCCTGCGTTTCGAGTTCGATGCACCGATGCGCGCGGCGCTCGCC
>JANMUO010000248.1:0-10729 GCA_031391655.1 Betaproteobacteria bacterium
GCGCGATCGAGCCTGCCGGCGAATCGCGCAGCAGCCAAACGAGAATGCAACCCGCAGGCAGCACGAACGCGAGCCAGGTCGTGACGAGCGGCCGCCACCACGCGCGCGCCATCGCGAAGCCGAGGTCAGCTGCCTCGAGCCCGTTGCGGATGCGCAGCGCGACGCGCGCTCCCGTCGCAGCGCTCATGCGCGCCGCCAGTGCCGGCCGCCGAGCGCGAGCCACGCGATCACGATCCCCCACAGCGCGGCGCCGACCCAATAACGCACGAGCGCGGGGATCGCGGGCTGGCCGGACCAGAGGCCCTCGATCACCGCGGCGAACAGCAGCATCCCGGTCATGCCGTAGAGAATCGGCACGCTGCGCTGCGTCGCGTCGCGCAGCGCGTGAGCGCGGGTGCGCTTCCCCGCCACGACCAGCGCGAGGCCCATGCGCAAGCCGGCGACCCCGGCGAGCACGATCGCGCTGAGCTCGAAGGAGCCGTGACCGATCACGAACGGCCAAAACGTCTCGCCGTAGCCGACGTTCACGATGTGGCCCGCGACCGCGCCCATCGTGAGCCCGTTGTAGAGAATGAAAAACAGGCTGCCGATGCCGAACAGGATGCCGCCCGCGAACGTGCGAAACGCAATCGAGACGTTGTTGCCGACATAATAAAAGAACATCAGCACGCCGTCGCTCGCCTCGCGCGCCTCGGCTTGATGCTCCGCGCTCGGGTCGTAGCTCGCTTCCATGTTGGCGAGCTCGCCTCGGCCCACGAGCGAGTAAACGAAATCCGGGTCGCGCACGACGCGCTCGAAGACCAGCCCGCCCGCGCCGTAGAAAATCAGGCACATCAGGGCGACGAGCCGCCATTCGCGGCGCACCGCGCGCGGGAAGCGACGCAAGAACAGCTCGATGAAGCCGCTGCTCGCGGTGCGCGCGCCGTACAGGTGCTGATGCCCGCGCAGCGCGAGTGCGTTCAGCCGCGCAACCAGGGGCGCGTCGAACTGCCGATCGCGGGCGAGCACGAGATCCTGACACACGAGGCGGTATTGCCGCGGGAAGCCCGGTACGCGGCGCTTCGCGTCGAGAGCGTCGAGCGCGCCCTCGAAGCTCCGCCAACGCTCGCTGCCCGCGCGCTCGAATGCCTCCTGCCTCATCGCGCGTGCTCGCTGCCACGCAGATAGGCGGCGACCGCCTCGAGCTGCGCTGCCGCGGAAGCGCCGGGCACGAGCAGCGGCGTCGCGATGCGCGCGAGCTCTTCGCGCCGCGCCGGCGAGAACGCCGCACTGCGCGCGCCGAACGCGAGCACAGCAGCTTGCTCGTCCTGCGTGAGCGGGAGCGCGGGCGGCGCCGGCGGGGCGCTCGCCGCGGCCGTCGGAGCGCTCTCGGCCTTCGCCTCGACGTGTACCACGAGCGTGCCCGCCGCGTGGTCGCCGAGGCGCTGGAAGCGCGGGGACGCGAGCATCGACGCGAGCGCGAACAGGTACGTGCCCGGCAGCGCGTCCGCCATCACTAACAAGTTGCGCAGCAGCGACGCCTGCCAGCGGATGCGCGTGCCGTCCTCGTGGACGACGCGGATCCCGACCATGCGTTTGCCGAGCGTCTGGCCGTCACCGAGCAGCTCGAACGCGACGGGATAAATCACTTCGCCGAGGAACAGCAGCATGAACCAAACCCCGGCGCCCACGTTTCCGAGCAGCATCCGCAGCGGAATCGCGCTGACTCCGTAGAGGGCAACGCGAATCGCGACGTCGGCAGCCAAGGCGATCGCACGCGGAATCGGGCCTGCGAGCCGCAGCGAGAGATCGACGCCTTCCGGCACCTCGACGTTGTGGAGCGTGTCGATCATCTCGCCCGGAGGGTCACGCAGCGGCTTGGGGCGCGCCCCCGAAGATTTGGCGATAGGCGGAGGCCCAAAGCAGGTAGGCCATCACCGAAGCCGGGATCATGCCGACGATCAGTGCGATGAATCCGGCGATGATCACCGCAAACGTCAACACCATCAGGCCCGCGATCTTCCACGACACGGAAGACGTTTGCGACCAAGCCAGCGAGAGCGCCTCGCCGAGCCCCAAACCGCGGTCGATCATCAGGAAGGGCGCGAAACTGAGCCGCGAAGTCACGAACAGCGCGACTCCCAGCCCGAGCAGGTTGCCGAGCGCACTCCACGCCATGTCCGGCGGGCTGGAGCGCGCACCGATCTGAGCCACGAGCCCTCCCGGCATGCTCAGGAGCAGGCTCACGAGGAAGTAGCCGAGCATGCCTGCGAGCACGCGTCCGTATTGCGAGAAGCCTGAGAAGAGGTCTCCGAGTTTGGCGCCGCCGTCGTGCATCCGCAGAAAAAACACGAACCCTCCCCAGTAGAGCACAGGGATCAGGAGCAGAATCCCGATGATCGTGGCGGCCGCGCCGGCCATCGCGAATACCCCCACGATGCCCGCGACGAACCAGAGTGGGAAGTTCGACCAAGTTCGCGCCCAGGCCTCGGAGAGACAGCGCCCGAAATCGAAGTCGCCCGTGCCGATGGGCTGCTCGATTCCAGGTCCGAGCTCCGATTGCGGCGGTGCGTAGACGTTCTCGCTCATGAGAATTCCTCCCTGGATCGGGCGATCCTAACAGGATGGCGCGGATGTCTGGGAGAGAAATCTCTCGGATCGGAACGCCCTAAGCGCTCAGCGCTCTCGCGAGAAACGGCAGGCTCACGTCCATGCGGTAGTCGATGTCCGAGTGATCGTCGGCGAACTCCTCGTAGCGGTGCGGGATGCGCAGCCCGGCGAGCCGGCTAGAGAGAATGCGCGACCCATAATGGATGTGGTACTGGTCGCGCCAGCCGCAGTCGATGTAGATGCCGCGCAGCGAGCGCAGTGCCTTGGCGTGCTTCGGCGCCATGTGAATGGGATCGTGCGCGAGCCACTTCGCCCAATTCTCGGGGATCAGCTCGCCGCTCTCGAGGTTGAACGGCAGCCGGAAGCCGAGCGGCGCGCGGGGGCTCGGGTCGTACGTCGCGGCCATGCACAGGTTCATCATCGCCAGCGACTCGGCGTGGGAGAGCTTCGGCTTCTTCCAGACTGCGGCGAGGAAGCGCTTCACGCGCCCGTCGTCGTGGCCCCGCGCAAGGCCTGGCGCGCCGGCGCGCTTCGCCGCGTCGTACGCGCCGGGCTTCTGCCTGGCGGCGCGATGCTTCGCGAGCTCGTTCAAGGTGTTGGGCCAATCGCTGCGGTAGACGAAATCGAAGTACGCATCGCCCGAGTGATCGGCGACCGCGCCCCAGCTGCCGGGGTACTTCATGCCATGCACGATCGCGCCGTAGCCGCCGGAGGATTTGCCGAAGCAGCCGCGGTGATCGCGCGAAGCGAGCGTGCGGAATTCGCGATCGACGAACGGCACGAGCTCCTTCGTCAGGTAGTCGGCGTAGGCGCCGATCGCGGACGAGTTCACGTACTGATTCCCGCCGAGTGCGGTGAAGCAATCCGGGAATACCAGGATCGCAGGCGGCATCTTGCGTTCGTGCACGAGCCGCGCGGCGCGCTCCCCGAGATTCTCGCTGAACGGCTTCCAGTTGAGGTGCGAGAGGCCGGAGCCGGTGAAGCCGACCAGGTCGTAGAGCACCGGGAAGCGGCGCTTGGTGCCCTCGTCGTACTGCGGCGGCAGCCACACCCCGACCTTGCGCACATGCGGATCGCCGAGCAGGTTTCCCTTCAGGATCGAAGAGCTGTGCTCGAGGACTACCAGAGTGCCGGCGCGGCCTTTGGGGCGTTTCAGGGACATAGATGCCGATATCGTAGTCGGGTCAACGCGCCCCCGGTACACGGCGTTGATGCGGAGACACCATGGCTCCCGCCACCCAAGCACTCATCTCTCGCATTCATTCGATACGCGGACACAAGGTCCTGCTGGACGCAGACTTGGCGGAGCTCTATGGCGTCCCGACCAAGGCGCTGGTGCAGGCAGTCAAGCGGAACCCCGCCCGGTTCCCGGCCGATTTCATGTTTCATTTGACTGAACAAGATGTTTGAGATACATGGTCACAATTTGTGACCTTGAACGAAGCCGGCGGCAGGGGTCACAACATCAAGTACCGGCCCTATGCTTTCACCGAACAGGGCGTGGCCATGCTCTCGTCCGTGCTCAGGAGCGATCGGGCGGTCCAGGTCAACGTGGAGATCATGCGTGCCTTCGTGCGGCTGCGCGGGCTGGTTGGCCACAACCAGGAGCTGGCGCGGCGGCTCAACGATCTGGAATCGAGATATGACCAGCAGTTCAAGGTCGTTTTCGACGCTATCCGGGAATTGATGACGCCGCCAACGCTGCCGCCAAAACGCCGTATTGGCTTCGTACTGGGCAAGTGAATCGCGTCTAAGGTCACAAATTGTGACCTTAGACAATTGGCGCTACCACTCCCTCCAGCCCTTGTGCAGCGGGAAGTAGAGCCCGCGCCTGGCCCCGCCAACAGCCTCAGAGTAGCCATCGAGCTGCGCCTCGTAGCGCTCGCGCTGCAGGTCGAGGAACACCTCGACCCCGGCGCCCTCGTGCTCGCTCGTCTTGTAGTCCACCACCCACTTCTCGCCTTTGTCGTCCTCGAAGTAGCGATCGATACGGAAGCTGCGCTCGCGGTTGCGCAGCCGGTGCTCGTTGAGCACCACCGGATGCGGTCCCAGCAGCCAGCGCCCGCGTTCGTCGGCGAGCGCGTTCTTCAAGGCAGAAACGACGATCCCCAGCGCGCGATCAAGATCAGTGGGCGCTACGCCGCGGCGCTGAAGATCAGTGGAGAAGCGCGCGCGAAGGGAATCCACCCGCTTCGCATCCCAGCCGCGAAGCTGGTCCTCGGCGATGCGCTGCAACCACGCGTGCACCACGATCCCCGCGTGGCGCACGGTTTCCTTCGCCCAGTCGAATAAAGGCCCCTCCTCCTCGCGCCCCTCGTCCGCCGATTTCCATGCTGTTGAATCCGGTGCTTGAGGTATCTCGAATTCCGATGGAAGCCGCCTCAACTCCCCCGCCGGCAAGGACTCCTTCCCCTCCGCCACAGCCGCCACCGCCGCAGGTAACCTCACCCGCTCCTCCAGCGCCGACCAGGCCAGGCCGAGAAGGCTGCGCTTCGAAGGCATCTTCACCACGCCGTCGTCGTCCACCTTCACGCACCCCAATAAACGCAGCCGCGACTCCGCGCGCGTCGCCGCGACATAGAACAACCGCCCCGCCTCGATGTCCTCCGCCTCCCGGTCGAGCTGACGGACGTACTGGTACAGAGGCTCCTTGTCGCCCCCGGTCTCGTCGATCGGCGCCAACAACAAACGCCCCCCGGCCAAAGCGCGCAAGGCGAACAAGGGCTTGCGCCCCGAGCGCGGCTGGCGATCGAGCCCCGGAACGATGACGTTGTCGAACTCCAGGCCCTTCGCCTTGTGGATGGTCATGATCTCCACCGCCTCCGGCCCGGCCTCGACGTCGGGCAGCGCGTAGAGCTTGCCGAGGCTATTTGCCAAGGCTGAGAAATCGGTGAGCTCGCCCGCCTCCTCCAGGCGCTCGAGTTCGTCGAAGAAAATCTCGGCATCTTCGAGGTCGGTGGCGTCCTCCACGCAGGCCGGGCCGCCCAGCGCGAGCCAGACTCCCTCGACGCGATCGCGCAGGGTGCCGCGCAGGCGGTTGTCCAACGCGGGACGAAGGACGGCGACGAAGCGAGACAAACGAGGCTGGGATTGGATCAGCTCCCAGACGGTCTTGTCGCGATGGGGCTCGAAGAAGGCAGAAAGCTCGGCGAGCGTGAGCCCGCACCACGGCGCGCGAAGGATGGATAGCCAGGCGACGCGATCGGCGAGATGGGTAAGCGCACGAGTCAGGGCATACAGGTCCTGCACCACCTGCTTTTCCCCAAGCTGCTCGATCTCCACCGCGCGGTAGCGGATGCCGGCCGTCTTCAACGCGGGGACGATCTCAAGCAGGTGGCTGCGGTTGCGCACCAGGATGGCGGTCTTGCCCCGCGCCTCGGTAACAAGCTCGACCACGCGCTTCGCCTCGCCCTCGCGGTCGGCAAAGAGGTCCAGCGTCGGCTCGCCTTCCACATCCGCCGCCTCGAAGGGGATGGAAGGCGAATACGGCACCGCGCCGGAGTCTTCGTCCGCGTCGACAGGAAGAACCGAGGGAAACACCCGGTTCACCCAGGAGACGATCGCGCCCTGCGACCGGAAATTGGTCAAGAGCGTTAGCGGATGCAGCTTGATGTTCGGCAGACCCTCGCGCTTCGCCTGCAGAAAGAGTCCCACCTGCGCATCGCGAAAGCGGTAGATCGACTGCATCGGGTCGCCGACGACGAACAAGGTGCGCCCATCGTCCACCTGCCAGCCAGCGGTAAGGAGCAGCAGCAGGTCCCACTGCGAGTTGGACGTGTCCTGGAACTCGTCCACAAGCAGGTGCTGCACCTTTACATCGAGCGACAACATCAGGTCCGTGGGCTCGTCCGCTGTGCCGAGCGCCCGCAGCGCGCCGTGCGCCATCTCCGTGAAATCCACCTCCCCGCGCTCGGCGAACAGGAGCTTCAACTGCGCCACCGCGGGATTGAGGAGCGCGAGGATGGCTTCCAGCGCCTCCCACTGTGGGTCGGAGTATTTCTCCGGCGGCGCGCCCAGCAGCGCTGCGAGCGCTTCCTCCAGACCGGGAATCGCGACGAGCTCCGCCGGCACAGCCGGGCGCCTGCGCCACTTGCCCTCGCGTGTCAGCACCTTCTCGGCGAGCTCCGGCGAGGCCTGCGGGTGCAGCGCCTGCGCGCGGGTCATCAGCCGCTCGCGCTCTTCCTTCAGCGCCGACTCCAGTTCCTTCCTCGTAGGCGCGCGGCCGGTCTTCACCAGCCACTGGTCGCGCCGCTGCAGCACGTCGGCGACAAGCCCGGTCGCAGCCCCGACGTCGTTATCGAGGTGCGCCAAGAGGCGCGCCACCGGCGGCGTGAGGCCGAGAAGCGTGCGCGACGCCGCTTCGCGGTACAGCTCGGAGGCATCCTCCGCCACCCCCGGCTGCGCGCCGAACTTGGCGAGCACCGGCATGCGCGCAGTGAGCGAAGCACACAAGGCGTCGATGGTCTGGATGCGAAGGCGCGGCGCGAGCTCGGGAGAAACCTCCGCCAGCACGCGCTTTCTCATCTGCGCCGCCGCCTTCCTGGTGAAGGTGATGGCGACGATCTCCTCGGGCTGCTGCACGGTCTTGAGCAACTCGAGGTAGCGCGCAACGAGGAGCGACGTCTTCCCCGAGCCGGCGGGCGCCTGCACGATGAACGAGCGGCGTACGTCGAGCGCCTGCTCGCGCTCCTTCTTGTCGGCGATCTCAACCATCGTCTTCCTCGCTGTCGCCCAGGGCGCTCACGCGCTCGTAGACGCGGCATAGCGGCTGCAGGTCGCAGTGGCGGCACGTGGAAAGCAGGTCCTTGGGATCGACGCGCGCGTCGCCCGAAGCGAACGCCGACCCCAGCGTTTCCAGCTCCTTCTTCCATCCGGCGACCAGCGCATCCCAGTTCTCGGACTGCTTGACCTTCGGGATCGCGTCCTTCGCGCGCGAGAAGCCCACGTAGCGCATCTCGCCGGTCTTCAACTTGGCGAAGGCGACGACGGCGATGTCTTCCTTGGCGTTGACCGCGTAAAGGGGAAGTTGGGGATCGTCCGGGCGCTCGCCCAGCCAGTCGTTGGACGTCGGCTTGCCGGTTTTGTAGTCGATGACGGCGTGGCCGCCGGAGTCCAGCCGATCCAGCCGGTCGATCCGGCCGTTCAGTTGGAGCCCCGCAACAGAAAGCTGGCGCTTGTCTTCCATCGCGACAACTTCGAAGGGCTCCCTTCCCTTCTCTACCTCCAGCCACTCGCGCGCCAGCTTTGCCAACCGCTTTCGTTCCAGGCCCGCGAACGGTTCCTCCAGCTTGGCTTCGGCAACCGCCGCCTTCGCCGCTTTTTCAATCGCTGGACCAACATCCCCCTTCAAACCATCACTCCCCTTCAGTTCCGTCCACAGTTCCTTCATCAGCGTGTGCAGCAGCGAGCCTCTCGCCATGGCGTCCAAACCTTCAACAGGTTCTTCCTGGGCTTCAGCGGCGAGGCGATGCCGGGCAAATGCCCTGAACGGACACGCGGATTGGTCCGACAGGATTCGGGTTCCCCCTTTCGGCGTTTTCGTGGCTAGTGCCGGCGCACGGTCGTCTTCGAACGTCTCGGTGCGTCGAGCGGCAAAGATCACGTCTCGGTGCCGGGCGTAAGTCCTTGTCTCCGGCGTTTCCAAAGGCGAGGAAACGCCGGAGATCAGGGAAGAGCAAAGCAGATCACGATCCTCTTCACGCGTCGGATAGGAGACGACAACCTCGGAGGCGGCGCCAAGCCATCCGTCGGTAATCCGCTTGCAGCGCTGCATCGTCGCTTCCGGCGACGCCTCGGGAATCAGCGCCTTCTTCTGCAGCGAGGGCGGGATGAAAGGATTGGGGTTGGCGTGCAGCGGCCACACCTCGTCGGTGAGGCCGCTCACCCACAGGCAGTCGAACTCCAGGCCCGCGGACTCGAGTACGCCGAGCACCTGGATCGGCGCGTCGGGCGTTTCCGGCTGGAACAGGGTCTCCGCGCAAAGGCGCCGCAGATGCGCGAGGGCCGAAGGAAACGACATTTTCGGCGCGACGCGCTCGAGCTTCGCGAACTCGGCAAGCGTCTCGTTGAACTTGGCGCGGGTCTGGAATTCGTCGGAATCGAGGCTCCGATGCGGAAATTCCACAGCGTCCAGCAAGGTCGTGAAGTGCCGGCCCCAGTCGTGCGGAGAAACGGATTCCTTCTTCGGCACGGCGAATACGGCTTCGAGTTTCTGCCGGAGGATGGGGCATTGGTCGACCAGCCCGACCAGCTTGCCCAGAGTCAGGCGCGCCGGCGACCTTTTCCTGAGCGCAGCATCGAGCAAAGCCCTCTTCCCCATCTCGTCGTCCGCACCACCGACGAACGGAGAGCGGATGAGGCGCGAGGCCTGCTCGAAGGGAATCTCGCCCGCGGCAATCTCGAGAATGGAAAGCGCGGCGCGCACGAGGGGATAGTCGGCGAGCGGCGCGCCCAGCGACAGGTTGAAGGGCTGCGCGTTGCGCTCCCGGCCGGGCAGGTTGTGCGCCGGCTGCATGGTGCGCGCGAAGACGCGCGCGACTTCCTTGCGCCGCTGGCCGAGTTCGGGAACCACCACGCCGATGCGCGTCGCGCCGGACTCCAGGCGCGAGCGCGCCCATTGGGCGGCGGCGTCGAGTTCTTCGCGCGCCGAAGGGAACACCCGTAGCGTGGGCCCATGGCCCACCCTGCGATCCGGCGCGCAGCTGCGCAGCTCGATGCCGGCCTTTGCGCAGGCATCGAGGAACTCCTGCTCCTGCGGCTTCAACAGGTCGAAGGCGTAGGCGACGAGGAGTTTCGGTTTGCGCAGCGCGGCTTCCTTCAGCAGCGGCGCGACGATGTCGGCAAGCCTGGCCGCGTCAGTGCTATTCCCCAGATCGCAGCGCTTTGCGTAGTCGCGCGACCATTCGAGGAAGGCGGTGGCATCGTCGTTGCCGGGAAAATTCCCCAGCCCGCCGGCGATGCGCCAGGCGTGCGCCAACTCCCAGGCGCGCACGCAATCCCCCGCCGCCTGCGGCACCGCGAGCAGCGCCCCGCCCCATTCGCTCGCGCGGATCGCCGACTCCCACAGGGACTGCGACTGCGCCCCGGTCAATAGGAGCGGCAGCTTCGCCGCGATGTCGGAGTAAAGCGCGTCTTCGTACAGGCGCTCGACGAACTGCTCGAGCGTCAGGACATCAGCGGTTTCCCAGACCGGAAGGCCCTCGTCGGCCTGCCGCTGGTCGAACTCGCGCGACAACTCGCGGGACAGGCGTGCGTTGGGAGTGACAACAGTGATGCGCGCCGCGTGGCCTTCGGCCAGGCGGGCAATCAGTTCGGACTTCGTGACCGGCGCGAACGGCATGCGCCGGAAGTCTAAAACAAGCGGCTCAGACGACCTTCAGTACCCGCCGCAGGAACACGGCGAAGAACGCGCCCATGGCCGCCATGACCATCCGGCCGCCCGCGCTGGCCTCGGGAATAAGGCCCGAAGCGGTGAACGCGATGCCGGCGCCGAGCGCGCCGCAGACGGCGAACACGATGTCCATGGGGATGCCGAAATTGTTGCCCTGCAGGAACTGCCCGACGACCAGGCCGACGATCAGCCCTATGACGATGAACCAGACGTACTCCATACCAAACTCCTTACCACCCCGCCCCAGCATACGCGCTATTGCCCCTCAAAACGACCTGCATCTCCTTATAATTGCCCCCATGGACGCCGGGGATGCCCTCCTTCTGGCCCGAGCGCAGTTCGGGCTGAACATCTCGTTCCATATCCTGTTTCCGACCCTCAGCATCGCGCTCGCCTGGTTCCTGCTTTTCTTCCGCATCCGCTACGCGCAGACCGGCGACCCGGGGTGGCTGTCCACCTACCGCCTGTGGGTGAAGATCTTCGCCCTCACCTTCGCCATGGGCGTGGTCTCGGGCATCACCATGAGCTTCCAGTTCGGCACCAACTGGCCGGGCTACATGGAGAAAGTGGGCAACATAGCTGGGCCCCTGCTCGGCTACGAGGTGCTGACGGCGTTCTTTCTCGAGGCCACGTTCCTCGGGATCATGCTATTCGGCATGAACCGCGTGCCCGATTGGGTGCACATCCTCTCCTGCGCGCTGGTGGCGAGCGGCACGACGCTTTCGGCATTCTGGATCCTCGCGCTCAATT
>JANMUO010000249.1:0-3060 GCA_031391655.1 Betaproteobacteria bacterium
AGCGATGAGGCGGTGCAGGAGACCACGATGTCGTGCTCCTGCAGCTGCTCGGCGAGCGCGCGCAGCTCGATGGCGTGGCCGTTGAAGCGGTGCGCGAGCGCCTCGCCGCGCTCCAGCGTGCGGTTGGCCACCGTGACGCGCGCCGGCGCCTGCGCGGCGAAATGCGTGGCGCAGAGCTCGATCATTTCCCCCGCGCCGATGAAGAGCACCTTCTGGTCCTTCAGGCTCGGGAAGATGCGCGCCGCCAGCTTCACCGCGGCGGCGGCCATGGACACGCTGTTGGCACCCACCTGCGTGGTGCTGCGCACCTCCTTGGCCACGGCGAAGGTGCGCTGGAAGAGCTTGTGCAGCACCGTTCCCAGGGTCCCGGCGGCTTCCGCCGTGCGCACCGCGTCCTTCATCTGCCCGAGGATCTGCGGCTCGCCGATGACCATCGAATCCAGGCCCGCGGCGACGCGGAAGGTGTGTCGCACCGCCTGGTCGTGCGGCAGCGTGTAGAGGTAGGGCGAGATTTCCGACGGGTTGAGGCGGTGGTATTCCGCCAGCCACGCGACGGCGGCCTCCGGTTGCTCGGCCGAGAGGTAGAGCTCGGTGCGATTGCAGGTCGAGAGGATGGCCGCTTCGGCGACCGTCTTGCCGCGCGTCAGCTCGCCCAGCGCGTCGAGGAGCTTCTCGACCTGGAACACCACGCGCTCGCGCACCGGCAGGGGGGCGGTGGAGTGGTTGAGTCCCAGTGCAAAGAGGGTCATCAGCTAGGGATTGTAATGGTGGCCAAGGCCGGAATCGAACCAGCGACACACGGATTTTCAGTCCGCTGCTCTACCAACTGAGCTACTTGGCCTGCGGGACAAACGAAGGGCGCGGATTATATCAGCCCGCCTGCGCGGCGGGCTTCTCCAGGCTGTAGCCGAGGCCGCGCACGGTGACGATGCGCACGCCGCCCGCCTCGAGCTTGCGGCGCAGCCGGTGCACGTACACCTCGATGGCGTTGGGCGATACCTCCTCGCCCCACTCGCACAGGTGCGACACCAGCTGGTCCTTGGACACCAGGCGCCCGGCGCGCTGCAGGAAGATCTCCAGCAGGCTCACCTCGCGCGCCGAGAGCTCCAGCGCCTCGCCGTTGATGCGCACCATGCGCCCCACCTGGTCGTAGCTGAGCGGGCCGTGCTTGAGCAGGGTCGGGCCGCCGGCCATGCCGCGCCGCGTGAGCGCGCGCACGCGCGCTTCCAGCTCGGCGAGTTCGAAGGGCTTGGCGAGGTAGTCGTCGGCGCCCGCATCCAGGCCGCGCACGCGGTCGTTGACGCCGTCCAGCGCGGTGAGGATCAGCACCGGCAGGCGCGAGTCGCGCCCGCGCAGGCGCTTCAGCACGTCGAGGCCGGACTTGCGCGGCAGGCCGAGGTCGAGGATCAGCAGGTCATACTCGACGGCGTCGAGCGCCGAATCGGCCTCGATGCCGTTCTTCACCCCGTCGACCGCATAGCCGGTCGCGCGCAGGCTGCTCATCACGCCTTCGGCGAGATTCGCGTCGTCTTCCGCGACGAGTATTCGCATGGTCCCCTTCCCTCTGCGGACCAGTGTAATACAAAAGAAAAGGGGCGCCGAAGCGCCCCTTCTCGTCGTTGCCTTAACTGCAGGGTTACATGTCCATCCCGTCCATACCGCCCATGCCCCCCATGCCGCCACCGCCATGCTGGTGGCCGCCGCCGCCCTTCTTCTCCTCCACCAGTTCCGCAACCATCGCGTCGGTGGTGAGCATCAGGCCGGCAACCGAAGCCGCGTTCTGCAGCGCAGTGCGCGCCACCTTGGTGGGATCGATCACGCCCATCTCCACCAGGTCGCCGAACTCGTCGGTCTGAGCGTTGTAGCCGTAGTTCACGCCCTTGCCTTCCATCACCTTGTTCAGCACGACGGAGGGCTCTTCGCCGCAGTTGGCCACGATCTGGCGCATCGGCTCTTCCAGCGCGCGCATCACGATCTTGACGCCCGCTTCCTGGTCATGGTTGAGGCCCTTGATCTTGCCTTCCAGCGCCTTCCTCGCGCGCAGGAACGCCACGCCGCCGCCGGGGACGATGCCCTCTTCGACGGCCGCGCGGGTTGCGTGCAGCGCGTCCTCGACGCGGGCCTTCTTCTCCTTCATCTCGACTTCAGTCGCCGCGCCGACCTTGATCAGCGCCACGCCGCCGGCGAGTTTCGCCACGCGCTCCTGGAGCTTCTCCTTGTCGTAGTCGCTGGTGGCTTCCTCGATCTGCACGCGAATCTGCTTCACGCGAGCCTCGATGTCCTTCTTCACGCCCGAGCCGTCGATGATGGTGGTGTTTTCCTTGCCGGCCTCGATCTTCTTCGCCTTGCCCAGGTCCTTCAGCGTGGCGTTCTCCAGCTTCAGGCCCAGCTCTTCGCTGATCACCGTGCCGCCGGTGAGGATCGCCATGTCCTCCAGCATCGCCTTGCGGCGGTCGCCGAACCCCGGCGCCTTGACGGCGACGGTCTTCAGGATCCCGCGGATGTTGTTCACCACCAGGGTCGCCAGCGCCTCGCCTTCGACTTCCTCGGCGATGATGACGAGCGGCTTGCCCGACTTGGCTACCTGCTCCAGGAGCGGCAGGAGCTCGCGGATCGAGCTGATCTTCTTGTCGTACAGCAGGATGTAGACATCCTCCAGCACGGCGATCTGCTTTTCCGGGTTGTTGATGAAGTAGGGCGAGAGGTAGCCGCGGTCGAACTGCATGCCCTCGACGACGTCGAGCTCGTTCTGCAGGCTCTTGCCGTCCTCGACCGTGATCACGCCTTCCTTGCCGACCTTGTCCATGGCGTCGGCGATGATCTTGCCGATGTCGTTGTCGGCGTTGGCCGAGATCGAGCCCACCTGCGCGATTTCCTTGGTGGTGGTGCACGGCTTGGAGATCTTCTTGAGATCCGCCACGACCGCTTCGACCGCCTTCTCGATGCCGCGCTTGAGATCCATCGGGTTCATGCCGGCGGCGACCAGCTTGATCCCTTCCTTCATGATCGAAGCGGCGAGAACGGTCGCCGTGGTGGTGCCGTCACCGGCGAGATCGTTCG
>JANMUO010000284.1:0-1940 GCA_031391655.1 Betaproteobacteria bacterium
CGAGGAACTGGCGCGCGTAGGGGCTGAAAGTCTCGACGTAGCGGCGCTGCCCCTCGGCGTACAGGGTGTCGAAGACGAGCGAGGACTTGCCGGAGCCCGAAACGCCGGTGACGACGATCAGCTCGTTGGCCGGGAGGGAGAGGCTAAGGTTCTTGAGATTGTTCTGGCGCGCGCCGCATATGACGATGGCGTCCGCCGGGGGTGCATCCCGCTTCACCCCCGCATGATAGCGTTGCGCGAATTACTTGTGCGGGCGGCTCTTCGCCCACTCGGTGTACTTCTTCGCCTGCGCGTGGGTTTCGCTGTAGTAGCGGGCGTACTCCTCGCCGACCATGATCTTCACCGCGAGCCCGGCCGATTCGAGTTTTTGCACGTGCTCGGGGTCCTCCATCGCCTTCTTGAGCGCCTCTTCGAGCTTCTTCAGCACCGGCTGCGGGGTGCCTTTGGGGGCGGCGATGCCGCGCGTCGAACTGGAGATCACCGTCGGATAGCCGAGTTCCTTCATCGTCGGGACCTCCGGCACGAATTTCGAGCGCTGGTGGTCCATCACCGCGAGCGCGCGCAGCTCACCCGAGCGCACGCGCGGCGCGATGCTGCCGACGTTGTCGAAGGCGACATCGACGTGGCCGCCCATCACCTCCTTCAGCTGGTCCGCGCTGCCGGCAAGGTGCACGACGCGGAAAATCGCGCCGGGCGCCGCCTCCTCGAGCATCAGGATGGCGAGATGGTCGTCGCTCAGGATGCCCGTGCTCGCGGTGCGGATCGTATTGGGCGCCTTCTTCGCGGCGTCCACGAGATCCTTCAGCGTCTTGTAGGGGCTGTCGGCGCGCACCCAGACGATGCCCGGATCGAGCACCTGGTTGATGATCGGCACGAATGCATCGACGCCGAAGATCGCCTTGCGCTCGGGATCCAGGATCACGGTGTTGGTGGCCGGGAGGTTGATATAGCCGATGTAGTAGCCGTCGGGTTTTTGCCGCGCCATCTCGGTCCAGCCGACCTGGCCCCCTGCGCCGCCCTTGTTCAGCACGACGATGGGCTTGCCGAGGAGCTTCTCCGCGATCGAGGCGACGACGCGCGCGCCCACGTCGGTGCTGCCGCCCGGCGGAAAGGCGACCATCAGTTGCACGGGCCGGCTGGGATAGTCGTCCGCAAGCGCGTTGCCGAACGCGGCGGCAAACAGTGCGGCGACCAGAAAATCACGTCCAAACAGGAAATTCCTCATGACCACCTCCTCAATTGAATTCTACATCTCACGCACCGCACTCGGCGCAAGCTTGAGCGCAGCTGCGATCAGGACAGCCCCCGCCGCAATGAGCAAGCCGAGGCACAGGGGCCGCGTGACGAAGATCGAGTAGTCGCCCCCCGACATCTCGAGCGAAGTGCGCAGCGATTTCTCGATGGCGGGCCCGAGGATCAGTCCGAGCACCAGCGGCGCCAGCGGCAGCCCGAGCTTGCGAAACACGTAGCCGATGACGCCGAAGGCGATCATCACCCAGACGTCGAAGATGCTCTGCTGCAGGCTGTACGCGCCCACCACGCAGAACAGCAGCACGCCGACGCACAGGTACTGGAAGGGCAGGTGCAGCAGCTTCGCCCACAGGCCGACCAGGGGCAGGTTGAGCGCGAGCAGGATCACGTTGCCGACGAAAAAACTCGAGATCACCGCCCACACCAGGTCCGGGCGCTCCTGGAACAGGAAAGGCCCCGGCGTGATGCCGTTGATGATGAACGCGCCCATCAGCACGGCGATGGTCGGCGAGCTGGGAATGCCCAGGGTGAGGAACGGGATCATCGCGGCGTTGGCGTAGGCGTTGTTGGCCGATTCGGGCGCCGCGACGCCCTCGATCGCGCCCTGCCCGAAGCGCTCCGGCGTCTTCGAGATGCGCTTTTCCGCGATGTAGGCCATGAAGGTCGGGACGATTGAGCCGATGCCCGGG
>JANMUO010000315.1:0-6301 GCA_031391655.1 Betaproteobacteria bacterium
ACGTTCACGGGCAACAACGCGGGCAACGGCGCGGAACGCTGGGCCTACATCCCGGGGCTCCTGCTCTCCGATCTCCACCGGTTGGCGAACGAGCCCTACGTCCACCGCTACTTCGTGGACGGTTCGCCGGCCATCGCCGACGTCTGCGTCACCACGCCCTGCGGCGGCCTCGACGACTGGCGCACCATCCTGGTGGGGGGGCTGAACGCGGGCGGCCGGGGCTACTACGCGCTCGACGTCTCCAATCCGACCGCCACCGGCACGAAGGTCCTGTGGGAGTTCGGCTACTCCGCGACCTGCGTCACCACCGGGCTCCTGGGCGTGCCCACGGGCGGCCCGCATTTCGCCGATTGCCACATGGGGCTTTCCTACGGCGTGCCGATCGTGACCAAGCTGAACGGCAAGTGGGTGGTGCTCGTCACCTCGGGCTACAACAACGGCTCGACCGACGGCGCCGGCAACGGGGGCGGCTACCTGTACATCCTCGATGCCGTGGATGGACACCTCATGCACCGGCTGGCCACTGGCGCAGGCACGGCGGCATCGCCCAGCGGCATCGCCAGGGTCGTCGCCTACGCGACCGACTCGGCGACCGACAACACCGCCCTGTACGTCTATGGCGGCGACATCAAGGGCAACTTGTGGCGCTTCGACCTCAACTACGACAGTGGCGCGAACGCAAACTACCTCACTACGACGCTGGTCGCCGTGGCGAAGGATGCGCTTGGCAACACGCAGCCGATCACCGTCAAGCCCGAGTTGGCCGATTCGCCGACAGTGCCGAAGAAGCCGATCATCATGTTCGGTACCGGCCAGTTCCTTGAGTCGGACGACAAGACCGGTCCGTTCACGACGCAGACCATCTATGCGATCAAGGACGAGCCCACGGATGTCACCGGCCCGGTGATTGCCGATGTGCGCGGCGCCTCGATGTGGCCGCGCGTGTTCCAGCCGGGCATCAACCCGGGCGAGCGCACTATCGCGGCAGGCACCTCGCCCTCGTGGGCGAGCGATTCCGGCTGGTATATCGACCTCCCGGACAGCGGCGAGCGCGTCAACATCGATCCGCAGCTGCAGCTGGGCACGCTGACCATTGCGTCGAACACGCCGACGCTGGACACCTGCACGGCGGGCGGCGAGTCCAACATCAACTTCCTCGACTACCTGACGGGCTCCTACGTCGAGGGGGCCCCCGGCGGCGTGGCGAGCATCAAGATCGGCAGCTCGCTGGCGGTCGGCATCAACGTGATCATGCTGCCCGGCGGCAAGGTGGTGGCGATCGTCACCACTGCGTCCAACCAGCAGCTGACGCAGAACGCGCCGGTCGCGCCCACCGAGTTCACGGCACGGCGCGTGTCCTGGCGGGAGCTGGTGGTGGAATAGTGTTCGACGCGCGCATCCCCGCCGCGCTCGGCATTTCCCTGCTGCTGCACCTGGCAGCCGTGGCGCTGGTCGACCGGCTGCCCCGCGGCTGGCAGTCGGGCGGGGATGACTGGGGACAGTGGAGCGCAGGCGCATTGCAGGCGCGCCTGCGGGCCACAGGCGCGGACGAGGCACTTGCGCCGGCAGCCAAGGCACCCGAACCCCGGTCCCCGCGCCGGACCACCGACTTGCCGGCCGGTGTCCTTGCCCTTCCCGAATACCTGCCGGCGGAAGACCTGGACGAGCGCCCCCTCATACGCAGCGTCGTGAACCCGCAGTTTCCTGCGGAGGCCCGCGTTTCGCGCGGCCTGGTGGTCCTGGAGCTGATGATCAATGAAAGCGGCGCCGTAGACGACATCGTCGCCCAGCGCGCCGACCCGCCCGGCGTGTTCGAGAAGGCAGCCCGCGAGGCGTTCGCGCCTGCCCTGTTCACCCCCGGCCGCCAGGGCGGCAGGGCCGTGAAGTCGCGCATGAGCGTCGAATTGCGCTTCGGCCAGCCCCCGCTCGCTGTCGCCCAGGCGCCGGAGCAGGGCCTGCCACTTTTCCAGGCGCCGCGCCGCGCGCGCCAGTTCCGCAACCCTTCCGTGCCGGAGAAACCATGAACTTCAAGATCGCACTGCTCGCGGCGCCACTAGCCGCCCTCCTGTCGCTGCCTTCGCAGGCACGCGCCCCCGAATCGCAGGGCTGGCTGATCCTCGCGCAGTCGGGCGGGGCAACCTGCTCGCTGGAGGGGCAGGCGGTACCGAATGGCACCCGCGTTTGCCGTGAGGGCTTCATCTGGCGCTGCGTCAAAAGCGGCCGCTGGGACCGCACCAGCAAAACCTGCTAGCGGCGCCGCGCCAGTTCGCGCGGCAGCGTAAACACCACGCGCTCGGTGATGCCCTCGAGCGGCGTCACGCTGCCGGCGCCCAGCGCCTTGAGGCGCGCCACCAGTTCGTCGACCAGCACCTCGGGCGCCGATGCGCCCGCCGTGACGCCGACGCGGCGTTTTCCCGCCACCCACTCCGGGCGCAGGTCGGCGGCAGTGTCCACCATGTAGGCCTCGGCGCCCATGTTCTCCGCCACTTCGCGCAGGCGGTTGGAATTGGAGCTGTTGGGCGAGCCCACCACGATCACGACGTCGCAGCGCGGAGTCATGAACTTGACCGCGTCCTGGCGGTTCTGCGTGGCGTAGCAGATGTCGTCTTTCTTCGGGCCGTGGATCTGCGGGAAGCGCGCCTTCAGCGCCGCGACGATCGCCTGGGCATCGTCCACCGAGAGCGTGGTCTGCGTGACGTAGGCCAGCTTCGACGCGTCCTTCGCCTGCAGCCGCGCCACGTCCTCGACCGTCTCGATCAGGTGCATGCCCGTGCCCGCCTGGCCCATCGTGCCCTCGGCTTCCGGATGCCCGCGGTGGCCGATCATCACGACCTCATACCCGTCGCGCAGCATCTTGGACACTTCAACGTGCACTTTGGTGACCAGCGGGCAGGTGGCGTCGAACACCTTGAGCCCGCGCGCTTCGGCGTCGCTGCGCACGGCCTTCGACACGCCGTGCGCGCTGAAGATCACCGTCGCGCCGGAGGGAATCTCGTCCAGCTCCTCGACGAACACGGCGCCCTTCTTGCGCAGGTCGTCGACCACGGACTTGTTGTGCACGATCTCGTGGCGCACGTAGATCGGCGCGCCGTACTGCTCCAGGGCGCGCTCGACGATGTCGATGGCACGCTCCACCCCGGCGCAGAACCCGCGCGGATTGGCGAGCAGGACGTCCATGGCGGCCATTCTAGTCCTTGTGCAGGAAGCTATCGGCGATCAGGAGGGCCGCCCCGACGCTGATCGCCGAATCGGCGACGTTGAACGCCGGCCAGTGCCAGCCGAAAGCATGGAAATCGAGGAAGTCGACCACGTGGCCATAGGCGATGCGATCCCACACGTTGCCCAGGGCGCCGCCCAGGATGAGCGCGAGGCCCACGCACAGGATCCTGCGCGACGGCTGGCGCCAGAGCATCCAGCTGACCACCGCCGCGGCGACGAACGCCACCGTGATGAAGAACGGCTGCTGCCAGCCCGGCGCGTCGGCAAGGAAACTGAACGCCGCACCGCGGTTGAACACCAGGACGAGGTTGAAGAAGCTCGTGACGGCGACCGGCTCGCCGGGCCGCAACTGCGCCAGCGCGAGCCACTTCGTCAGCTGGTCGGCGAGCACGATCGCCGCCGCGGCGGCGAACCAGGGCAAGGTCTTAGGCATGCACCCTCTTCTCTCCTGCACCATGCAGGTTGCTTTCGCAGCGGCCGCACAGGCCCGCCGCGTTGACGTCGGCACGGTAGTGCCAGCAGCGATCGCACTTGGCACCTGGGCTCGGTGCGACCTCCACCCTGCCGGCACCGCGATGCACGCGCGCCACGGAGGTCAGCAGGACGAACCTCAGGTCCTCGCCCAGGCCGGCCAGCAGATCGTAGTCCGCACCCTCCGCATGCACGTCGACCTGCGCCTGCAGGGAGGAACCGACCTTGCCTTCGGCGCGCAGTGCCTCGATCTGCTTGCGCACGGGATCGCGCAGCTCGCGCAAGCGGTCCCAGCGCGCGAGCAGCGCCGCCGAGCCCGCGACCGGCGGCAGTTCATGCAGGGTCTGGAAAAACACGCTGTCGTCCGCGTTGCCGGTGAACGCCTGCCACAACTCCTCGGCGGTAAAGGACAGGATGGGCGCCATCATCCGCACCACTGCCTGCGTCACATGCCACAGCGCGGTCTGCGCGGAGCGGCGCGCGGCCGAACCTGCGCCGCAGGTATAAAGCCGGTCCTTCAGGATGTCGAGGTAGAACCCGCCCAGGTCCTCCGAGCAGAATCCGAGGAGCTTCTGCGCGACCAGGTGGAACTGGTAGCCTTCGTAGTCCTTCTTCACCTCTTCCTGCAGGCGGGCAGTGAGCGCCAGCGCGTAGCGGTCGATCTCGACCATCTGCGCCACGGGCACCGTGTCCTTCGCGAAATCGAAATCCGACGTATTGGCGAGAAGGAAGCGCAGGGTATTGCGGATGCGCCGGTAGCTCTCCACCACGCGCTTGAGGATCTCGTCGGAGATCGACAGTTCGCCGGAGTAATCGGTCGACGCCACCCACAGCCGCAGGATCTCGGCGCCAAGGGTACTCGAGACCTGCTGCGGCGCCATGGTGTTGCCGAGCGACTTGGACATCTTGCGCCCGTCGCCGGCGACCACGAAGCCATGGGTAAGAAGCGAATCGTAGGGCGGCCTGCCGTTCAGCATGCAGGAAACCAGCAGCGATGAATGGAACCAACCGCGATGCTGGTCGGAGCCTTCGAGATACAAGTCGGCGGGAAATCCGAGCGCGGCGTGCGAGCCGCGCAACACCGTCTGGTGCGTGGAGCCGGAATCGAACCACACGTCCAGCGTATCGCGGCTCTTCTCGTACATCGCAGCCTCGGCACCGAGAAGCTCTGCGACCTTCAGCGTGTGCCAGGCCTCGATGCCGGCTTTCTCGACCCGCTGCGCCACCGCCTCCAGCAGCTCGGCGGTGCGCGGATGCAGCGCGCCGGTCTCCTTGTGCAGGAAGAACGGCATCGGCACGCCCCACTGCCGCTGGCGCGACAGCGTCCAGTCCGGCCGGTTGGCGATCATCCCGTGCAGGCGCGCCTGGCCCCAGGAAGGGAAGAACTCCGTCTTCCCGATGCCGCGCAGCGCGACGCTGCGCAAACTTTCGCCCTTCACGGGATCGTCCATCGAAGCAAACCACTGGGTGGTCGCACGCAGGATGATCGGGGTCTTGTGGCGCCAGCAATGCATGTAGCTGTGCGTGAACTTCCAGTCCACCGCCAGCAGCGCGCCTTTTTCCTGCAACTGCTTGACGATCTTGCCGTTGGCGTCCCAGATCGACAGGCCGCCGAACAGCGGCAGCGACGGGGCGAACTTGCCGTCACCCATCACCGGGTTGAGCATCTCAGCGTCCTTCATGCCGTAGCGGCGGCAGGAGACAAAGTCCTCCACGCCATAGGAAGGCGCCGAATGCACGATGCCGGTGCCGGTATCCAGGGTGACGTAGTCGCCGAGGTACACCGGCGCGCTGCGCTCGTAGAACGGATGCCGGAAGCGGATGTTCTCCAGCGCGCTGCCCTTGCAGGCTGCCAGCGTCTTGCCGGACAGCTTGTAGCGAGCAAGGCAACCCTCCTGCAATTCCGCGGCAAGGATCAGCAGGCCGTTTTCCGTGTCCACCAGGTGATAGGTAAACTCGGGGTGCACGTTCAGCGCCTGGTTGGCGGGCAGCGTCCAGGGCGTGGTGGTCCAGATGACGACGAACCCGGGCTTCTCCGGCAGTTGCGCCAAGCCAAACGCCTTCGCCACCTTGTCGGGCTCGGCAAACGCGAACCCGACATCCACCGCCGGATCCTTGCGGTCCTCGTACTCCACCTCCGCCTCGGCCAGCGCGGAGCCGCAGTCGAAGCACCAGTTCACGGGCTTCAGGCCGCGATAGACGTAGCCCCGCTCGAGGAGCTTGCCCAGCACGCGCATCTCGTCGGCTTCGTTGCGCGGCGCCATCGTCTTATAAGGGTCGTCCCAGTCGCCCAGCACCCCGAGCCGCCGGAAATCGGCCTTTTGCCGCTCGATCTGCTCGCCGGCATAGGCGCGGCACAATCGCAGCGTTTCTTCCGCCGGCAGGTTCCTGCCGTACTGCTTTTCGATCTGCACCTCGATCGGCATGCCGTGGCAGTCCCAGCCCGGCACGTAGGGCGCGTCGAACCCGGCAAGCGACTTCGACTTCACCACCATGTCCTTCAGGATCTTGTTCACCGCGGTGCCGATGTGGATGTCGCCGTTGGCATAGGGCGGGCCGTCGTGCAGCACGAACTTCGGGCGCCCCTTGGACACCGCGCGCAGGCGCTGGT